>CAJWCP010000012.1 GCA_913031595.1 uncultured Flavobacteriales bacterium | reverse complement strand
ATTATGTCCTCAGGTAGGTAACTTTAGTGTAAGTACACCACTTACTACTAGAGCTCAATTCGATTGGGATAATAGTAATGGAGTGTATAGTTTTGTTCGTATTAAGTTAAGAGTAGATAGTATTTCAAACCCTACAGGTGCTGATTGGCAGTCTGCTGGTGGATTTGGAGTAAACTACGGTACTTATACTAGAAACAAGAACGGTCTAGTACCTGGTGAAACCTATAGAGGTCAGTCAAGAACATGGTGTGATCCAGCAGGAGGTCTGTATCGTGCAGATGGTTGGACACCACTTATTTTCTGGACTCAGCCTACTGTAGTAAGAATGGAAGGTGGAACAGCTATCAACAACTTAGATGTTTATCCTAACCCATCTAGAGATATCTTTAACGTATCATTTACGTCAGAAGATGTTCAAGATCTAGAAGTTAGAATAATCAACGTAGTTGGTGAGGTTGTATACACTGAAAACTTACAACAGTTTATAGGTGAATACACTAAGCAAGTTGATTTAGCTACTTATACTAAAGGAGTTTACTTCTTAGAAATTACAACTAATAATGGTGTAATTAATAAGAAACTAATCCTTCAATAAACTAAAGAAAATAAAGAATTGAATCTTTAGAAGAATAATAAATATAAAAATTTCATATTTAATGAAATTTATAAAGCAGACTTTTGTCTGCTTTTTTTTATTTTTGTATTTGTAATTAATTGATAAAAGACTATATGAAAAAGACATTACTAATTTTATTATTATTTCCTTTTACTTTATTCTCTCAAAGTTGGATTGATATGATGCAAGATCCAAATAATAATTTTTATGATACACAAAAAGAATTTGAAGATTATTGGAGAACTAAAACTATTGAAAAAGGAAAAGGGTGGAAACAATTTAAAAGATGGGAAAATTTTATACGTCCTAGAGTATTTCCTGATGGAATTCAACATCCTGAATTATTATTTCAGGAAAATCAAATAATAAATAATAATGCTTTTAATATGACTCCTCCTAATATCTGGTCTCAAATTGGGCCGGACAATGTTCCTCTAGAATCAAGTGGAAGAAAAAGAGGTATAGGAAGAGTAAATACTATAGCATTTCACCCAACAAATCCTAATATAATCTATATAGGAGCACCTGCTGGCGGATTTTGGAAATCAATTAATGGAGGACAAACTTGGGAAACAACAACAGATTTTTTAACAAATTTAGGAGTTTCAGATATTGCAATCAATCCTAATAACCCTGATGAAATATATATTATTACTGGAGATAGAGATGGAGGAGATACCTATTCTTATGGATTAATGAAATCATTAGATGGAGGCGCATCTTTTACAACTACAGGTCTTTCTTTTAACATTACTAACTACTATAGAGGAAATAGAGTGCTTATTGATCCAAATAATACTGATGTGATAATTGTAGCTACTAGTAATGGTATTTATAGGTCATCAGATAATGGTGTTAATTTTGCACATACTCTTTCTTCTATAAATATGACAGATATTGAGTTTCATTCTACAAATACAAATATTATTTATGGAGCTTCAAAGGGTAATACATCAATATATAAATCACTTGATAATGGTATAAATTGGTTTCAAGCTGGAAATGGTTTACCTTCTACAAACAATGTTGTAAGAGCTTGTGTTGCTGTTACACCTGACAATCCATCAGTTGTATATGCTTTATTTGGTGATAATAATAATGGCTTTTATGGTTTATATAAGTCAACTGATGAAGGAGCAAACTGGACACAGCAATCAGATAGTCCTAATTTATTAGGCTGGTCAACAACTGGATCTGATAACGATGGGCAAGCATGGTATGATCTAGCTTTGGCTGTAGATCCTAATAATGAACAAATCGTATTTGTTGGAGGAGTAAATTGCTGGAAATCAACTAATGGCGGACAGAGTTGGAATATAAATACACATTGGTATGGAGGAGGAGGGGCAGAGTATATGCATGCAGATATACATATGTTAAAATACAACCTTTTAGATAATAGAATTTATTCTGGAAATGATGGAGGATTATATTTTTCTGATAATGGTATTACTTGGACTGATATTTCTGATGGTTTACAGATATCTCAATTTTATAGTCTAGGTGTTTCACAAACTGTACAAGACAAAGTAATTACTGGATCACAAGATAATGGCACATTATTGAAAGAACCATCAAATTGGTCAGCAGTGATTGGAGGAGATGGTATGGAGTGTATTATTGATTATACAAATGCTAATATTATGTATGGAGAAGTATATTATGGAGATATACGTAAATCTACTAATGGAGGGAATAGTTTTTCTTCTATTGCTCCTTCAAATAATGGGGCTTGGGAAACTCCTTATGAATTAGATAAAAATAATCCAAATATTATTTATGCAGGTTATGATGAGTTATATAAAACTGCAGATGGAGGAAATAATTGGAGTGTAATTACAAATGGAGAAACTAATGGAGGAAAAATAGATGAAATAGGCATCTCAGCTTCAAATCCTGATGTGATTTATTTTACTGATGGTGCAAACGTTTTTAAAACTACAGATGGAGGAAATAATTGGATACAAATTAATAATAATTTACCGTATAAATATATTAGTTATATTATTGTGCATCCTACAGATGAGAATAAAGCTTGGGTAACATTTTCTGGATATACATCAGGAGAAAAAGTTTATAAAACTCTTGATGGAGGGAATAATTGGATAAATATATCAGGTACTCTACCTAATCTTCCTGTTAATTGTATTGAACTAGATAAAAATGATTCTTTAGAAACAGTATATATAGGGACAGACTTAGGTGTATATAGAAGTGATTCTACATTAAATGATTGGAACCAATTTAATAATAATAGTTTACCAAATGTGATTGTTACTGAATTAGAGATTCAATATCAGTCTAATAAATTAATTGCTGCTACTTATGGAAGAGGATTATGGAATATTAATTTAGAGATAACTTCTCCTCCTATTGCTAATTTTTCTTATAGTGATTCTGTTTTTTGCAATACACCTGCAGATGTAACCTTCTTTAATAATTCATATTATTCTACTTCTTATTATTGGGATTTTGGAGATGGATCTACATCAACTTCTGCTAATCCAACACATACATATAATTCATTTGGAACATTTACCGTGAAATTAATTGCAAATGGACCTTTAGGAACAGATAGTATTATTCAACAGCAGATTATTAGTGTTGATCCTAATAATCCATGTATTATTACATTACCTGTAAGTGGTGCAGGAAATACACAAACTAATTGTTATGGAAATTTATATGATGTTGGAGGTCCTAATGGTAATTATTTTGATAATAATAATTCTTGGGTAACCATTTCTCCTCCTGGAAGCAATCAAATAACCTTAAATTTCACCTCTTTTGATATTGAAGCTCCTAGCTCACAAACTTATTGTAATTGGGATTATTTAGAGATATTTGATGGAGCAGACACAAGTGCCCCTTCTTTAGGTCAATATTGTAATACATTAACTGGTAGTCCAGGAACTATTGTTTCTTCTGGAGGTGCAATTACAGTATATTTACATGCAGATCAAGCTGTTAATGGAAGTGGATTTGAAGCTAATTGGAGTTGTAGTTTTCCTTCAGCTCCTCCTGTTACTAATTTTTCAATTAGTGATTCTATAAGCTGTAACAACACTATATCTTTTTCAGATTTTTCAACAAATGGCCCTACAAGCTGGTTATGGGATTTTGGAGATGGTAATACATCATCCTTACAGAATCCTATTCATACTTATTCAAATAGTGGTATATATACTATAAAATTAATTACAACAAACCAATTTGGAACAGACTCTCTGGTTTTAAATAATCTTATTACAATATTAGATTTAAATTTATCAACGAATAATGCTGTAAGTTGTGGCGTAAATTCTTTAATATTAACAGCAAATATAAATAATGGTCTTATAAATTGGTATAGTGATTCTTTAGCAAATAACTTATTATTCACAGGAAATTCCTACACCACTCCTATATTAAGTAATTCAACAACATATTATGCTCAATCTGCCTATAATTTTTCTATTATAAATGGAGGTCCTTCAGATAATAATTTTGGTGCTGGAAGCTTCTTTCAAGGAGATAGACATTTAGTATTTGATAATTATAGAAATTCTAAATTAGTTTCTGTTTTAGTATATTCAAATTCTTCTGGTAATCGTACGATTGAATTACGAAATAGTAGTAATTTAGTAATAGAAGATACTACAGTTAATATTCCATATGCTCCTAATGGTGTTAGAATTTACCTGAATTTTGATCTTCCTATAGAAAGTAATATGCAATTAGGAGTTAGTGCTCCTAATTCTGATTTATTTAGAACAAGTTCTGGGGCAATATTTCCCTATAATATTGGTAATATAGTTTCTATCACAGGCACTAATGCATCTGCAGGTTATTATTATTTCTTTTATGACTGGGAGGTGGTTTTAGATCCTTGTTTATCAGAAATTACAGCAGTAGAAGCAATTATTACTCAAACAGACACAATCTCACAGAATATTTCAATTTGTACAGGGGAAAATATTATTGTAGGAAATAATACTTATAGTATATCTGGAAATTTTACAGATACATTACAAACAGCAAGTGGATGTGATAGTATTATAAATACTAATTTAACAGTTATAAATAATATTTATCAGAGTCAGAATATTCATTTGTGTGAAGACGACTCCATAGTAATAGGAAATAATATGTATAATTCATCTGGAATATATACAGATACATTAATGTCAAATTCTGGATGCGATAGTATATTAACAACAGATATCATAATTTCAGATATTAATCTTTTCATTGATCAGAATGACGCTGTATTGTATGCTAATGTAGTAGGAACATCTCCCTTTTTATTTGAATGGAGTACAACTGAGAACACAGATTCTATAACCCCTACATCTAATGGAATATATTGGTGTGTTGTAACAGATATAAACGGGTGTGTATCAGATACGGCTTTTTATATGGTAGATAATATTAATACAATCAATGAAATTACATATGGTATAGATATTTTTCCAAATCCAACTAATCAGATTATATTTATAAAGTTTAATGAACAATATAATGGCTCTTTAATTCTTCATAATATATTGGGAGAGATAATTACAGAAAAAATAATAAATAATGTAAGTAAGAATGAAATTATCTCTATTGATCTTTCAGAATACAGCAAAGGATTATATTTTATTAGCATTAATATAGAAGAAGGAATTATTAATCAAAAGATAATCTTTGAATAAAAAGCTAGTAATATGAAGAAGTTAATATTATCCAATGAACATGAAGAATTAGGTGCGAAAATGATTGATTTTGCTGGCTATTATATGCCTATTCAATATGAAGGTGTAAAAGCAGAACATTATACTGTAAGAAATAAAGTAGGAGTCTTTGATGTTTCTCACATGGGAGAAGTTTTTATAAGTGGTGATAAATCAGAAGAGTTTTTACAATATATTACATCAAATGATGTAAGTAAATTATCACCAGGAAAAGTTCAATACACATATTTACCCAATACAGATGGAGGAATTGTAGATGATCTTTTATTATATATGATATCAAAAGATAATTATTTATTAGTATTAAACGCTTCTAATATAGAAAAGGATCTTGAGTGGATAAAGAAAAATAATAATTTTGACTGCCAAATTGATGATAAATCTGCAGAGTATTCTTTATTGGCTATACAAGGACCACAATCAATTCAATTACTTAGAGAAATTACAGATCTTGCATTAAATGATATAAAATATTATAATTTCAAAATTGGAAATATTGCAGGTATAAATAATGTTATTATATCAAGAACAGGATATACTGGAGAATTAGGTTTTGAATTATATGTAAATAATAATGATGTGAAAGATCTCTGGAATATACTTTTTAACACATCCATAGAGTTAAAGCCTATCGGTCTAGCTGCTAGAGATACTTTGCGATTAGAAAAAGGTTTTTGTCTATACGGGAATGATATAGATGAATCTACATCACCAATAGAAGCAGGTTTAGGATGGGTAACAAAATTTACAAAAGATTTTATTAATTCTGACTTCTTAAAAAATCAACAAATAAATGGAGTGAAAAGAAAGCTAGTTGGTTTAGAACTTCTTGATAGAGGTATTGCTCGTAAAGATTATTGTATTCTTAATAAAGGTGAGGAAAAGATTGGGGTTATAACTTCTGGGACTATGTCTCCTACATTAGGTAAAAGTATAGCATTAGGATATATTAATTCAGAATATATAGAAGAAAATAAAGAATTATTTATTCTTATTAGAAATAAAAAAATAAAAGCAAAAATAACTTCATTACCTTTTGTTAAGAATAATGAATAAAAAAAAACAAATATCTGTTTGCTTTTCACCAGATCTTTTTCATTATTACAATAAAGAAAATTTAATAGTAGTAGTAGTAGATATCCTTAGAGCAACAACAGTAATATCAACAGCCTTTGAATATGGTATAAAAAGTGTAATCCCTGTAGAAACATTAGAAGAGGCACTTTCTTATAAAGAAAAAGAGAATTATATTATTGCAGCTGAGCGTAACACAAAAATTATAGAAGGTTTTAACTTTGGAAATTCTCCACATCACTATATGAATAAGGACATAAAAGAAAAAGAATTAGTATTAACTACTACAAATGGAACAAAAGCAATTCATAAAGCAAAAGAAAACATATTAATTACAGCATCATATATTAATATAGATGCTGTAAAAAGGTATTTAATTCAAGAGCAAAAAGATATTGTTATTCTATGTTCTGGATGGAAAAATCGTTTTAATCTAGAAGATTCTATTTTTGCAGGAGATTTAGCAACCCTTATTTTAGATTCTAATAAATATATTTCTAATTGTGATTCTTTATCTGCATCACAAACATTATTAAGGTCAGCTCAATCAGATTTGTTTCGTTTTTTAGAGAATTCCGCTTATAGAAAAAGAAATCAATCTGTAGAAGTAATTAAGGATACTAAATTCTGTTTAAACCCTACTATCACATCAAATATTATACCATTTTTTATTAATGGTAGATTAGAAAAAAGAATAATCTAAAATAAATACGAGAAAACTAAAGTTACACCTTGATTTCTGATCTTAAACTCAGCAGAATCAGAGCCTGTATTTTGTTGATATGGTTTTTCAAGTTCTCCAACATCTATAAGGCCTGTATAAGCCATAGCTTCTAAAAGAAGATTGTCTTTGATAAAATATGTTATACCCACATTTATACCTATATCTAGAGATTCAGATGAATAAAGGTCATCTTCTAACAACTCATTAACTCCTGTACCTTCATTACCTGTTATTAGTTCTTTATTAATAGTATAGTTCTCTCCTATAAGAAAAGCTGCAGAAGGTCCGAAATTAAGAGCTAAATAGTCATTTGCTTTAAAACTAAGAGTAGGGTTTAATTGTAGATAAGAAAGTACAAGTGTGTTTTCAATTTCATATTCAGTTCTTTCATTCACAGTATAATCATGAATAAAATTGTAGCTAAAAGGAGAGCCTTTTTGTGCATATAATAATTCAGGATTAATATACCATTTATCAGACAATGGAATATAAACACATAGACCTCCTATTATTCCAGAAATAGAAGAATTACTTGTTGGTTGAACACCTTCTTCTGCAATAATTCGCACATTATCTAAATTAGTTCCTAATTTTATTCCGATACGTGTTGGTATAAGGCTTTGGGCTGTTAAGCCTAAATTTGAAAGAAGCAATATAAAAAGTATAATCTTTTTCATTATAATAAATTTATGAATTTAACATTACTGGCATAACCAGCATTAAAGTTTCTTCTCCTTCTTCTTGCCCATCAAGTGGTAATATAATCCCAGCTCTATTAGGAGCACTCATTTCTATTAATATTTTATTTGCTCCTATATTATTTAACATGTCAATAACAAATCTAGCATTAAAACCTATTTCCATGTCTTCTCCTTCATATTCACAAGACAGCCTTTCATCTGCCTTATTTGCAAAATCTATATCTTCTGAAGTAATATGAATTTGGCTTCCGGCAAGTTTTAACCTAATTTGATGGGTTGTCTTATTTGCATAAATAGAAACCCTTTTTATAGAATTCAATAAATCTGATGTTTTAATAGTAAGCTTGTTAGGATTCTCATTAGGAATAACAGCTTCATAATTTGGATACTTGCCATCAATTAAACGACAAATAATAGTAACATTATTAAAACTAAATAGAGCATTAGTGTCATTAAATTCTAATTTAACATCAGATTCTTCATTAATATTATTTTTAAGAATGTTAAGTGGCTTCTTCGGTATAATAAAAGAGGCTGAATTGTCTAAAGAAATATTACTTCTTTTATGTTTAACTAATTTATGGGCATCTGTTGCTACAAAAACAATCTCATTATTAGAAAGTTCAAAAAATATGCCTGACATAACAGGACGGAGCTCATCATTTCCACTTGCAAATAAGGTTTTGTTAATTGCATTAAGTAATATGTGCCCATTGATTATAGCGGAAGAAGAAGAAGACAGATTGGGTGTTTTAGGAAATTCTTCAGCATTCTGACCTGCTAATTTATAATGTCCTGTTTCTGAAGTAATTTCAATCCCATAATTATCAGTATCTATTAAAAATGTTAATGGTTGATTAGAAAATGTTTTTAAGGTATCTACTAATATACGAGAAGGAATGGTGATCTTACCTTCGTTTTCTGACTCAACAGCTATATTAGATATCATTGTTGTCTCTAAATCAGAAGCTGTAATAGACATACTGTTCTTAGAGATACTAAATAAAAAATTATCTAGAATCGGTAATGTATTATTAGAGCTTATAATACCATTTAATTGCTGTAGTTCTTTTAATAATATACTACTGTTAACTATAAACTTCATAAAGTTATTTAATTATCTAATTCAATGCCAAATATAATTTTTCTATTTTGTTATAAAAGAAGATTATTTCTTTAATTCATTAATAGTAATTAACACTTTGTTAAAAACATAATTCTGAATCAGCATAACTTCTCCATTATTAAGTGTAGCATACATTCTTTCAACATTAAAATTTTCTTCTTTCTTTTTTTCTTCTTCTTTAGCTGCTATTTGATAAGTTCGAAGAGTATCATTGTTAACAATTATCTCATGTAAAGGGATATTATTGCTAATATCAACATCATTCTTAAAAGATTCACATTGTAGATTAGTAAATTTATTTATATACTCTATCAAAGCATTATTATTATGATCAATAATATTGCCTGTAAAATCTAGCAAATTAGTTGGGGAAGAAATTAAAGAAAATGATAGTTCAGGCTGATTTAAATAATTTAATGTTATATTTCTTATTGGAGATTTATCAAAAATTACTCTACTTCTCCAAGTTCTTTCATTAAGAATACGTGCTTGAATACCATATCTAGGAGCTAAATACCCATTAAAACCAGGGATATGCATAATAAAAGGTTCTGTTATAGATTCTTGAGAAGAATTACTATGCAATATCATATAAGTGCCTAATTGATCTTTTGTTTCATTTCCTATGGTATAGATCTTTAATGGTGTCAAATCATTAGCATATATTTCAATTTTTATACCCGTAGTTGATAAATCTCTTATTATATGATTAAAAACTGATAATGAAACAGGTCGTTTAATTCTAATCTTATTCAGAGTCTCTAAAAGAATACTAATAGATTCTTGCCTTACTTTATATTTATTATTTATAGTCCATTCATTATTATTTTTATCTAAAGAAATTGTATTTCCTTGCCTATCTGCCAGGAATATTTTTGTAACAATAGATGTGTCAGATATCGCAAAGACATCACTATTAGTTATGGTAGATTTTTCTTTACAAGAAAATAGAAAAGAAATTATTAAAATAAAGAAAAGAGATAAAAAGTATTTTTTAAGCATATTTCTTCTTTTGTTGAAAATAATAAAAAATAGAAAATAGAATTAAAAATAATAATGGCAGTATAATATTTATGAATTGTATGATAGGTCTATAAGTACTAATTTTCTTCTTGTCTAACATTCTTAGTTTAATTGATTTTGTTTTTAAGGATGTTATATCTCTATTATTACAAAGATACTGAATAGCGTTTAATAAAAAATATTTGTTCCCTGGATATACATATTCGATATATTTATCATATGCTAAAGGAAATTTAATGCCCTTATCACTAACCTTATTTGCAATTAAATCGCCATCAGATACAATTATCATCTTATTCTCCTTAGAATCTTCCTTAAATTTTATCTTTTGATTCTTAGGTAATATTCTGTTTTTAAATACAGACTCAAATTCTCCTTCAAGTAAAACAGCAATATTTTGATTAGGTTTATTGAAACTTTTAAGGTCTGGAGGATTTTCTAGAATACCTAAACTGACTTTAGCAGGAGCAGGGAGTAACCTTGATTCTGATGAACTAGATAATAAAACTGTTTTCTTAATAGAATTATTTATTAAATCTATTGAACTAACAAATTCGCATTTTATTCCATCTAAACCTTTAGAAATACTATGGCTGCTATTAGATAAAACTAAAGGGAAATATGGCCAAGGAAAAAATCTTTGTTGAGGGATATTATTGCTATATCCCGTTACAATAGGTATCTGTGTGCATCTTAAATCTTCTACAAGATCTGCATTAATTCTTACGCCATATTTAAATAATTGATCATCTAAATTCAACTCATTTTTATTGGTCACGAAACTAGTTTGCTTTAATAGACTATCCATACTTGCATTCACTCCATCAATTAACCATAATACTTTGCCTCCATTCATAATATATTGATCGATTAAAAATTTATCGATATTATTAAAAGGAATTGTGGGCTTTGCAATAATAATAGCTTGATACTTTTTCATTCTTTCTATTTGTTTTGCAATATCAATTTCAAGAGTATTAGTATCAATAGGTAATTCTTTAAGATTAAACCTATTAACATTAAAATAATAAGATAATCTTAAATTATCACCTAACACTGACTCTGTTATATCAAAAACTTCTTCCTCAAGTAATTGGCCATTCCCCTCTAAGAAAGCGATATTATCTAAGCTATTTCTTGTTAGATGTAAAATCGCAGACATAAACTCAAACTCTATATTCTCAATTGATGATTTAATATTCTCAGATGGGGTACTACTAAATATTTGATTCTTTAGAAAATTCACAGCAATAGACTTATCTTTATAATACATAATTGCTCCAGGAAATATTATTTGATTTGTAGAGCTCTCTAATTTGCGAATTTCTATGTCTGTTGGGGCTAATCCTTGACTTACTAATTGTTTAAATAAATCTAATTTCGTTTGTTCATTAGAATTTTCATTAGGGTTAATAAATTCAAAATCAATTAATAAAGGTTGTATTTCCTTTAATCTTTTAAGAAAATCATATGTAGATTTTTGTAAGTATTTAAATTCTGCAGGAAAATCTCCTTCTAAATATACTTTAATAAAAATACGATCATCTAATTCATTTAATATATCTTTAGTTTCTTTAGAAATAGAATATAAATTATCTTCTGTTAAATCAATTTGAATATTAGTATACTCAGTTATTATATTTAAAAATATAACTAAGCTAAATAATGTGATAATATTAAATATTTTGTTTTTCATTATCTTATTCGATTATAAACTAATTTTTCGCTCATTTTCAAGAATAAAAAAGTAATTGAGACAAAATAAATAACATCTGAAAATTTAAGTAAGCCTTTACTCATATCATTATAATGATATGCAATGCCAAATTTCTGAATCATTAAATCAAAGGATTGAAAAACAGATAATTCACTTAGGAAATCAAATCCATAATAAAACAATAAACATAATATTATCCCAATTATGAATGATATAATCTGATTAGACGATAAACTAGAAGCAAACACACTAATAGCACAGAATATATTACTTAATAATAATAGCCCTAGGTAAGATCCTAAAATACTTGGCAAATCAAGATTACCTACTACATCTCCTAAATAATAAATTGAAATAACATAAGTAATAGTAGGTAAAATAGAGAGTGTAGATAATAAAAATACAGATAAATATTTTGCAAATACTATATAAAATATTGAAATTGGCTTTGTAATTAATATCTCAATCGTTCCTACATTAAATTCTTCAGAAAAAACACGCATGCTAATAGCAGGAATAAATACTAGAAGTAGAAGGGGAGAAAGAGAGAAAAACATTTCTAAGTTAGCATAACCATAATCTAATATATTAAAACTACTAGAATTAGACCACAAAAAAACACCATTTACTAATAAAAAAATAGCAATAATTAAGTAGCCTATTAGTGTTCCAAAAAATATTTTTATTTCTTTTTTTAGTAAAGCAATCATTTAAACTCTATTCTTATTATTTCATGTATTTTTAAGCCTAATAATTTATTTGCCCTACCTTGATTAATAGCAATCTGTAAAAGATTATTCTCTCCAAATATTGCTAACTTCTCAGCAATAGGAACATCTTTATATTTATTACATATAACATTTATTTTCTCATCTTCTCTTCCAAAAAATATAGCAAAAGAATCATTCTTATTATATTGTAAAAACTCTTTCTTAGTAATATTAGATATAACATTACCATATGAATCTATAGATATCACTGAGCCCTTTAGTATATTATTGTTAAATACTGATTTAAGCTCCATCTTTTTAATATTAAAATCTTTTATCTCTACTCCAATAATTTCCATTGTTCCTCCTCGAGCTAAGTGGCAGGCTGCAGGAACAAAGATATTCTTTGTAGCAAAAGTTTGACAATTACTTGTTTGGGTAATATTTAATTTTATAATTTTCTCGGGCTTCATTTCATTAAATAATAATGAAAACAGTCCATTGTCAGGACCAATAAAATAATGTCCGTCTTGCTTAACAGCTAAATGTTCATTCTCTATAGAAAGTTCATCATCTACACTTATAATATGAACAGTGCCAATTGGAAAATCCTTATAACAATTTCTTAATATAAAAGATGCTTCTTGAATATTAAATGCAGAAATTTGATTGCAAATATCAACTATTTTAACTTCAGGAAGCTGTGTATATATAGATCCTTTTACAGAAGCAAGGTAACTATCTTTCATACCTAAGTCAGTAGTAAGAGTGATGATAGTCATTTATAATTTAGTGTATTTATAATTATGCTTAAATTATTATTATTATTGTACTTTCAAAAGTAAAAGAAATTGACGAAAGGTATTAAATAATGAATGAAAAATTAATAATAGTTAATAATATTGATATAATTAAACTGTTTGGTACTAATAATCATAAATTAAATAAAATAAAAACATTATTTCCGAAAATTAAAATTATAGCAAGAGGAGAAGAGGTAAAAGTACGGGGTAATAAAAAAGATATTAATCATTTTGAAGAAAAACTTATCTCTTTTATTGAACATATCAAGATGCATCAAAATATAACAATTAATCAAATAGAAAGATTAATGGAGGGCGATGAAAAAGAAATCTTAAATATTAAAAAGAATATAATACTTCATGCAAAAAATGGTAAAACTATTACAGCGAAGACAGTTAATCAATATAAAATGTTGTCTGAGATTAGTAAAGTTGATATGTTATTTGCTATTGGGCCCGCTGGTACAGGTAAGACCTATACTGCTGTTGCGATAGCTGTAAAAGCGTTAAAACAAAAATTAATAAAACGTATAATATTAACACGTCCCGCTATAGAAGCAGGAGAAAATCTTGGGTTTTTACCAGGTGATTTAAAAGAGAAACTAGATCCATATATGCAGCCTATATATGATGCGCTATTTGATATGTTTGAAGAAGAAAAATTAAAAAGACTTCTTCAGGATAGGACTATACAAATTGCACCATTAGCATTTATGAGAGGAAGGACTTTAGACAATGCATTTGTTATTTTAGATGAAGGTCAAAACACAACAAAAAAACAAATGAAAATGTTTTTAACAAGAATGGGTGTTGGGTCTAAATTTATTATTACAGGAGATGAAACGCAAATAGATTTACCAAAAAATCAAGAGTCAGGTTTAATTCATGCAAGAAATAATTTAAATAAAATAAAAGGTATTAGTTTTGTCAAACTAAACGAAAAAGATGTCATAAGACATAAATTAATCAAACAAATAATTAAAGCATATAAAAAATGAATAAAACAATAAAAGGAACAAATTTTCAATTACCAAAACAAACAAAATTTTATAAAGGAAAAGTAAGGGACGTATATACTATTGACGATGAAACTCTTATCATGATTGCTTCTGACAGAATATCAGCTTTTGATCATGTCCTTCCTGAAGGTATACCTTATAAAGGACAAGTACTCAATCAAATTGCAGCAAAATTTTTAAAAGCAACTGAAGATATTGTTCCAAATTGGATGGAGGCTACACCTGATCCATCAGTTACAATAGGAAAAATGTGTAAGCCATTTATGGTAGAAATGGTTATTAGAGGATATTTAACAGGGCACGCTTGGAGAGAATATAAAGCAGGGAAAAGGATGATATGTGGAGTACCAATGCCAGAAGGTATGATAGAGAATCAAAAATTTGAACAGCCAATTATTACTCCTACTACAAAAGCAGAGGTAGGACATGATGAAGATATTAGTAGAGAAGATATTATCAAACAAGGTTTAGTTGAAGAATCTGATTATTTACAACTTGAAGAATATACAAGGAGACTGTTTGAGAGAGGCACAAATATAGCTAATGAAAAAGGACTTATTCTAGTAGATACAAAATATGAATTTGGAAAAGATAAAAATGGACTTATTACCCTTATTGATGAAATACATACGCCAGATTCTTCTAGATATTTCTATCTTGAAGGTTATGAAGAGAAACTAAGAAATCAACAGCAACAAAAGCAGTTATCAAAAGAATTTGTAAGGCAATGGCTGATAGAAAATGGTTTTCAAGGTAAAGAAGGGCAAGAAATACCTAAAATGTCTGAAGAATATTGCAATTCTGTATCTGAAAGATACATAGAGTTATTTGAATATATTACAGGAGATAAGTTTATTAAAGAAGATGTTAGTGACGTTTTAAATAGAGTAGAAGAGAATATTCTAAGACATCTAAATCAACACAGATAATTAAAATAGAAATATGTTATTATTAATTATAATAATAGCTTTAAATATTTTAATTCTTTATGATCTATTGTTTTTTAATAAATTATTCATTTTTAAGAAAATAAATAAGAATTTTAATAAAGGGGTCTCTGTAGTTATATGTGCTAAGAATGAAATAGTTAATTTAAAAAATAATTTACCTTTAATATTAGAGCAGGAATATGCTCATTTTGAAGTTATTGTTGTAAATGATCAATCTATTGATGCTAGTCAGTTTTTCTTAGAAGAAATATCAAAGAAATATAAAAACCTAATAATCGTAAATATTGATGATTTTGTAAATCATAAACCAGGTAAAAAATTCGCTCTTACTTTAGGTATTAAAACTTCAAAATTTGATTATCTATTACTAACAGATGCAGATTGTAAGCCAACATCAAAAACATGGATAAGAAACATGATTTCTGGTTTTTCAAATTCAGATGTAATACTAGGATATAGCCCTTATAAAAAAGAAAAAGGAATTCTAAATAAACTAATTAGGTTTGATACTTTTAATATCGCTAAACAATATTTATCTTATGCACTAAATAATATGACTTATATGGGGGTAGGTAGAAATCTTGCTTATAAAAAGAACCTTTTTTTTAATAATAAAGGATTTGCTAGTCATATTAATGTACCATCTGGTGATGATGATTTATTTATACAAGAAGTAGCTGAAAAAGCTGATGTTACTATTGAGATATCAAAAGAAACACATATGATTTCAAAAGCTCCTAATAATTGGAAAGAATGGATGCATCAAAAAAGAAGACATCTTACAACTGCATATCTATATAAAAATAAATTTCAAATAATATTAATAATACACCCTTGCTTAGTATTATTATTTTGGGCTTGTATTATAGTTCTACTATCTATTAATTATCAACATTACATATTATTATTGATAGCAATTAAATTAACTTTTTCATATATAATAAATTATAATATAATGAAAAAACTAGATAGTATAGATTTGTATTGGTTTTATCCTATATATGAAATATTCAATCTTCTTATACAAGGATTTTTTGTATTATTGAATCTTTTTAGTAAACCACAAACATGGAGTAGATGACAAATAATTTAACACAAAAAGGAAAAAGAGATTTAAAGCTAATTGAAAAAGCTATTAAAACAGGTGATCGAAGTGCTTATAATGAATTAATGCATCTCTATAGAGATCCAATATATTTTATGTTATATGAGAAAGTAGGAGACCAAGAATTAGCAAAAGATCTTACAATTGAGGCCTTAGGTAAAGCTTTTAAAAACCTACATATGTATACTCCTGAATATGCATTTAGTACTTGGCTGTATACTGTTGCCAGAAATAATTGTATAGATTATTTAAGGAAAAATAAAATTTCTACTATTTCTATTGATAAAATTATAGAAGATGAGGAAGGTAAAAAGAATAATTTTGATATAAAATCAAATGATCCTAACCCTGAAAGTATTATAATAAAGAAACAAAGAATATCTATACTACGCCAAATAGTTGATCAATTAAAGCCAAAATATCGAGAATTAGTTAAATTAAGGTATTTTAAAGAAATGAGTTATGAAGAAATCTCAGATATTCTTAATATTCCATTGGGCACTGTTAAAGCGCAATTGCATAGAAGTAGAGGGGAATTATTTAAGATACTTTCAGGAAAAAAAGATGCTATATAAGTGCAGATAATAGAGAAATATTTTCCTAATATAACCCTAAAACAAAGAAATCAATTTCTTCATCTAGAAAAACAGTATATATATTGGAATAATCGTATTAATGTAATTTCTCGTAAGAGTATACATAATTTCTATACTCATCATATATTACATTCTTTATCTATCAGTAAATTAATTAAACTTAAAGCTAATACGTCAATACTAGATGTTGGTACTGGGGGAGGGTTTCCTGGCATTCCTTTAGCAATATTGTTTCCAGAAGTAAATTTTATACTAGTGGATAGTATTGGAAAGAAAATTAAAGTTGTAAAAGATATTATTAAGAAGAGTAAATTATCCAATGTACAAGCTATAAATACACGTGCTGAACATATTGAAGAAAAATTTGACTTTATAATAAGTCGTGCAGTAACTAATATGACAGATTTTAGAAAAATTATTAAAGGAAAAATAAAAGATGATAATAAAAATTTAATGAATAATGGAATATTTTACTTAAAAGGAGGAGATTTATCAGAAGAATTAAGAAACATATCATATGAAGAATATAATATTTCGGATTATTTTCAAGAAGATTTCTTTAAAACAAAGAAGATAATATATGTGCCTAATATAAGTTAAGAGGAGAGTCTACTTCTTCTCACAAAAATAAACAATCTCTCCTTCTGGAAGAGCATACCTTTTTATTAATGAAGAAGGTAAAGTATTAATAAAATCATCTTCTGTAACGGTAAAACCAGCATTTGCTAATTTTTTTCCATAGTCAAGACCAAATAGTCGAAGATGGTCACTTTGCCAATATAGCCTTTCTCTTTCTTTAGGATCAGTTACTAAAGGGTCTTCTTCAGTATTTGGATTATTTTTATCAATAGGAACTTGGAATATTCCCCATCCGCCAACTTTCATAACTCTAAAAAATTCTTTCATAACTTGATCTGCATTTGCTACATGTTCTAAAACATGATTACAAATTACAACATCAAAAGTATTATCTTCAAATGGTATTTCGTGAACATCCATTTTAATGTCTGCCCAAGGAGATATTAAATCTGCTGTTATATAATCTAAATTTTTCATACTCTTAAATAGTTTAATAAAGCAGTATTCTGGAGCGATATGTAAACACTTTAAATTATCATGAAAGAAATTTGTTTTCTCTTTTAAAAAAAGCCACATTAATCGATGACGCTCTAAGCTCATACTATCAGGAGCAATAGCATTTTCTCTAGATCTTAACCTTCCATAAGGAAGTAGCCTCCTATATGTTTTTCCATTAATTGGGTCTTCAAATCTATTACCTCTAATAAATAAAGAAAATATGCGTAAGAAAAAATGACTAACATGTTGTAAATAATGCCTAGGAATGATACGCGTTGCTAATGAGATAATTAATTTCATGGTTAATTCTTAAATTTTTTAAAGCCTAAGCGATAAAGTAATTTCTTTTCAAATTTCCAAAAAAAATCAAATTGTCCAAATAAAAAACCTATACAAAGAATTAATAGCTGATATATGGGAAAAATAATTAATATTCTAACAGGCCAATAATAAATATCATTTGGAGTAACGTTGAAAAAAAATAGTAATGGGTCTGCAGCAATAAAAGCAGCAATAAATCCTGTAATAGAAAAAACTACTAATATTAATAATAATTGGAAATTACTTTTAATACCCCATTTCTCTTTCAATCTTTTCATATCACAAAAATAATATATTAATCTAAGTAAATAAGCTTATAGGATGATAAGAGAGAAAAGAAACCAATAATAAGCGCTAAAATATAAAACACTATTGCTAATGAATATATCTCACTAATATAAGCTAATATTGGCGCAAGAATTGCAAAAGATATTCTAATAATAAAACTACGTATAGATAATACTGTTGCTCTTTTGTTAGAAGAAGTATTGATATTTATCTCTGTACGTAAAATAGGTGTGACAATTCCTCTAAGGAGATAAATAAAAAATATAAATAATAAGCCTAAAAGAGAATTGTTAAAGCCTAGTATAAGAAATGAGCTAGACATTAATAATGATAAGCTTATTAATATTTTATACCCTTTATTTTTATAAAAATAATGAGAGTTAAAAGACGTAATACCTGCTGAAAAATTAAGTCCTGCCCAAAGTACTCCAAAATATATTAAAGGAAGGTTAATTTCTTTAAAGAAAGGTTGAGCAAACCAAGCCATTGATAATGTTCCAAGACCCATAACAGAAGAATAAATAATTAACCATTTTAATTTCAAATGATCTATCATGGAGAATTTAACTATTGAAGTTATAGATTTAAAAGAAAATTTTTTTTTATTAACTCTGTTTATAGTAGGCTCAACTAACGAAAAAGCAATTGGAATACTAAAGAAAAGCACAATAGTCTGTACATAAACAGGCATATAAATAGAGGTAACTGCTAAAAATCCTCCAAAGACTCCAGCAATAGATTCTGAAAAGTTCCCAATAGCATAGTTTTTTCCTTCAATCTTAGTATATGATTTTTCTCTTTTAGACTCTAATAAAGTATCATAAATTAAAGCGCTATCAGCTCCTGACATTAAACTCCCCCCAATACCTACGAAAATTTCAGCAATAGCAAACAAATAAAAATTACTATAACTAGAAAAAATCAAATAACCTACAAAACAAAAAATAGTACTTAATATAATTGTTTTTTTTCTTCCAAAAACATCTGCTATATATCCGGAAGGTATTTCAAATAAAGCTACAGCTATTGAATAAATTCCCTGTAATATCATAACTTCTGACAAGCTTAAACCATGCTCTTGAAAAAAAAGAACAATAATAGGCATTGCAACCATAAACCACATTACTGCCTTTAACAAATGCATTTTAAATATGTTAGAGTACAACATTATGATCTAGGATGAAATTCGAGAATATTACTCCTTAAGTAATCTTTATCTAAATGAGTATATACTTCTGTAGTTGTAATACTTTCATGACCAAGCATTTCTTGTACAGCTCTTAAATCAGCACCACCCTCAATAAGATGTGTAGCAAAAGAATGTCTAAAAGTATGTGGGCTAATTTTCTTATTTAAACCAATCTTTTGTGCTAATTTTTTAATAATTAAAAATATCATTACTCTACTTAATTTTGAACCTCTATTATTTAAGAAAACAAAATCATGAGCCCCTTTCTTAATCACTTGATGACTACGTACATCATTTATATATCTCCTTAAACTTTGAATAGCTTTTTCGCCAATAGGAGCTAGACGCTCCTTATTCCCCTTACCTATAACTCTTAAATATCGTTCTTTAAAGTATAGATTTGATATTCTTAAATCAACTAATTCTGTTACTCTTAAGCCACAGCTATATAAAGTTTCTAATATACAACGATTACGTAAGCCATTCTTATTATGTAAATCGATTGAGTTAATTAAATTATCTATTTCAGTCAAAGATAATGTTTCAGGAAGTCTAAAACCTATCTTAGGAGATTCTATTAAATCAGTAGGGTTCTCTGTAATATAATCCTCTAGTATCAAATACTTATAAAAGGCTTTAATACTTGAAAGAATACGAGCTTGAGATCTAGCAGAAATATTTTCTTGATTAATATGTTTTATAAAGGCACGTATATCATCCGAACTTACTCTTAATTCAGAGGTATTTATAGAAAGTGCATAGTTAGCTAATTTCTTTACATCACGAATATAAGCATCTACAGAGTTTACAGAAAGAGACCTTTCTATTTTTAAATAATTTTTAAAATCTTTTATAGATGTTTCCCAACTCATTTATATAAATTTGCTATTATGAAAATAATGATTATTAATGGTCCAAATTTAAATTTATTAGGCAAAAGAGAAACAAAAATTTATGGGGATATTTCTTTTGAAAATTATTTTCTTCAACTGAAAAAAGAATTTCCTGCTATAAAACTGGAACAATTTCAAAGCAACATAGAAGGAGAACTCATAAATAAATTACAAGAAATTGGTTTTTCATATAATTATATTTTATTAAATGCAGGAGGATACACCCATACTTCTGTAGCTATAGCAGATTGTATTCAATCAATAGAAACACCAGTAATAGAAATACATATCTCTAACATATATTCTAGAGAAAAATTTAGAAGAAAATCTCTATTGTCTAAAAATTGTAAGGCTGTTATCTGTGGACTCGGACTAAATTCCTATAAAGCCGCATTGACAAGTTTATTATAAACACAAATAGTATAACATACTAAAGATTGGAGAATTGCTTAATAGCTTGTAATTTATTCTTCACTAAAATGGAATAATCCATTTTGCCTATCAAAAAATGTTTTTGTTTTAATTTATTTCTTTTTACAAGAAGTTTAGGAATAGTGATATAAAAAATAAAATGAGCTTTAACTACAGAAAATAAATGTCTTATTCCTTTTTTCTTGTTTAAGAAAGTAAAAGCTGCAACCCCATCTAGAATTAATCTAAGCAGAATAATAAAAAACAGATGGGAGAGGGGAGAATTCTTAAAGATCATATATAAATTGTTTCTAAAATTTAAATATGTTTTAAAAGGTGAAGAAGCTTGTAAAGTTCCTCCTCCTACATGGTAAACTACAGACTTGGGTTCTACCATAACTTTATATCCTTTATTTTTCAGCCTCCAGCATAAATCTATTTCTTCTTGGTGAGCAAAAAAATCACCGTCAAAACCTCCTATTTTCCAAAAATGAGATGATCTTATAAATAAACATGCTCCTGTCGCCCAAAAGATTTCTGTTGAGTTATCATACTGACCTTTATCTTCTTCTATATCTTCTAAAATTCTACCTCTACAGAAAGGATAGCCAAGAATATCAATAAAGCCACCACTAGCACCAGCATATTCAAACTTTCCTTTATTATTATAGTCTAGGATTTTGGGTTGACATGCTGCAATATCTAAATCTTTATCCATTAAAGTAATAATAAATTCAATCCAACCTTTTTTCACTTCAACATCAGAATTAATTAACACAAAATAATCAGCATTAATTTGTTTTAATGCTTTATTATATCCTTTTGCATAGCCAAAATTATCATCATTTATAATAATATTAATCTCAGGAAAATTAGTTCTAACAAAATCTATTGAATCATCAGAAGAAGCATTATCTGCTAAGAAGACTACACCTCCTTCACTATTATTAATTAATGTTGGTAAAAATTTAGACAACCATTTTTTACCATTCCAATTTAGAACTACAATTGCTAATTTTATTTTCTGTGTTTCCATCTTCGATGTGACCATAACCATTGTGACGGCTCATTTTTTATTTGCTCCTCTAAAAGATTAAAATACGTTTTTGTTATTTCTCCTTCCTTCATATTATTAGAATCTTCTGATATAATTTCAAAAGTAATAGAATAATTATTATTTCCAGTCTTTTTCATATTACAAAAAAGAACGGGATATCCTAATTTTTTAGCAATCTGTTCTGCTCCTATAAAAACAGGAACCTCTTTTTCAAAAAAAGGCAACCAAGAAGTGGATTCGTTCACTATAGGGTTCTGATCTGCTATCATACCTATTATTTTAGATTTATCTTTATGTTTAATAATATAACGTATACTTTCGTCCATATTAATTAAAGTAGATCCAAATCTACCCCTAGCTTGAGAAATCAATTTATTAAATGAAGGAGAGCTTAGTTTTTTATATACCGCAACAAATGGCTGGTTATAAGATAAGCTTATTTTTGCTCCCATCCATTCCCAATTATTATAATGTCCTGATAATAAAATAACACTAGGGTAATTTAAAAGCAAGTTATCTATAACCTCAGGATTTAATATTTCTACCCTTTTATCAATAAATGATTTTTTAACAGTTAAGCTCTTTATAATTTGAATGATTAAATTAAAAAAATATCTATAAAACTGTCTCCTTATTTTTCTTATTTCCACTTCTTTTTTATCAGGGAAAGCTAACCTTAAATTAGTCAGAACTACTTGATATCTATATCGAAAGAATAGCTTATTAAAAATTCTTATTTTAAGAGATATTAATCTTAAAATAACAAAAGGCATGTAAGAAAAGATGTAAATAATTATTACAAAGATTTTCTGCATATATTATCTAGGATTAATGTAATTATTTCTAAAATCAGAATTATTATATTCATCTTGTTCGACTTTTTCAATCCACTCTAAATTACTTTCCTCTCCATCTACATTAGAAAATTCCAATTTATATTCTCCTGTTCTATTATTATCAATAAAAACAAATTTCTGATTAGAACGATTACCTAATTTATAATAATGCCATATTTCATAAGGCTTATTTCCTTTTGTATCTATTTCTACTTGTCTAGTATTTGGAGAACCATATTGTAAATAAACTCTCCCTCTATCAGATAAATAACCTTGTATCTTAAAATATTTAAATTCTTTATTAACTTCTTTTACTCTTCTCAAGTAATTCTTCCACTCTAAACCTGGCTCTAAAGAATTCCTGTCTTGCCAAAAATTAAAAAAGAATTTTTTCATTAGCTCTAAATCATCATACATTAATTGATTTTGAGCAAATACATTTTCTTGCGAAGTGCAAATAGGGTAGAGGTAATCAATAAATTGTCGTAAACTATCTTTATTTGTCATATCAGTAACAAAGGTACCTTTAAGATCAATAGTATTTAGGTCTTCGTGATTCTTAATGGCTGTAAAATGATTGCTTCTTTGAAAGAACAATTTCTTAATAAATAATCTTTCATTTTCAGCACTCCTAATTTCACAAACTAAATTATAATTTCCAGTAGGTAAGTGAGAAATATTAAATTTTAATAAATTACTTTCTATAAGGGAAGAAGTTTTTCTTAAAGTCTTGTTATAATCAAATAAAGAAATATTGGTTTCAAATGATTCTATATAAGTGTTAATAATGTACCTGGAATCTGAAAGAAGTGAAGTATTATAAATTTCAAAATAATAAATTAATTCATTGGTTGATTGAGGAAAAAAATTTGATACATAAGGTGATAATCTGTACCCACTTTTACTCAATATATCCTGATCTTCAGATAATGTGTAAGTATCCACTAATTGAATATCAGATATAGAAATATTTTCATAATTAATCTGAATATTTTCTAAATGAGTTTTTATAAAATCCTGATTATGATCTGAAACAGAGACTTCAAGAAGATAATCTCCATCCTCGAGAGGTATTCGTTGTTGATCTATAAAAAACAGATTATTAGTCTTGTTGTTAAATTTTGGGCTCTGTAATAAATAATTATCTTGAAATATAATATTATTGTTATTATAAATCTTAATAAAAACATCGACAAAACCTTGATATTGACCTTCATCTTCTTTTAATGACAAAGTATTAGAATTAAAAGCTAAATAAGTTTCCAGAAAAGAACCGTCTTCTGAGTTAAATGAAGCAAAAGACAAAAAAGATTGTAATTCTTGAGCTTTCACTACATAGCTAGAAAGGAGTAAAAAAAATAATATTTTTTTCATAACTATTTCTCCTAATTTAAGATGCTAAAATAAGAAAAAGCAAGAAAATTTAATAGTTAATTTTGCTAAAGAAATATTTTGTGATTAAGTAAGTATTCATATTTTTGCATTCTTTAAAAGATGGAGAGATGGCAGAGTGGTCGAATGCGGTGGTCTTGAAAACCATTGTACAGCAATGTACCGGGGGTTCGAATCCCTCTCTCTCCGCATAAACCCAAACAAATTTTGTTTGGGTTTATTTTAACTTCCTAACATATGATCAACATAAGTAATGACATTACTAAATCCAAGACATTGCCAGGAGTATTTTACTCTAGTGAAGAAATGTTTAAATTATCTTTGGAAAAGATATTTACACGAAATTGGCAATTTATTACAGATGATACGGTAATTCAAAAAGAGGGGAGTGTATATCCTTTTAAATTCTTAGATGATGTAGTGCCAGAACCTCTTTTTTTAATTAATAATAAAAATATAGAATGTTATTCAAATGTATGCACACATAGAGGAAACATCTTAATCAATAAAGCAGGTGAAATTAAGAATCTAATAACTTGCGGTTATCATGGAAGACAATTTAATCATTGTGGTAAATTCAAATTCATGCCAAAAACAGAAGGAATGCAAGATTTCCCTTCAGATATAGAAGACCTTCAAAAATTACATGTAGGAAAATGGAAACAATTTATCTTCACTAATTTAGAACCTAATTTCTCTTTCGATCAACTTGTAAAAGATATGGAAGAAAGAGTAGGGTGGATGCCTATCAATGAATTTCACTACAGAGAGGATCTCTCTAAAGAATACACTGTTAATGCAAACTGGGCATTATATTGCGACAATTATTTAGAAGGATTTCATATACCTTTTGTACATAATGACTTAAATAATGTTCTTGAATTTGAGAATTATAAAGTAGAACTATTTAAATACTCTAATTTACAAATCGGCATTGCAAAAGATAAAGAAATTTGCTTTGACTTACCTAAAGATTCTAAAGATTATGGAAAAAAGATTGCTGCTTATTATTTTTGGTTATTTCCTAATATAATGTTTAACTTCTATCCTTGGGGGTTATCTTTAAATATTGTTAAGCCAATATCAAAAAAAGAAACAAAGATTCAATTTAAGTCATATGTTTGGGATGAAGAAAAACTACAAAAAGGAGCAGGTGCCGACTTACATAAAGTAGAATTAGAAGATGAAGAAATTGTAGAAAATGTTCAAAAAGGAGTAGTTTCTCGTTTTTATAAACATGGACGCTTCTCTCCAAGTATGGAGCAAGGTGTGCATCATTTTCATACGTTAATTAGTAAATTCATGAATCTTTAACTAATAACTGCTAAAATAAAATTCCTGTAAAAACTATAAATCCTCAATAAATTGAGGACTTATAATGTGATCGCGACAGGATTCGAACCTGTGACCGTCTGCTTAGAAGGCAGATGCTCTATCCAGCTGAGCTACGCGACCAATAAAATTGGAGGCAAATTTAATATTTTTACTTAAGTTAAAATGCTTTTTATTTAATTTGATTATGTTTATTCAGGGTTGCCATCTTAATTGCAGTTATTGCTGCTTCTACTCCTTTGTTTCCATGTTTTCCTCCAGAACGATCAATAGCCTGTTGAAGATTATCATCAGTCAAGACGCCAAATATAACAGGCACTTCTAGCGCTATATTCAAGTCTTTTATACCTAAAGAAACCGCAGAGCAAATAAAATCAAAGTGTTTAGTATCTCCTTTAATAATACTCCCTAAGCAGATAATGGCATCAACATCTTCTCTAGAAGAAATCTTAGCTCCAAAGATTAACTCATAACTTCCTGGGACTTCATATCTTTTAATATCACTATCAAGAACATCAAATTCTCTTAATGTATTATAAGCACCCTCATAAAGTTTTTCTGTAATTTCTTGATTCCATTCTGAAACAACAATACTAAAGCGTAATCCTTTAGCCTTTGGAATCTCTTTTTTATTAAAAAAAGAAAGATCTTTTTTCTTCTCGATCATTGTTGTTTATCTATTCTCAGCTCTTGAGATATATCTTTCTATTCCTGCAGCTTCAGGAGATGATTTAAAATTTAATTGAAGTTCCTTATAAAGATCTATAGCTTTATCATAATCTCCATTATGCTCATGGATCATTGCCGCTTTAAGCATATATTTAGGTTTAGTAAATTTATTATCGCTATTATTAACAGCATCCTCATAATAATCTAATCCTTCATCTAAGTCTCCAAGTTCTACATATGCATCCCCTATACATCCTAATGCTAAAGAAGATAATATAATATCGTCAGAAGAATATTGACTTAAATACTCTATTGCATTATCATAATCTGACATGTTTAAATAGCAAATTCCAGCATAATAATTAGCAAGCTCACCTGCGTTAGTCAATCCATATTCATCAGCAATATCTAAAAACCCTAGGTATTGTCCATCGCCTTCAAGAGCTAAATTAAAAGAATCCTTTTGGAAATATATTTCTGCCATATACATTTCTACATTAGCTTCTTTCTCTAAAGGCTTTAAATATAGATTCTGAACACCAAAAACTAATGCTATAAGACCAACTACTATTGTAACAATACGCAAAAGATTTTTCTGATTATTTTCTATAAACTGTTCAGTTTTTGTCAGTGTTTCTTCAACTTGCTGAAATTGATCATCAATTTTATTCGTTTTTTTAGCCATTTAATCTTATTTTTGGAGCACAAAGATAAGATTTTTTAAAAATTAATCTCTTTTCTTTTTCAGATTGTTCTCAACTTATAAAAAATTTAAAATCTTACATCTTGCATCTAAAAGAATTACAATTACGTCAATTTAAAAATCATAAAGACAGTAAATTTTCTTTTAATGAACAAATTATATGTTTTGTTGGGAATAATGGAGCCGGAAAAACAAACATATTAGATGCAATTCACTATCTCTCACAGACTAAAAGTTATTTTAATCATATAGATTCACAAAATATACAATTTGATAAAGATTATTTTATGTTAAAAGGAATCTTTAAAAAAGATGAAAATGATGATGAAATTCAATGTAATATTAGCATAGAAAAAGGTAAATCGATTAAATATAATCAAAAAAAATATAAAAGGTTCTCAGAACATATAGGGAAATTCCCTATTGTAATTATTTCTCCAACAGATAGTAATTTAATACTAGAGGGGAGTGATGTTCGAAGAAAGTATCTTGACAGTAGTATAGCTCAATATAAAAGATCTTATCTCCAGATCCTTATTCAACATAATAAGACATTAAAACAAAGAAACTCCCTATTAAAGCAATTCTCAGAAGGTAATTATTTTGATCAAATTACATTAGATGCTTTTGATACTCCATTAAGAGAATTAGCAAACATAATTCACACAGAGCGTACAGAGTTTTTAAAAAATTTAGTACCAGTGTTTAATAAATATTACACCGATATTTCAGGAGGAAAAGAAAAAGTAGATCTTAATTTTAAATCACAACTTACTAATCAAGATTACAAACAACTATTAAAAGAATCATTATACCAAGATAGGGCAAGCAACTATACTCAATATGGTATACATAAAGATGATATAATTTTTGAAATGAATGACCATCCTATAAAAAAAATAGGATCACAAGGTCAACAAAAATCTTTCTTAATAGCATTAAAACTTGCGCAATTTGAGTTTATAAAAAAGCAAACTGGTTTTAAGCCAATATTATTGCTAGATGACATATTTGACAAACTAGATGATCAAAGAGTCTTAAAATTAATAACATTAGTAAATGAGAATGTATTTGGACAAGTATTTATTACAGATACTCATAAAGAAAGAATAAATAATATATTAAATAAGGCGCAAATACCTTATAATATTTTCTTTATAGAAAATGGAAAGCTTGTAAATGAAAAGAGATAACACAAATATTATAGGGGATATTGTTAGGAAGTTAATGAGGAATCCGAAATTAGCAAAAAAACTAGATGAACTAGATGCATTGAATATATGTAAAGAAGTAATAGGCGAGAAGCTTAATAAATATATTAATGATATAATAATCAGCAATGGCAAACTAATAATAAAATTAAAGTCTGCCGTCTTAAGAAATGAACTTTCATATCAAAAAACAAATATTATTACTAAAGTAAATAATAAATTAGGGAAGGAAATAATTAAAGAAATAATCTTGAAATAAGATTAAAATCTTTCTGCATGTGAAAAATGGAAATCAGCTTCAATAATTGCATTTTCATCTGAATCAGAACCATGTACAGCATTCTTTGATAAGCTTTCAGCAAATTCTGCCCTTATAGTACCTTCTTCTGCCTCTGCAGGATTAGTTGCTCCAATCAGTAATCTAAAATCAGCCACTGCATTATCTTTTTCTAATATAGCAGCAATAATTGGCCCTCCAGACATATATTCAACTAATTCATTATAAAAAGGGCGCTCTTTATGTATAGCATAAAAATTGCCTGCTCTCTCAGGTGTTAAATGAACTTTCTTCATAGCAACAATTCTAAATCCTTCTGATTCAATTCTACTAAGTATAGCTCCAGTATATCCTGCCTCAACAGCTTCTGGCTTAATCATTGTAAAAGTAATATTTCCCATAGTATTAATTTTTATTTAAGGATGGTAAAATTAGAAATTATTATCATGATAGCTATAATTTCTTTTGTTATTTTTGCATGCCTATGAAAAGTCAAATTAAAGATCTTAAAGAGATTTTAAATTCTCCTAAAAAAATAGTTATTACTACTCACAAAGGAGCTGACGGTGATGCTATAGGATCTTCATTAGCAATCTATCACTTATTAAAAGAGTTAGGGCATCAAGCACATGTAATTACTCCAGATGATTATGCTTATTTTTTAAAATGGTTACCAGGCACAAAAAATGTAATAGCGTATGATGATAATAAAGAAAAAGCTGAAGAAATTACAAAAGAATCAGATCTTATCTTTATGATGGATCTTAATCAAGCTAATAGATTGTCAAACTATGCGAATATTGTAACTTCTTCTAATTCGAAGAAAATATTAATTGATCATCACGAAGATCCTGATTTAAATATTGCTGATATTATATTCTCAGATAAAAAGTCATCTTCAACAGCAGAATTAGTATTTGAAATTATCGAAAAAATAGGAGAAAAAGGTTTACTAAATAAAAATATTGCAGAGTGCTTATATGTAGGAATAATGACAGATACAGGAAGTTTTAAATATCCATCTACCACATCAAGAACACATGATATTATTTCAGCATTAATTCAATTAGGAGCTGAAAATGCTAAAATACATGATCTTATCTATGACAATACATCATCTGCTAGAATAGCATTATTAGGATATTGTTTAAATAAAAAATTACTTCTATATCCTGAAAATAATGCTGCTATAATTTCGTTAAATGCAAAAGAATTAAAAGAATTTAATTTTCAAAAAGGAGATACAGAAGGGTTTGTAAATTATTGTTTATCTATTAAGAATATTAAATTTGCAGCATTTATAACTGAAAAAGAGGGGATTGTAAAATTATCATTACGTTCAAAAGGAAATATAAAAGTAAATGAAATAGCAAAAAAATATTTTAATGGAGGAGGGCATATTAATGCTGCAGGTGGAATATCTAAAGTATCTGTAAATGAAACAATTAAAGAATTAGAAAATATAATAAATAACCTTAAATAAAAATAATAATGAAAGAGATAATTTTCGCAATAATAGCATTAGTAATAACGCAAAATAATCAGACAAATAATAATTTAAATATAGAAAACGGTATGTACGCAAAAATAAACACAACAAAAGGAGAAATCTTAATAAAATTAGAGCACGAAAAAACACCTCTTACAGTAGCAAATTTTGTAGGATTAGCTGAAGGAACCTTAGAGAATTCAGCAAAAGATAAAGGAGTACCATATTATGATGGATTAAAATTTCATAGAGTAATAGCTGACTTTATGATACAAGGAGGTTGTCCAGACGGAACAGGATCAGGAAGTCCAGGATATAGTTTTAGCGATGAGTTTCATCCTGATTTAAAACACGATGGGCCAGGAATATTATCTATGGCTAACGCAGGTCCTGGAACAAATGGATCACAATTTTTTATCACACATAAAGAAACTCCATGGCTAGATGGGAAACACTCAGTATTTGGAAGTGTAGTGGAAGGGCAAGATGTTGTTGACTCAATACAGCAAAATGACATCATAAACTCTATTACAATTATAAGAAAAGGAGAAACTGCTAAATCATTTGATGCAGCAGAAACATTTAATAAGGCTCAAGAAGCAGCAAAAAAGGCTGAAGAAGAAAAAAATGCAAAAATGCAAGCTATGTTAGAAGAATTAACAAAAGGAGCAACAACTACAGAAAGCGGATTATCATATTTTATGATTGAAGAAGGAGAGGGCCCACAAGCTAAAAATGGAGACATAGTTTCTGTACATTATACAGGCAAATTAACTGATGGAACTAAATTCGACTCATCACATGACAGAAACCAGCCTATTGATTTTCCTTTAGGACAAGGAAGAGTAATTCCTGGATGGGATGAAGGTATAGCTTTATTAAAAGTAGGAGGGAAAGCAACCTTCATTATTCCTCCAACTTTAGCATACGGAGCAAGAGGAGCAGGAGGAGTCATACCTCCAAATGCTACACTAATATTTGATGTGGAATTGATGGGAATAAAAACCGCAGAATAAAATTCATAGAGAAAAGAATTATTTGACATATTTAAAATAAACCTAACTCTTAGTTCAACTGTTAATAACTCTGTTTAAAAGTGCAATGATGCATTATGTCAAACTATTGCATTAGCTAATTAAATTCGTAATCCGTTTATTTCGGGAATTTTTTAGTTTTTCATGTCTAACTATTTTGACCACCTTCAAAATAAGACAAACTAAACAAAAAAAGATTTTACTAAACCTCTATTAAAAAGCAGGTTTTATTAGCATAACACTCTAATAATATAAAATTAGAATGTATAGCTAGATTTATTACGATGAGATAATAAATTTCATGCATAATTATGCATAATTTATACAAGTCACATAGATAATAAACGATGTTATTATCCTACGACTTACAAAGGAAATTTTTAGCGGTAAATTAATTGGGTGGAGTTAACTTACCGCTAAAATTTCTTCTTAAAGACTAAACTTATTTATTAATAAAAAACAAAAAAACCATGAAAAACATTAAATCGTATTGGATTCTAGCTGGAGCCATTGTACTTTCAGTATCTATAGCTTCATCAGTAGGAATTATTAAAAGTAGTATGTATTATCTATCTAAAGACAACAAAGATGATATAAGCGTTACAGGATCAACATCTATGAATTTTACTTCTGATCTAATTGTCTGGAAAGCATCTTTTATCAAAAAAGACATGGATCTTAAAAAAGCTTACAATCAAATCAAAAAAGATAGAGAAACAATTAAAGAATTCTTTATTTTAAAAGGAGTACTAGAAAAAGAAATAACTTTCAAATCAATCGATATTCAAAAAGATTATAAAAAAAAGAGCAAATACAATAATGAAGGTGATAAAGTAGATAGTGAGATGATATTTAATGGATTTATATTATCTCAAGATTTAGAAATATCATCTCAGAATGTTGATTTAATAGAACGCGTCTCAAATGAGGTAACCGATTTAATTGAAAAGAATGTAATTATATCGTCTTACCCTCCAAAGTATTATTATACCAAATTAGGAGAATTGAAAATTGAAATGATACAAGCAGCTGCTGAAGATGGACTCTTAAGGGCAAATACAGCTATTGAAGGAGGAGGAGGAGAGCTAGGTGAACTATTAGAAACTAGTATTGGAGTTTTTCAAATACTAGGAAAAAATTCAAATGATGAATTCTCTTGGGGAGGAACCTTAAACACCTTAAATAAAGAAAAAACAGCATTTGTAAATGTTAAACAAAGATTTGAAATAGATTAATATGGGAAGCTCTTATATAGATCTAATACAATTCTGTGCAGTATTAACAATACCTCAATTAATCGCCTACAGAAATTCTTACAAGAAGAAAAAGAATAGAGAATATCTAATAGCATGTGAAGTATTAAAGATAAGGTTAAAAAATAAAACAAAATGATTTAAGTAATTATTCCACAAGCTTTATATTTGACCAATATGAAGAGTATAAGCTTGATCTTATTGTTTATAAACCCTGTAATTTGTTTTACTCAGTCATTAGATTTAAAAAATTACGAAGATTACATGCCAACTTCTAATTGTGGGGAAATAATACACTATAATTACTATTCTATATCATTTTGTGAGGAATATAAATTATCTGAATGGACTATTCACTACTTAACTCCAGATAAATTAGGGACACAAAAAAGAACTAATGATTTTCGTAAAGATCCACAGCTTAATGGTAGAGATGCAAGTCTATCTGATTTTAAAGGGTCTGGCTATGATAGAGGACATATGGTGCCAGCAGGCGATATGACATATAATAAAACCAGTATGTCTGAATCATTCTTTATGACAAACATATCTCCACAATTACCTAATTTTAATAGAGGCGCATGGAAGGAAATTGAAATTCAAATAAGGGAATGGGTAAAAGAATATGATACAGTTGCAATAATAACAGGAGCAATACATGAGAAATATCCAAAAAAGATAACTAGATGGGTTGGTGACAGCCTACCTGTACCCAACTATTTTTATAAAATCTTTATTGATATTCAAAGGAAAAAATCTATTGCTTTTCTTATGCCAAATAAGAAAATAACAAGAGAAATAGATGATTATATCATTTCTATAAGAGAATTGGAAAAAAGAACTGGATTAGACTTCTTTTATAAATTAAATAATAGAGATGAGAAACTATTAGAAAAAGAGAGTAATATTTATGGAGGACACTAGAAAATTTAATATAGTAACACTTATTAAAAGCTTACTACGAGCGTTTAATCTACAAAAAGGCATAATACCCACATTAAAAGATCTTCTTATAATCCCACATGTAGTTTCTAACCATTATATTGAAGGAAATAGAGAGAAATACATATCTCCAGCACAACTTTTTATAGTTGCCGTATCACTAGTTGCATTTATAAATATATTTAGCAACGAACAAGATATAGACAAAGATCCTCTTGGTGTGATAGAATTAATTCAAGAAAACCAAAAATTAAAACCTGTAGAGCCTATATTTAGGGTTATGAATAAATCCCCTTTCTCATACTGTTTTTTTCTTATCATTCCCTTTGCTATGATAACACGTATACTTTCATATAAATCAAAAAGAACATTTGCCATGCATCTTGTAAGTCATATGTATACTGTGTTTTTTATAGTAATATGCTTTACATTAATTGATCTAACAATAGGGGATTTTCTAGATGAGAAAATGGATGCATTTGAAGACATAATTGGGCTTTCAATATTATTTATTGTTTTCTCCTATTATACTTTTTCGTTAAAAAAATTCTTAGAAAATAGTTTTCCCTTATCATTATTTAAAATTATGATAATGCTATTCTCCTGTACTTTAATATACTTTATTATAAGAGCAGAGATAACAACAGATCTTGTAGGAAAAAGATTGAATTATATAAAATTATTTAAAGAAATAGGATTATTGTTACTCATACCTATATTATTAATGCTAATTCAAAAAAGCATTACTTATATTAAAAAAATAATAAAATGAAAAAACTACTTTTTATATTACTCTCGTTCACCTTTAATATTGTACTAGCCCAATGTGAAAAAATATGTAATAAAGAAAAAAAAGAGTATAAGAACGCAATCTATTTAGGTTGCTTAAAAGACAATCAACCAGAAGGGTGGGGGACTATGGAATTTACAAGTGGTGATAACTATACTGGATGCTGGAAAAATGGAAAACAAGAGGGGTATGGAACAATGAAGTTAAAAAGCGGATATAGCTATACTGGATATTGGAAGAATGGAAAACAACATGGAGAAGGCTCATCTTCTGACACCACTAATGCTGTATGGATTGGAACTTGGCACGAAGGAGAACAAATTGAAGGTCGATTTGAACATGAGAATTATTATAATAAAGATCATATTCAAGGAGGTAAAAAGTTCTCTACAATACACCTTAATCAAATAGAAAATGAAGATGGTGCAGGATGTTTAAAAATAGAGCTCTCATTCAATAATATCAAACAAGATTTTTTATTTGACACAGGGTGCAGTGAAATGTTAATTAGCTCAAAATTTCTTGAAAAAATAAAATCAAATGGAGTAAAAACAAAAAAATTAATATCAAGTACAGCAACTACAGCAACAAACACAAAGATTAAAACAGAAAATATAATTATCTACGATGTAGTGGTTGGGGACTATATGATAAAAGAACTCGCTGTAAGTGTTGTAGAAAACGGTTCTTTTTTATGCGGGATAGGTCTATTAAAAAAATTTGATAATGCAATACTAAATTTTCAAGAAAATAAACTAAAACTCTATAAATAAGAAAAAACATTTTTAGGCACAATATTTCTTCTTATATTTATCGCAGTATTACGACAAATACACTTTATTTTAAAAAATAATCATTCAATCATAAAATCAAATTAATTTCTTAAGTTTGGCTTAGTAGATTGGTTAGCGGTGCAGAAAACGGTGCAGTTTTTAGTTTGAACGCTTGCTGTAATCTAGTGAATTAAGTGTGGGTTGTAATCCTTCTACCCCAATTTTACTATTTAAATTTTCTGTAGATTTGCTTAAAAAAATATAATGAAAGATTATAGTGATTATATAAATTATAGTAGAAAGATATATGATGTATATATGTCTATGAGCGTGTTAAATTGGGACATGGAAACACATATGCCAAAAAACGGAAATAAATTTCGTGCACAACAACTATCAACACTTGCAAAGATTGCTTATGATTTAGAAACGGATAATAACTATGCTAACCTTTTAGAGCAATTATCAGCAGACAACTCTTTAGATAATGATCAGAAAAGAAACATTTATTTATCAAATAAGAAATTTGTAAAGAGAAAAAAATATTCAGGTGAATTTATTCAAAGACAATCAAATTTAATATCAACGGCTTTTAAAGACTGGAGAATTGCAAAAGAAAAGAATGATTTCAATCTTTTTAGACAATCTCTAGAAGAAATAGTTAAGCTTAGAAAAGAAGAAACTGAATTATTAGGATACAGTAATCATCCTTATGATGCATTATTAGATAAATATGAGCCAAATTTAACAACTAAAGATGTTGATTTAATATTTAAAGATGTAAAAGATCATTTAGTTCCATTTATTAGTAAAATAACTGAAAGTAATCATATAGATGATTCTTTTTTCTATCAGAAATTTGACAAACAAAAACAATGGGATTTTGGCATTGAACTTTTAAAACAAATGGGCTACGACTTTGACTCTGGCCGTCAAGATATTTCAGCTCACCCTTTTTCTTCTCATTTTTCTCCTGAAGATGCTAGAGTAACTACAAGAATTGATGAAAATAATTTGTCTGATATGATATGGAGTTGTATTCATGAAGGAGGACATGCTCTATATGAACAAGGCATATTATGTGAAAATTATGGTACTCCACTAGGAAATTCTATTTCATTAGGAATACATGAATCTCAGTCTAGATTATGGGAGAACCATGTTGGAAGAAGTCTTCCGTATTGGAAAAATAATTATAATAGATTACAATCTTTCTTTCCTGAAAAATTAAAAAATATAGATTATAAAATATTTTATAAGGCATGTAATAATGTTAAATCATCACTAATTAGAACAAATGCGGATGAATTAACTTATCATTTACATGTATTAATTAGATATGAAATTGAAAAAGGATTAATTGAAGGCAGTATACAAGTTGATGAATTACCTTCAAAATGGAATAGTTTATATAAAAAGTATCTAGATATTGATGTTCCTTCTGATTCTATGGGTGTTCTACAAGATATTCATTGGTCTCATGGTAGCTTTGGATACTTTCCTACTTATACAATTGGAAGCTTTTATGCTGCTCAATTTTATAATCAAGCTTCAAATGAAATATCTAACATTGAATCTAAAATAGAGAAAGGAGATACAGAGGAGCTATTAAAATGGTTAAGAGAAAAAATTCATAAACATGGACAGAGATATGATGCAAAAGATTTATGTAAAAAGATTACAGGCGAAGAATTAAATTTTAAATATTTTATGAACTATGCTAAGAATAAGTATTCTAAAATCTATGATATAAGATAACTCATTAGTCAGAAAATTAAAACATGAAAAAAACAATACTTATTATTTTAAGCTTTCCAATCACACTAGTATTATATATACTATTATTTAGCGGAAATATCAAATACAGTGAAGAAATAGTCATTAATGCAAATATAGATACAGTTTCTGCTTTATTTGACAATCCATACAACATGAAAGAATATATGGATGGAATTGAAAGCTATACAGTATTAAGTGGAGATATTAGAGAAGTTGGAGCTAAAGCGGAGCTAATTGTTAGTTATATAGAAGAAGATGTAGTAAAACGTAAGATTGTAATGGTCGAAGAAATTATTACAAATAATCTGCCAGATGAAAAAAAAGTAACGTATACAGCTGATGGAGTATATAATATTGTAACTAATAGATTGGTAAAAGTTTCTGAAAATCAAACTAAATTCATTAACGAACAAGAATTTGAGTTTGGAGGATACATGAAGATTATAGGATTCTTTATGCCCTCAGCTTTTAAACAGCAAAGTAGAGCATATCTTCAAAACTTTAAGGAATTCGTTGAAAACCGCTAATTACTAGATACATAAATAATATCTAGAAACGTCCACTATTGTCCTATAATTAATATTATGTTAAATAATTGATTGATATAAACTATACGTCAACCCTCAGATTTAAAATCTTACCCCTCCTCTTTAAATGCTTTATTTATTAAAAAAACTAAATAATTCTTATGTTGTTTAGTTTGTAAGTTTCCTTCATTAAGATTCAAATTATTCTTTAACCAACGTAAATTATAATATGCTGAAGATTTCGATATATTATCATATTTGGAATTTTTACTAACCATAAACAATAAACGATTTACATAATTGATTTGTAAATTTTGTCTAACAGTAGTAATATTTTTATTCAAATCACTCTTAAATATAGAATTCCTTAGATCTATCATATAATATGGTAATTTATAGTCATTACCATATAAATTAGAATTTGTAATTCGAAGCAACACCTTTGGATGTAATAAATGATCTAATAATCTATTCTGATATGTTAATATTCTTTGATGAATTTCTGGATCTGCAGAAATACTAAAACCTCTTCTTTGTTTTTGAAGAAATGGAAAAACATCAGGCTCTAATAATATTTTATTACTAAAACCATATTCTGCAATAATATCTAAAGCTCTTTTTTGAGTTTCCTTCTCTACAGCTTCAAAAGGTTGATTTAAAGAATTCTGATCAGTATGAGATAAATCAACCTTTACCCCTCCTATTTGTCTTGAAACAATATTTAAAGCCTGATAATAAGAATATAATAATGTTCTATAAGCACGATATAGCTCCTCATAAGTATCATTATTATCTGTATATCTCTCTTTTAAATTATCTAAAATATCAAAAATCATCGCTATTTTATCAAGCGAATGTTCAAGTTGATTACTCGATAAATCATATATCATGGCATTAGGATCAGTCCCTTTGCCTGGATACCGCATATCAAATGCATCATTAGCAAAAGCAAGTTCTTTTTCAGTAGATCTTGACAAGATATTATCTAAATATTCTTTCTCTTTATCAAAATCATTAAAATATGAATATCCAAATTCAATCGCCCACCTATCATAAACTCCTGGTTTAACATCAAAAAACAAACCTTGATTTTTAGGATTTTTAGCGATATTTATAGCTGGATACTCCATAACTGAAGAACATACTCCCTTTTCATTAACTATGTCCTTATCATTTAATTCTTGAGTAGTTAATAAAAGACTACCTTTAAAATTATGATTCAGACCAAGTGTATGGCCTACCTCATGTAATACTAATCTATATAAAGACTGTTTTACAAGCTCATCTTCAAGCTCCTCCGACAAATTCATAGACTTAATATAATTCAAGCCAAAATTATTTTCAATACTTTGCAACATTCCAGCATTACAAAGGTGACTGTCATGCATTTCAGAATTTTCTTCATTAAATAATTCATCAGCTACTATTCTATTTGTAATATATGTCCACTCCAACATAATATCAGCACCAAGAATCTCCCCTGTCCTAGGATTAACAAAAGAAGGTCCATAGCCTCCCCAAGGTGGACTTGGAGAAGAAGTCCATCTTAATACGTTATATCTTATATCTCCTGCATCCCACAATGCCGTGTCTGGCTGTATTTTGACTTCTATAGCATTTGAAAAACCTGCATCTTCAAAAGCGATATTCCAAGACTCAACTCCATCTTTAATAATTTGCCTAAACTCTAACGGTGTTGTGTTTTCAATCCACCATACAATAGGTTTTACTGGGTCTGAAATTTCTTTTTCAGGATATTTTTTCTGTAATCTCCATCGATTAATAAAATCTCTATAATTAACCTGATCTACACTGGTCATATCATTAGTTTGTGTAGTAAAATAACCAACACGAGAATCATCTATTCTTGGAATAAAGTTCTCATCTGGCATTTTAATAATACTATGTTGTACAATTATTGAAACATTACGAGAATCTGTAATGGCAGCACCTCCTCTTGTTGATGGATATTTACTCTCATACACATAATTAACTAAAATATCCGTATTTTCAGGATAATTACGAATACTTTGATATCTAGTTTTATTTTTACTTAAATTACCTAGCCTAAATCCCTTATACCCTCCAGAATAAGAAGAACGAATCTGCTGAAAAGATTCGTTTAAGAATATATTATCTGCATTAATCAAAAACTTAGTTTTACATGGACTAGTAGCAATAATCTTTTCTGAAATTATAATCGGATTATTAATGTTTGTATTTGAAGCTTTACTTAATGCATTTTCAGGATCAAAGAAATATCTTGTGTTTTCTACTTTAAAATCAATCTTATTATAAAACTTAGTAATTTTTATAATCTTAGATCCTCTATATCTTCCTTTAACAATACGCGCATCTCCTACACCATTTTCAAAGTAACTAAAATAAATATACTCATTATCAAGATGTGATGTGTCTATTTCAATAAATGAATTACCATCTTTTTTATCTTGATAGATCTTAAATAAACCTTCATAAACATCACAGTTTTTTGTTTTTGTTCTAATTTCATTCTTAACTTCCTTCTTTTTTACTTTCTTACTATTATTACGTAATTTATTCTTGTTTACAAAATAATCATAAGTAGTCTGAGAATGGACTGGCAAACTAAGTTGAAAAAGAAATAGAAAAAGGAAAAACGAAAAAAATATTTTACAAAGATTATTCATGAATTAATGTTTTTATGATCTATTTAATAGCTGCAATCTGTTTCTTGATTTCTTCAGATTTTACATAATCACCTATTCTATAGTACAATTCTTTAAGTGATGTTAAATTCTCTTTGTGATTTGGATCAATTTCAGCTGCTCTGACAATATAAGGTAAGGCTCTTTGATAATAGTTATCTGATTCTTTTTTTAATCTATTGTAAGTGCTATTATTACTTGTTGCATTTGCTCTGTTTATAGCATCTGTAGCTTTGTTAAAATTAATAACACCAAGTATATAATTAGCAGTAAAATTAGCAGGATCAATGGACAAGACCTTTTCATAATCTTTTTCTGCACTTTCAATGTTTTTAATGTCAAAGTAAATATTTGCCCTATTTAATAATAATCTTTCATTTTCAGGATCAATTTCAATAGCAGCAGATAGTTTCCCAACTAAATCTTCTGTTCTTTCCAATTTAATATAAAGATTAATCTCAGCACCAATTAAATACTCATCTGTATCATACATTTCTCTTCCACTTGATAAATACTCTATAGCCTTATCACTATTTTTTTCATCTAAATAAATATTACTCATCCATGCATATATACGAGGATCATTAAAATTAGCATCAATAAGAAATTGCAAAAACTCTTTGGATTGATTATTATCATTTAATTCTTTTGATGCTAAATAAGAATTAAGATATATCGTTTCTTTAGATATATTCATTCTTTTAAGCTGACCTTCTTCATCAAAAGGAAGAACATCTAAAATTCTATTATAATAACTGATAGCATTAGAATAATTCTTCTCTTGATAAGCATTGACTCCCATTTCAAAAAGCTTAGCTCCACATTGAATTAAACCTTCTAAAACCTCATCTTCAGACCATCTCTTATAAATAATTATTTTTTTCTTTTTCTTTGGGTGTGGCTGCATACATTTTATATGAGACTCTGTAGCCTTAAAAATAGCATTGGGATCTAATGAGTTATGATTAAAGGCAACCTTTAAATAAATTTTTGCACGATACATCCACATCTTTGGCTCATTTGAAGTTTTTTCATTTAAAAAAGCTTTATCAATTAATTCTTTAGCCTCTGTAATTTTCAATTCTTTTACAGATTTATCTTTTTCAGAATTATATTGTTTTAATAAAATAGCAGCAGATGTTACATTCTGTGACTGTGCAAACGCCACACCACTATAAATTAGAGATAAAAATATTATTGTAATAATTCTTTTCATTGTATTTAATATTTAATTTCTTTTATTTCATAACCTAACTCCTTTAAATCATCATTAATAACATACTTATTACCAGCAATGACTATTATAAACTCATCTGGATTAATACTAGATTTAACCAATTTATCTATCTCATCCTTTGATATATTATTAACGATACTCTTCTGCTCCTTAGTATAATCTTTAGGTAAATCATAAGAAATAATTTCACCAAGTAAAAATATCTTCTGATAATTAGACTCATAACCCATTAATTCACTATTTATCATGTTATTTTTCGTTGTATTTAATTCTTCCTCTGTTATACCATTCTTGATATAATCTTTAATAATAGTTATTAATTCTTTTAAAGACTTGGAAGTCCCTTTTGTATTTATATTACTTGATACAGCAAAATATCCTCCATAATTATCATTACTAAAAAAAGATCCTATGCCATATGTTTCCCCTCCTTCTTCTCGAATCTTAGATAATCTACTTGTTAAACCATTACCTCCTAAAGGATAATTTATAATCTTATTACGAAATGAATCTCCTTTATAATCATATTTCAATGACTTGTGTCCTATATAAACTGTTGATTGAGTAGATCCAGGAAAATCACAAACATAAACTACTGTTGGAGAAGCATTAGGAAAATCAAAATCTGCAGAAACATCTACATCTTTTTTCTTCCACTCTTCCAAAAAACTAATTTTATCCATCAAGACTTCTTCATCAAAATTGGAAACAATTATTACATTTGTAATATTAGGAGCAAAATTATCATTATAATACTTCTTCAGATCTTTAATCTTTATCTTCTTAACATCTTTCTTTTTAGTATACCCCCCATACAAATTATCTCCAAATAATTTCTCTCTAAAAACACGCCTAGCTACAACCTGTCTGTTTTTTTCTATATTCTCTTCGGATTGCATCTGATTCTTTTTCACTCTATCAAAATCATCAGAATTAAAACCTGGGTTAAATAACTTTTCTTTAAGAATCTCTAGTGTTTTATCAAGATTCTCATCAATAGAAGAAATAAGAATATTTGTCGAGTTCCTGCCTGATGAAAAAGATATACTACTACCTAAATTATCTAATTGATTACTTATATCTTCAGTAGTAAAGTTTTTAGTACTTTCATTCATTAATAAAGCTGTCATATTAGCCACACCATTTTTATGCTCAACCAATCTTCCTCCTTCTATATCTATTAAAATCTTAATTACTGGAGATTCTGTCTTAGCTCCAATAATTTTAATACCATTACTAAGATTTCTTGTATAATAATCTGGTACTTTAACTGAACTTGGCTCTAAAATCTTCGGCAGAATATTTCTATCAATATTTTCTTTAGGTCTTTTGTACTCCAAACCTTCATATTGTGGATCTGAAACTATTTCAGAAGGAGTATAAGGATTAAAACTTATTAATGTGTCTTTTTCTTTTTTAAGCGGATTAGAAGTTTTAACATCAAGAATAACTGCATTCCTCTTCTTTATGTACTTATTATAAACTCTTAACACATCTTCTTTAGTAACTGATAAATAGCTGTTTAATTCATTACTGACATTTGTTCGATCTGCAGTATGTATTGAATAAGAAGAAATAGCACGTGCCTTACCTGCAACAGTTTCATATTGTTCAATAAATGCTGCTTCATATTGACTTTTTATTCTTTCAAGATCTTCATTTGAAAAACTTTCAACCTCAAAATCTTCTAAAGCCTTTCTAATTTCATCATTAATATTCTTAAAGAAATTAGCCTCATCTGTATACATTTCCATTTCTGGCCTAGGTATATATTGTACAAGTAATAATCCCGCTAACTCTAAAGGAAAGTGTGATATTTCTGCTTGAATGGCTTTATCTGACTTAACAAACTTTTGATAAAATGGAGAGCTCTTTCCTCCTGCTAATAACTGCGAAAGAATCTCTATAGCAGGAGCATCTTTATGATACTGAGGAACTGTAGGAAAAGCCATAATGGTCATAGGAACACCTGTATATGGATCAGTATAAGTTATATATTTATCTGATGATAAACGAACAGGTTGTTTCTTTAGCTTTCTGACAAATTCTCCTTTAGGAATACCTCCAAAATATTTATTAGCCATCTCAACAACTTCTTTTGTATCAACATCACCAGAAATAACAAGAGTTGCATTATTTGGACCATACCATCTCTTTAGCCAATCCCGCATATCATCCAAAGTAGCCCTATCTAAATCCTCTACGTAACCAATAATTGGCCAATTATATGGATGTGTAGGAGGAAAAAAATCAACAAATA
>CAJWCP010000011.1 GCA_913031595.1 uncultured Flavobacteriales bacterium | reverse complement strand
TGAGCCAGAACCAGAGCCTGAGCCAGAGCCAGAGCCAGAACCAGAGCCTGAGCCTGAGCCAGAACCAGAGCCTGAGCCAGAACCAGAACCAGAGCCTGAGCCAGAGCCAGAGCCTGAGCCTGAGCCTGAGCCAGAACCAGAGCCTGAGCCAGAACCAGAGCCAGAACCAGAGCCAGAACCAGAGCCAGAGCTAGAGCCTGAGTCAGATGACAAGAAATTGGAAGAAGGTCTTAAGAAAACTAAAGTTAGTTTTTTTGGAAAATTAGCAAGAACAGTTGCAGGAAAATCAAAAATTGATGAATTATTGCTTGATGATATTGAGGAAGCCTTAATAACATCTGATATAGGAGTAGAGACAACTCTTAAAATAATTGAGAAATTAGAAGAACGGGTTGCTAAGGATAAATTTGTCAATACTTCTGAACTGAATAATTTCTTAAAAGAAGAAATATCATCTTTGATGCAAAGTAGTGATGTATCTTTACCTGATATAGAAGGCCCTTATGTTATTATGGTAGTTGGTGTTAACGGTGTAGGAAAGACCACCACAATAGGTAAATTAGCTCATAAGTTTAAACAGCAGGGTAAGAAAGTGGTTCTTGGTGCTGCTGATACTTTTAGAGCAGCTGCAGTTGATCAATTAGTTATCTGGGCTAAAAGAGTAGGTGTTGAAATAGTTAAACAAGATATGGGTTCTGATCCTGCATCAGTATGTTTTGATACTTTACAGTCAGCAAAAGCAAATAATGCAGATGTTGTGATTATTGATACTGCAGGTAGACTTCATAATAAGGTAAACTTAATGAATCAACTATCTAAGATTCGAAATGTTATGAAAAAGGTAATTCCAGAAGCTCCACATGATGTAATGCTAATTTTAGATGCTTCAACAGGTCAGAACGCTATTGAACAAGCTACTCAATTTACTAAAGCTACTGAAGTTACATCTATTACTTTAACGAAGTTAGATGGTACTGCAAAGGGTGGTGTAGTTATCGGCATATCTGATCAATTTGAGATACCTGTTCGTTACATAGGAGTTGGGGAGGGTATTAATGATATACAGGAGTTTAATAAACAGGCATTTGTTCATTCATTGTTTCATTAATGCGTACAAAATTTATAAAGAAGAATAAAATCAATGTTATTACATTAGGTTGCTCTAAGAATATATATGATTCTGAGATTTTGATGGGGCAGTTAGTTGCTAATAATATTGATGTTGAGCATGAGTCTTCAAAAGAAGATGCAAATATTATTGTAATTAATACATGTGGATTTATAGATAATGCGAAACAGGAATCAATAAATACTATTTTATTATACGCTCAAAAAAAAGAACAAGGTATAATTGACAAATTGTATGTGACTGGTTGTTTATCTGAGAGGTATAAGATTGACTTAGAAAAAGAGATATCCAATGTTGATCAATATTTTGGGACTACAGATTTACCTAGATTATTAAAAGTATTAGGAGCTGATTATAAGCACGAGTTATTAGGAGAGAGATTAGTTACAACTCCTAAACATTATGCTTATTTAAAAGTTTCTGAAGGTTGTGATAGACCTTGTTCTTTTTGCGCCATACCTTTAATGCGAGGAAAACATAAATCTACTCCTATTGAAGAATTGGTAATCCAAGCTAAGAATTTAGCTGCAAATGGAGTTAAGGAATTAATATTGATTGCGCAAGACTTAACTTATTATGGTTTAGATATTTATAAAGAGAGAAGATTAGCTTCTTTGTTAGAAGAATTATCTAAAGTTGAAGGGATAGAATGGGTTAGATTGCATTATGCATTTCCTACTGGATTTCCTAAAGATGTTTTACAAATTATCAGAGATAATGATAAAATATGTAATTATATTGATATTCCTTTACAGCATATTAATGATGATATTTTAAAGTCAATGAGAAGAGGAACTTCTTCTAGTAAGACAATAGCTTTATTAAAGAATTTTAGAGAGGTAGTTCCTGATATTGTAATTAGGACTACTTTAATAGTTGGTTATCCTGGTGAGACTCAAGAAATATTTAACGAACTTAAGGAATGGGTGAAAAACACAAGATTTGATAGATTAGGAGTATTTGCTTATTCTCATGAAGAAAATACTTTTGCATATAATTTGAAAGATAATGTGCCAGATAATGTTAAGAAGTTAAGAGTTAAAGAAATCATGGATTTACAAATGAATATTTCTTTAGAATTAAATCAAAAAAAGATAGGTACTAAACTTAAAGTATTATTTGACAGAAAAGAAGGAGAGTATTTTGTTGGACGTACAGAATCTGATTCCCCTGATGTTGATAATGAAGTGTTAGTTAGAGCAGAAGATACTTATGTTCGAATTGGAGATTTTGCAAATGTGATTATTGATAAAGTTGATCATTTTGATTTATATGGAGTAGTTGTTAATTAATGAAATCACTATTTTTGTTCTATAAATAATTAATAATATATGTTTGAAAATTTGTCACAGAAATTAGAGAAAGCTTTTAAATCATTAAAAGGGCAAGGAAGTATATCAGAAATCAATGTTGCTCAGACAATGAAAGAAATTCGTAAGGCTTTACTTACAGCTGATGTTGATTTTAAAACTGCAAAATCTTTCACTGCTAGAGTTAAGGAAAAAGCTATAGGTCAAAAAGTTCTTTCTGCGGTTAAGCCTGGAGAGCTACTTACTAAGATTATGCAGGAAGAATTAGCTAAATTGATGGGAAGTGAGAAATCTGAAATTAATTTAACAGGCTCTCCAACTGTAATATTAATCGCAGGTTTACAAGGTTCTGGTAAAACAACTTTTTCAGGAAAACTAGCTTTATATCTTAAGAGTAAAAAAAATAAACGACCATTATTAGTAGCTTGTGATGTTTATCGTCCAGCTGCGATTGATCAATTAGAAGTTTTAGCAGAACAAGTTAATGTTGATGTTTTTATTGATAAAGAAAGTAAAAACCCTGTAAAGATAGCACAAGAAGCGATTAAACAGGCTAAAAAAAATGGAAATAATATTGTTATTATTGATACTGCTGGTCGTTTAGCAATTGATGAAGAGATGATGAAAGAGATTGAAACTGTTAAAGAGGGAACTAATCCTGATGAGATTTTATTTGTTGTTGATGCAATGACTGGTCAAGATGCTGTTAATACAGCAAAAGCTTTTAATGATAAATTAGATTTTGATGGAGTTATTCTTACTAAATTAGATGGGGATACTAGGGGTGGTGCTGCTCTTACTATTCGTTCGGTGGTTGATAAACCAATTAAATTTATTGGTACTTCAGAGAAAATGGATGGTTTAGATATTTTTCATCCTGATAGAATGGCAAGTCGTATTCTTGGAATGGGAGATGTTATTTCTTTGGTTGAACGTGCTCAACAACAATTTGATGAAGAAGAAGCTCGTAGAGTACAAAAGAAGATTGCAAAAAATCAATTTGGTTTTGATGATTTTTTGAAACAAATTCAGCAAATTAAAAAAATGGGTAATGTAAAAGATTTAATGGGAATGATTCCTGGTATGGGCAAAGCAATGAAAGGTGTTGATATTGATGATGATGCTTTTAAAGGTATTGAAGCTATTATACATTCTATGACAAAAGAAGAAAGGAATAATCCTAAAATATTAAATGGTAGTAGAAGAAAAAGAATTGCATTAGGTAGTGGGAAAGAAATTTCAGAAGTGAATCAGTTAATTAAACAATTTTCTCAAATGGGGAAAATGATGAAAATGATGCAATCTGGAGGAGCTAAACAAATGATGCAGATGATGAAAGGGAGAGGAGGGATGCCAGGTTTTAATTAAAATTAAAATATATGCAAATATTAGATGGAAGAAAAATTGCTAATGATATTAAAGATGAGATAGCAGGTGTTGTTTCTACTTTACGATCTAATAACAAGAAGGCTCCTCATTTAGCAGCTATCTTAGTTGGAGATGATGGAGCTAGTGAAACGTATATTAATGCTAAAGTGAAAGCATGTGAAAGAGTTGGATTTAGATCTACATTAATTCGGCTAAAAGAGGATGTTTCTGAAGATAAATTAATAGATCATATAAGAAATATAAATCTTGACTCTGATATTGATGGTTTAATAGTTCAACTTCCTTTGCCAGGTCATATAGATGAGATAAAAGTTAAACAGGCTATTATTCCCTCTAAGGATGTAGATGGATTTCATCCTGAGAATGTAGGTAAGATGGCCTTGAATTTACCTACTTATTTACCAGCCACTCCTGCTGGTATATTAGAGTTACTTACAAGATATAATATTGATATATCAGGAAAACATTGTGTTGTGATTGGAAGAAGTCATATTGTAGGTTCTCCAATAAGTATTTTATTAGCAAGAAATAGTTCTCCTGGAAATGCTACAGTAACTTTGACTCATAGTAGGACCAAGAATTTGAAAGAAATAACAAATAAAGCTGATATTTTAATAGTTGCATTAGGGAAATCTTCTTTTGTAACCTCTGATATGGTAAAAAAAGGAGTATGCATTATAGATGTTGGTATTAGTAGAATAAAATCTTCAAAGACAAAGAGTGGATGGAAGCTTTTAGGTGATGTTGATTTTGAATCAGTAAAAGAAAAGGCTAGTTTTATTACTCCTGTACCTGGTGGAGTTGGACCTATGACAATCGCGATGTTATTAAAAAACACTCTAATTTCAAGTCTAAAATAGCTGTCTTAATTATTTTAGTATATTTGCGCCAGTTTTTGTGGGGTTGTTCCCACTAGTATTAATTAATTTAAATAAACAATTATGGAAGGAACAGTAAAATGGTTTAATGCAAGTAAAGGTTATGGTTTCATTGAAGGATCTGATGGAACAGATTATTTTGCGCATTTTCAAGAAATTCAAGCAGAAGGTTATAAAACTTTAAAAGAAGGTGCTTCTGTAACATTTGAAGCAGGCGAAGGTGAGAAAGGACCAGTCGCTAAAAATATTGAAAGTGCTTAATTGAACTATATCAATATATAGAAAACGAGATCTTAGATCTCGTTTTTTTTTGTCTCCTTAAGTTTTGCTTCTAGCATATGTAATTCTTCACGCAATCTTCCTGCTTCAATAAAATTTAATTCTTTTGCCATATTCTTCATTTCTTTTCTTGTTTTTCTAATCATTTTATTTAGTTCTTTAGAATTGTATGGTGTTGTTTGTGTAGAATTATATGCTTTTTTCTCTTTATATGGATTTAGTTCTATTATTAATGGGTTTGTTTCTTTTTTTAACAAAGGTGTTGGCGTAATATTATTTAGATTATTGAATTCTTCTTGGATTTTTCTTCTTCTATTAGTTTCATCAATAGTGTTTTGCATAGAATGAGTTACTTTTTCAGCATACATTATTACTAAACCATTTATATGTCTTGCTGTTCTTCCAGCAGTTTGTGTTAAGGCTCTTTCTGATCTTAAGAAACCTTCTTTATCAGCATCTATTATAGCAACTAGACTTACTTCTGGTAGATCTAAACCTTCTCTTAATAGGTTAACTCCAATTAACACATCAAATGTGCCTTTTCTTAATTCGTGTAAAATTTCAACTCTTTCTAGAGTATCTATATCTGAATGTATATACGTACATTTAATATTAAAACGTCCCAGATACTTACTAAATTCTTCTGCCATTCTTTTCGTGAGAGTTGTTATAAGAACTCGTTCTTTTTTATTGATACGAATTCTAATTTCCTCAAGTAGATCATCAATTTGGTTTTTTGAAGATCTTACTTCAATTTTAGGGTCAAGTAAGCCTGTAGGTCTGATTATTTGTTCTACAATTATACCTTCTGATTTTTTTAATTCATATTCAGCAGGCGTGGCGCTTACATATATTGTTTGATTGTTTAGTATTTCAAACTCTTCAAATTTTAAGGGTCTATTATCTAAAGCAGAACGAAGTCTAAATCCATGTTCAACTAAATTATTTTTTCTTGATCTATCTCCACCATACATAGCTTTTACTTGTGGAATAGTGACATGACTTTCATCTATTATTGTTATAAAATCATCTGGAAAATAATCTAATAGACAGAATGGGCGACTTCCTTCATTTCTTCCATCAAAATATCGAGAATAATTTTCAATACCTGAACAGTAGCCAAGTTCTTTAATCATTTCAATGTCAAAATTAGTGCGTTCTCTTAATCTATTAGCTTCTGTTTTTAAACCTAGTTTATTAAAATAATCTACTTGTTCTTCTAAGTCATCTTTCATTATAGATATAGAATTATTTATTTTATTTTTTGAGGCTAAAAAGATGCTTGCAGGAAATATATCAACTTGCGTTATTGAGTTTATTATATTTCCATCTTCTTTTTTAAAAATATAGATTTCTTCTATTTTATTAGTAAAGAATTCTATGCGGTAACAAGTGTCATTATGAGCACAAAATATATCTATAGTATCCCCTTTAACTCTAAATTTTCCTCTTGAAAGCTCATGTTTTGTCCTGCTATAAAGAGCAGATACAAGTTTTTTTAATAGATTTTTTTGACTTATAAGATCTCCAACAGAGATATTAATAATTCCACTATGGAAATCTGCTGGATTTCCGATCCCATAAATGCAACTTACAGAAGAAATAACAATAACATCTTTCCTTCCAGATAATAATGTAGATGTAGTGCTTAGTCTGTATTTTTCAATCTCTTCATTTATTGATAGGTCTTTCTCAATATAGGTTCCTGAGCTAGGTATATATGCTTCTGGTTGATAATAATCGTAATAAGACACAAAGTATTCTATAGCATTATTTGGGAAAAATTGTTTAAACTCACTAAAAAGTTGTGCTGCTAGTGTTTTGTTGTGACTTAGAACTAGAGTTGGTTTGTTTATTGTGTTAATAACATTAGCAATAGTAAATGTTTTGCCAGAACCTGTTACACCTAATAATGTTTGAGCATTAAGGCCATTGGATAAACCATCTACTAATTCTTTTATTGCTCGTGGTTGGTCTCCAGTAGGTTTGAAACTTGAATGTATATTAAATTTCATTGAAATTCATTGAGATTTTCTTTGTCTTTTTATTTGACAAAGCTAATAATTATTGCTTATTTGTCCATATCTTCCAAGATGCTTCTGCTTGTATTTGAAGCATTTCTAAACCATTCTTTATTGAGCATCCTTGTTCTTTTCCTTGTTTTAAGAAAAGTGTTTCTTTTGGGTTATAGATTAGGTCAAACAGTAAATGTTTATTGCTTAAGAATTGAAATGGGATTTCTGGGTAGTCTTTAATATTAGGAAACATTCCTAAGGGAGTTGTATTAATTATAATATCATAATAGTTGATAAATTCAGAGTTCATATCTGTATAACTAACAGGTGTATTTCTGCCAATAATCACATATTCTACATTGAGCATGTCTAAAGAATATTGAACTGCTTTTGAACTACCTCCACTTCCAAGAATTATAGCTTTTTTTCTGTTTTTTAATATTGGAATGATACTTTTTCTAAAACCTATTATATCAGTATTATGACCTATTACTTTTTCTCCTATAAACTCAATGGTGTTTACAGCAGAAATATTTTTTGCATCTTCTGTTAATTCATCTAGATATGGTATAATACTTTCTTTATATGGTATTGTGACGTTAAGTCCTGATATATTTTTTTGTGTAATTAAATCTAGAAATTCAGAGATTTCTGCTAATTCAAAATTTAGATATCTTGTATTTGATATTTGTTCTTTGATAATCTTTTCTTTAAAGAATATTTTAGAAAAAGAATGAGAGAGGTTTTTTCCAATTAAACCAAAGGTTCTCATGTTTTATTTTCTATTGTTATATTCTCTAGCTTCCAAACAATTACTATTCCTAAAATCATTAGTAAAATACAATATATAACATTATTATTTATTTCTGGAAGATATCGTATAGTTTTCATGCATTTTTCTTGTTTTTCTGGATCTAGCCAAGTTAGGCATTTTTGCCAAGGCCAAATAGTATATAATGATCCCAGAACAAAACCAGTAAGTACTGAAAGTAATATATTCTTATAATTTTTTAGTAACCAGGCTATTATATTGGAACAACTAATCAATCCAACTATACTTCCTGAGATAAATACGCTTAATAATACTAATGATTCTGTTTCTAACTTAAAACTCCCGTCAATAAAATTTAACATGAGAATATAGTTGCCCATTAGTATAAGAAGAAAAGATCCAGATAAACCAGGAAGAATCATTCCAATAACACCTATAAACCCACAAATAAATATAAAAAATAGATTATCGTTTTCACTAGCAGGAGTTATGAACGATAAAGAAATAGCAACAATGGTGCCTATTAGCAGCATACTGATATTTACAGTGTTCCATTTTGCAATACGCTTACCTATAAAGTAAACTGATGCCATGATAAGACCAAAAAATAAAGACCATATTGATATAGGGTAGTTGGCAAAAAGGTACTTAAATAAGTTAGCAATACTAAATACACTAGCTATACTTCCTCCAAATACTGCAAGTAAAAAGTACATGTTAGTATACTGGATAAACCCTTTAATGTTAAATGAAGAAATTAATTTTAGAGCTTTTATATTAAATGATTTAAGTGAATTAATGAGCTCTTCATATATTCCAGTGATTAAAGCTATAGTGCCTCCAGAAACTCCGGGTACAACATTAGCAATTCCGATTGCAATTCCTTTAATAAATAGAGTGATGTAGTACTTCATTTATTTTTCTCCTAAGTAATCAAAAAAAGTGTCACCTCTTAATCCTAGGCGTAGAGTTTCTAATGGAATTACTTCGTCCCATGCAATATTCCCTAAATTCACATTAGCTCCTAGTAATTTAATGAACCAAACTTGTTGAGGTTTTTTTGGGGCTTCCCATATTATATTATCACTTTCAATTGTTGTTAATATTTCATCAATTAAATCATAACGAACGTCTCCTCCTTTATTGAAGATGCCTACATTTCCGCCTTCTCTTGCTTCAGCAATTACTTTCCAAGATCCAGCTTCTAATTCTTTTTCCATTAATTGGATCCATTTATACGGAGCAATTAATTTGTTTTGATCTTTTGAACCTACTTCAGAGACAACTTTAAAGTTTTTTGATAATTCTTGTATATAGTTACATTTCTTTTCATGAGAGATTTCAATGCTCCCATCTGAGACCTCACACATAGTTATGTTCCACTTTTTGAGCAGTTCTAGATAATCTAGAAACATATCTCGTATTATAAATGCCTCAAACAATGTTCCTCCTAAATAAACAAGTAAACCGGCATCATGATATAAATTTATTTTTTCTTCAATATGAGGAGAAATAGCGGACGTGCCAAATCCTAATTTAACAATATCAGTAAATTCTCCTGCCATATCAATAAAATTCTTAGTATCATTTATACTTAATCCTTTATCCATCATCATAGTTAGGCCAGTTTCTCTTGGTTTTTGTGTTCGTACAGGAATATGGCTTAGGGAGAAATTCAATTGTAGTGTTTATTTAATTTTTACAAATATAAAAATATAAGATTATTGTATTAAGTTTGTGTTCTTAAATCAAGCATAGATTAATAATATGACTCTAATAAAATCAATATCTGGGATAAGAGGTGTTGTTGGAGGTTCAGTAGGCTCTTCTTTATCTCCTTTAGATATTGTGAAGTATACTGCTTCTTACGCAGAGCTTATTAGAAGAAAACGAAGTGTATCTAATACTATTATTATTGGACGTGATGCTCGTATATCAGGAAAAATGGTTAGTACTTTTGTTACACAAACTTTGATAGCCTATGGTTTTAATGTTATTGATATAGGTTTAACTACTACCCCTACAGTGGAAGTTGCAGTTAAATTTCAAAAAGCAGCTGGAGGTATTATTATTACAGCTAGTCATAATAATGGAGATTGGAATGCTCTTAAGTTATTAAATCATCATGGTGAGTTTTTATCCTCTTCAGATGGAGAAAAATTATTGATTTTAGCTGAAAGAGATGAATTTAGTTTTGTTAAATCAGATTCTTTAGGTAGTTATGTGTTTGATGATAGTTTTAACGATCAACATATTGAACATATCCTTAGTCTTGAATTAGTTAATGTAGATTTAGTCAAAAAATCAGGATTTAAGGTTGTTGTTGATGCTGTTAACTCTACAGGAGGTTTTATGGTGCCAAAATTATTAGAAAAGATGGGTGTGAAATGTGTTAAGTTATTTTGTGAGCCTAATGGTAATTTTCCTCACAATCCAGAACCGTTAGCAGAACATCTTGAAGATTTATCTAATCTTGTTGTAAAATCTGGAGCAGATTTTGGTATTGCGGTAGATCCAGATGTTGATAGATTAGCATTAGTTTGTGAAGATGGAAGCATGTTTGGAGAGGAATACACACTTGTTACAGTAGCTGATTATATTTTAAGTAAGAATCCTGGCAGTACAGTATCAAATTTATCTTCAACAAGAGCATTGAGAGATGTAACAAATCATTATTCTTGTGAATATCAGGCGTCATCAGTTGGAGAAGTGAATGTTGTAAATAAAATGAAAGAAATTAATGCAGTTATTGGAGGAGAAGGAAATGGTGGTGTAATTTATCCTTCTTCACATTATGGAAGAGATGCTTTAATTGGAATAGCACTTTTTTTAAGTCAGTTAGCTGAGAAGAAATTATCGGTAAAAAAGATAAGAGATTCTTATCCTAATTATGTTATATCAAAGAATAAGATTGTACTTCCAGAGCATATAGAATTAGACTCTGTCTTATTAGAGATTCAAAAAACATATAAGAATGAGAAAATTTCTGTAATTGATGGTTTAAAGATTGACTTTTTGGATGGATGGGTGCATATTAGAAAATCAAATACTGAACCAATAGTTCGAGTTTATGCAGAAAGTCATGATTTAGAAAAAGCTAGTGGTATTGCTAATAAAATTATTAAACAGATAAAAAACTTATTTTAATTATGAAAAAGATTTATTTAGATAATGCAGCAACTACTCCTATAGCTCCTGAGGTAATTGATCTTATGAGTAAAATGATGAATAATCATTTTGCAAATCCTTCATCAGTTCATTCTTTTGGTAGAGAATCTAAGATTATTGTAGAGAATGCTCGTAAGAATATAGCTAAGTTATTAAATACATCACCTGGTAATATTTTTTTTACATCTGGAGGTACAGAGGCTGATAATATGGCTATTAAATGTAGTATATATGATCATAATATTACACATGCTATTACCTCAAAGATCTCACATCATGCTGTATTATATCCTTTAGAGGATTTAGCAAAAGAAGGGAAAATAAAACTTTCTTATATTGATATTGATAAAGATGGGGTAGTTTCTTTATCTCATCTTAAAGAATTGTTAGAAGATAATCCAAGAACATTTGTTTCTATTATGCATGCTAATAATGAAATTGGAACACTTCAAGATTTAAAAGCAATAGGTGATATATGTAAACAATATAATGCAATATTCCATTCTGACACTGTTCAAACAATAGCTCATTATCCTTTTAACATGAAAGAGTTAAATGTAGATTTTATGGCAGCTTCTGCTCATAAGTTTCATGGCCCTAAGGGAGTAGGTTTTATTTATATATCAGAAGATATAAAAATAAGACCTTTTTTACGAGGCGGGGGACAGGAAAGAAATATGAGAGCAGGAACTGAAAATATTTATGGTATTGCTGGTCTATCCATGGCTATGACTATGGCATATGAAAAACTGGAAGAAGAGGTTAACTATATAAAATCATTAAAATCATATATGATTGAGAGAATTAAGTGTGAGATTCCTGATGCTGGATTTTATGCAAAATGTACAGATATGGATAATAGTTTATATACTGTTTTAAGTGTACATTTTCCAGAGACAAATGCTGATGAGATGTTATTATTTAATTTAGATATCATGGGTATTGCTTGTAGTGGAGGAAGTGCTTGTGCTTCAGGTAGCGTAAAAGGCTCTCATGTTCTTTCTGCTCTTCTTCCTGAGTCAAAAAGACCAGGCATAAGATTTTCATTTAGTAAATATAATACTAAAGAAGAAATAGATTATACTATTGAGAAATTAAAAGAATTATTTGTTTAGTCGATTAATTTTTATACTTAGATAACCGTAAGTAATTGTCATTATCGGACTAATTAAGTTAAAAAAACAGAAGGGTAGGTAAGATATTGTTGCTACGCCTAATACAGCCGATTGTGTTGCGCCACAGGAATTCCAAGGAATAAGCACAGATGTCATAGTTCCACTATCTTCTAATGTTCGACTTAAATTTTCTGGAGACAATCCTTTATCCTTATATGATTTAGCAAACATACGACTTGGAACAACAATACTCATGTATTGATCTGATGTAGTAATATTAAAAAAGATACATGAACTAGCTGTAGTAGCAATTAAGCCTCCTTCTGTTTTTGCATATGCTGTAATAGGATCTGCAATGCTTTTTAATATGCCTGTAGCTTGTATTGAACCACTAAATATCATTGCACAAATCATTAAAAGAATAGTGTTCATCATTCCTAACATTCCACTTGATTTTAACAGATTACTTCTATTAGCTTCATTTATTTTAAATATATTATTTATCTGATCATTAATAGAAGAAAAATTAACATCTCCAACCATAGCATTTAAAACACCTTTATATTGAGCCATGAATGTATTTTCTGTTAATCCAGAAACTTGTATTACTATATCTGTCTGTAATATTATTGCAGCAAAAGCCCCTAATAATGTCCCTAAGAAAAGAGCAGGTATTGCAGGTGTTCTCTTTATTATGATATAGATAACGATTATTGGTATTATAAAAAGCCATGGAGTAATCACAAAATTATTTGATATAAGGTTTAATGCAAGATTAATTTGTTCATCAGAAATATCGGTTTTGTAATAGAAACCAATAAATAGGAATAAAATTATTGTGATAATAAAAGAAGGGATTGTTGTATACATCATATGTTTTATATGCTTAAATAAATCTACTCCTGTCAATCCAGAGGCCATATTTGTAGTTTCTGATAAGGGAGACATTTTATCTCCAAAATATGCTCCTGATATGATAGCGCCACAGATTATTCCAACAGGAAGGCCTATTGCTGTGCCAATACTTAATAGAGCAAGACCTACAGTAGCAATAGTGCTCCATGAACTTCCTGTAGACACAGATATTATTGCTGTGATTATCGCCGTAGCAAAAAGAAATATATCTGGGTTTAGAATCTTTAATCCATAATAAATCATGGTAGGAATAATTCCTGATATCAACCATGTTCCTGATAGAGAACCAATAAGTAATAACATGATCATTGCAGGTATTATAGATTTTATACTTTCACTAATTCCTTCGATAATCCTCTTCCATTTTACTTTATAATATATACCAATGATAACAGCTAGGGCTCCTGATAATAATAAAGCCATTTGGTTAGAGCCTCCAAGGGTGTTATCTCCATATAGCACTACATTTAGTATAAGCAATATTACAAGAAGAATGATAGGGGTTGTTGCTAATAAAAAAGAGATTTTTTTGTCATTCATTTTTTAATAGATTGAATATTTCCAAGATCAAACAAATATTACTATTCTTCTTCTGTTTCATAATATCCATATCCAGATGTTGATTCTCCATATCCATATCCATATCCATATCCATATCCATATCCGCTTGCATCTTTATGAAAATCATTAATAATTATATGGATATTTTTAACCTGTTCATTAGTATATAGATTGTTGATCAGGTTGAGTGTTTTGATTTTGGAATAATTATGTCTTACTACATATAGATTTATATCTGTATTCTGCATTAAGATAACACCATCTGTCACAAGTCCGATAGGAGGAGTGTCAACAATTACATAATCATATTTCTTATTAAGTCGAGCTATTAATTCACTCATTTTTTCACTATTTAATAGTTCTGCTGGATTAGGAGGGGTAGGGCCAGATATAATTACATCTAAATGCTCTATTTCTGTTTTTTGAATAATTTCTGATAAAGAAGACTTATTAATTAAATAACTACTTAATCCTTTTTTTGTATCAACTTTAAATTCTTCACTTAATTTAGGTTTTCGAAGATCTCCTCCTATTAATATAGTTTTCTGTCCCGCAAGTGCAAAAATAGAGGATAGATTCATAGCAATAAATGTTTTTCCTTCTCCTCCTATTGAGGATGTGACAGTAATTACTTTGTTTTTTTTATCTGCTGCTAGATACTGTATGTTTGTTCGTAAAGCTCTGAATGATTCTGCAAGAATAGATTTTGATGCGTTTGGAACAATTAGACTATTTGCTTTGTCACTATGACCGATTAATCCTAATACTGGTATTTTTGTAGCAGATGTAAGGTCAGACTTATTAGATATTTTGTCATTAAATAGATTACGTAAATAAATAAAAGTAATTGGAATAATAAAACCAATTATTAGAGCAATAAAATAGGTGATAAATGTCTTAGGTTTAATAGGTTTTTCATTATTATTTGCAATTGCGTAGTCAATTACTTTATGATCTGATTCTGTTCCTGCTTTAGCAAGGGATGCTTCATATTTCTTTTGTTGTAAATATATAGTTGTTTGCTCATTATACTCATATTTTCTTTTTAGAATTAAGTATCTTTTCTCAGCCTCTGGAAGTTTAGTGATTTTAGAATTAAAAGTTGTAATTCTGCTTTTTAGATCTTTCTCATAGATTAATGCTGATCCAATAAGATTATTTACATTTTCAATAATAGTGATTTTTGTATTCTCTATTTGTGCTAATATAGCTTGATATGTTGGGTGATTATTTGTCGTAGTTAATTCTAAGTCTCCTTTTTTATGGTAAAGCTGTAATAATTGATTAATTAGATTATTTAATTCAGGATTACTAATCCCCATTGAAGTAGGAGAGACAATTGAATTTGCATTATTTTCATTCTTCAGATAAGACAATAAAGATTTATAGTATTTAATGTTTACTGATTGTTCTGATAGGGTATTATCTAATCTTTGTTTTTGGAAGAAGGTTCCAAAATCTTTATCAACAATATCTAAGTTTGGATTTTCTATCTTAAATACTTCAAGTTGATCTTCTATAAATATTAAGGAGTCTTCAATAATTTCAAGTTGTGTGTCAATAAATCGGATAGTGTTAATTGCCATTATATTCTTCTCATCTAATCCAGTTTGGATGTATACTTCAGTTAGTTTGTCTAGTATTTTTTTTATCTTCCTTACATTATTACCAGTCATGCTAATTTTTAGCACAGAGGTTTCTTTATTAATAGGATTAATAATAATTTTGTTTGTTAGTTGTTGTGCATATTTTTTCTTTTGATGAAGTTTAAAAGAATATGATTTGTCAGCTTCTAGAATAGACTCTATATTAAAATTCTGGCTTTTATTTATTGAAAATGAATAATATTTATTTTGTATTGCAGAATTGAATAAATAAGTTTCTTGAATATTTAGATCTGCTGTAAGTGATTTGTCAAGTTTTTCTTTACTAATAATATAAGGATGTTGTTTGTTAGTTTTTATTCTTAACTTGAATTTTTTATCATCAATTGGTTCTATGAAGAAGTCGACTCCAGTTAGCTGGACATGTGTTGAGTCTACATTAACTTTAAAAGGAGCAGTTTGGAAAAGCTCATTAGATTTAATAAATCCATGTTCAAAATAAGATATGCCTAATTCTAGCTCTTCTACTACTTTTGCTGCTAGATTATATGAGTTTAATATTATGATTTCATTTTTTAGGTTCTTTTTTCCACTAAACATTTCTAATCCTTCTAATAGATTTTCAGCCCCCATTTGAGTGTTATTATCATCTCTTATTAACAATGTTGTTGATGCACTATATTCAGGAATAGTATATCGGTTGACTAAGAATGCAATAGATATAGCAAATAATATAGTAAGAATAAAATAATACCAATACTGGATATAATATAGTATAATTCCTTTTATATCGATAGTTTCTTCTATGTCTTTTTCTTCGTACATTTTATTCTAGCGATCTTAAATAAACATTGTATAGTATTGCTAATGTTGTTAAAGTAGAGAGTAATAATTGTGATTGAGTTTTGCTTATTCCTCCATATTGTTGTAAAGGAGGGATGTATATTAGATCATTATTATGCAGGTAATAAAAATCAGATGTCAGGATATCTGCATCAGTTAGATCAAGATAATACACTTCTTTTTTATTCTTATTTGATCGAATCATTTTAACTTCTTGTAGATTACCATAATCATTAATATCTCCTGCCATAGCTAATGCTTCATATATTGTGATTCCTTCTTTATATACAGGGTATCTTCCTGGTATAGTTACCTCTCCTAGAATAGTGATTTCAAAATTAGCAAGTTTGACTAATACAAAAGGATTAATTAGGTATTCCTTAGCTTTTAGCATAATAGTTTCTTCAGCCTCTTCTAATGTTTGGTTAAGAACATAAATTGGACCAACATTTGGAATATCAATAAATCCCTCTTGATTTATTGTGAAACCATTTAAATAAAGATTAGCTTCTGTTATTTTTTGGTTTACACTATTAGTATTTGTTTCAAGATTAAATAGATTATTAGATTCTTGATTCCTGCTTATAACCTTAACAATTAGGACATCGCCTACTTCAAGATGATGTTTAGGAGGTATTGGTGATATTTCCCATTCTCCTAGCTTACTGTTGTTCAGGTAAGTAATTTTTTCAATAGGAGTACAAGCTTGAATAAACATTACACTTATGATTAATATTCTAAGAAATAAAGATGATTCTAGTCTTAACATTTTTTTCTTTTTATGCAAAGATAATAAATTAACATCCTATTTGATTTTTTTTAGATTTTCGTATAATTCTGTTAAAGGTAATCCTAAAACATTTGTATATGATCCTTCGATAGAAATAACACCTATTTTTCCTATCCAGTCCTGTATTCCATAACTACCTGCCTTGTCTTTTATTTTATAGTTGTTGATGTAAAAGTTAATCTCTTCATTAGAAAGTTTCTTAAATGTTACTTTTGTTGTAGTAGAAAAGAGGATATTTTGTTTTACTGTCCTAATAAATACTCCTGTAATTACCTTATGTGTTCTATTAGATAGTTTAGTTAGTATGTTAAATGCATCAGTTTGATTTTTAGGTTTATTTAGAATTGTATTTTTTAGAACGACTATTGTGTCTGCTGTTATAATTAAATCATCTTTTTTTAGCTTTTCTGAAAGATAAAAAGATTTTTGTTGAGCTAAGAACTCTGCAACCTTCTTTTCTTTTAATCTATGAGAGTAAATTTCTTCATGATGACATATTTGCACTTTAAATTTTATCTGTAATTCTTTTAATAGTTTCTTTCTTCTAGGAGATGAAGATCCTAGTATGATATTGTATTCTTGAAGTTTTTCTTTAAGCATTATTTAAATGTAAGTAGGTGAATGTAGGGATAGAAATAATTCCTATAATCATTATTATTTTAGATATTGTACTAATAGTTGAAAAATCTTCTTTTGTTTGTGCGTTATATGTTTTTATAATTATTAATAAAAATAAAATTTGTATTAATACAGTATACAGCAAAGATAATTGATTACCTCCCCATACAGAGATGTTATATTCAAATTTAGTATTTATTATACTATATTGAAAATATTGGAAATAGCCAATAAGCATTGATGTAAAGATAATAATGGTTAATGCAATTCTTTTTGTGTTTTTTGTACCATACTTAATCGCTAGTGTTGTTGCTTTTATACTTATGTCTCCTTTTATGTCTTCTACATCTTTAATAATTTCTCTAAATAATGTTATTAGACCTGCAAAGCTTGCATAATAGGTAATAACCTTAAAGATTATCAATTCTTCTTTACTAAAGCCATTAGAGTATATATCAAAAAGTCCAATGTTTAGTATAGATACTATTATTAAGAATGCAATTAGAATATTTCCAATTAATAATAATCTCTTAAGTTTCTTTGAGTAGATCCACAGACTAAGACTTGAGAATATAAAAATAAGACTGTATCTAGGTATATTGATTTGAAAAGCTAAATAAGAACCTATACATATTCCTAATATATTTAGTGCAATATATATCCATTTTATATATTTTATGTTTAAGTATTTATTAAGAATTTGTGTATTATTTATTTCATCTGTTTTTATATCATATATGTCATTAATAATGTATCCTCCTGCCATAATTAAAATTGTTGATATTATAAGTAAGAAGAAATTATAATTAGATAATACAGGATTAATAATATAATAATTAATAAATTGATATTTAAGTGTAAATAGGACGAAGGATAATATTAATAAATTTTGAATCCTTATCAGTTTAAGGAATGTAGTAAGTCTATTCACTTGCTTTGATGATTGAATCAGTTATTGTTTTATATATTTTCTTTATTCTAGTATTTTTAATATCGTGCACATGATGATTGATAATATTTATATCTTTTCGTTTTGCAGGTCCTGTCTGAACATCTTTTGGATTATTGTTTTTTATTTTTTTTATGCTTTGATTTACTAAAGGTAATAATATAGAAAAGTCTATATTCTTCTCTTTTAGCAGGTCATATGCGATAGATAACATATGATTGGTGAAGTTTGATGCAAAAACTGCTGCAATATGTATTGATTTTCTCTTTTCAGAATCTAATGCTATTATATGTTTAGAGATGGAGTAAGCTAACTTTGTTATTTTTTTTTCAAATATTGGGTTATTCGCCTCAATACATAAAGGCGTCTCTGAGAATTCTAAACTTACTTCTTTATTGAGAGTTTGTAAAGGATAAATAACACCACAGTTATTAAATTTTTTATTAAAGATATTTATGCCTGTATATCCTGATGTATGCACAATAGGTCTATCTTTTATGTTTTTAAGTATTGTTTCAATTGCATTGTCACTTACTGACAGTATTGTTAGGTCACTATCAGTAAGTTTTTCCAATTTATTTATAGCTTCTGCTTCTAATATTAAAGATAGTTTTTCAGCATTCTTTAATACTTTACTATATACTTGCTTTATATTAAACCCATTTTTTTTAAGAGCAAGACCTAAGTGAGTTGCAACATTTCCTGATCCAATTAGTGTAATGTTTTTCATTTAATCTATTTAATGACAAATCTAATAATAATTCGTAATTTTGTTTGCTAATTATCAGATATGATAAATAAAGTAATTAAGTTTATTTCTTCTATGCAATTTATGAGTCTTCTTATTCTCATATTTGCGTGTTCAATAGGTTATGCCACTTTTATTGAGAATGATTTTGGTAGGAGTTCAGCAAAGGCATTAATTTATAATACTTGGTGGTTCGAATTGATTTTGATACTACTTGTGTATAATCTAATGAATAATATTTTACGATATAAGTTGTTTAGATTAAGTAAACTGCCAGTTTTATTGTTGCATTTATCTTTTGTTGTTATTTTAATAGGTTCAGGTATTACACGCTATATAAGTTTTGAAGGAATGATGCATATTAGAGAAGGAGAGTCTGCAAATCAATTTATTTCAGATGATACTTTCCTGCAGATTCATGTTAATGATAAGAAGCATCAACTTAATTATGATAAAAAACTGTTTTTATCAGCGATAAGTCGTAATTCTTTTTCAACTAGACTTGACTTTAAGGATCGTGACATTAAGATTTCATATGTTGATTTTATAGCCAATCCAATAGATTCAGTCTTTACTAATGTCAATGATGGAGATCAGATTTTACATCTTGTAGTTCCAGGCCCTAATGGGATGCATTCTGAATACCTTTCTAATAAGGAGCAGAGAATTATAAAAGGAGAACTATTTACATTTAATAATCCACTTGAAGGTGCTATTAACATCTTCTCTAGAGATGATGATATTGTATGTAATACTGATTATAGTGTAGAGACTATGAGTATGAATACAAGAGAGACAAATGCTTTTCAACCACTTACAGATTTTGTTGTTTATAAGAGAACATTACATATAGCTAATGGTCTTAATTTTGTTTTGAAGGATGTTCTTAAAGATGCTAAGATTAATAAAGTTAGTCGTTCGAATGTTATGGAAGATGGAGTGGAGAATCTTCTGATTGTCCGATTAAATGTAGATGGTGAAGAAAAATTGATAGAGCTTTATGGGGGGAAAGGGTTTCAATCTGAAGCACAATTTTTTGCTATACAAGATCTCAATTTTAAAATCTCTTATGGATCAAAATATTATTTTGTACCCTTTATGATACAATTGAGAGATTTTCAATTAGAACGTTATCCAGGATCTGAGAGTCCTTCTTCTTATGCTGCAGAAATAACAGTTATTGATGATGAAAAGAATATTCCATATAGAATATTTATGAATAATGTGTTGCAATATAGAGGTTATCGTTTTTTCCAATCTTCTTATGATAAAGATGAAAAAGGGACAATATTATCTGTTAATCATGACTTTTGGGGTACATTAGTAAGTTATATTGGTTATGGTTTGTTATTGATCGCAATGATTTTAATTTTATTAATGCCTAATACAAGATTTAGTGATTTAAGTAAAAAACTTAATAAGCTTAAATCGGCCTCTTTAATCTTATTAATATTATTTATCTCTAATACTAATATTTCTGCATATGATATTATTGACGAAGAACATATAGTAAAGTTTGATCAATTAGTAGTTCAGGATAATGGAGGGAGACTTGAGCCAGTGAATACGTTATGTTCAGAGTTTTTAAGAAAGGTGTATGGTAAATCTACATATAAAGATTTGTCTTCTACTCAGGTTGTCTTAGGAATGATGCATGATCCTGTTAGTTGGAATACTGAAAATATAATTAAAGTGTCTAATGCTCAATTAAGATCTATTTTGGGAGATCAAGATCTTAAATCTAGATATCTCCGAACTTCGTTTAATAATTTTTTTGATAGTAATGGGGCTTATATTCTCTCTAAACTCGTTGAAGAAGCTTATGCTACATTGCCTGCTAAGAGATCAGAATTTGAAAAAGATGTTATTAAAGTTGATGAACGTGTGAATATCTGCTTTGCTATATTTAATGGGGGGTTATTTAGATTTTTCCCTTTAGTAGATGATCAGAATAATACTTGGTTTACTTATAAGGAACATTATAAATTTTCAGGTAATGACTCTTTATTTGTTGCTAATATTATTCCTATGTATTTTCAATCTTTACAAGAGGGTATGGATTCTGGTGATTGGTCTAGATCTGATAGTGTCGTTAATTATATTAGTAAGTTTCAGAGTAAATATGGTAAAGAAGTCATGCCTCCTAAATCTAATATTAATTTAGAGCTATTGTATAATGAATTAAATGTGTTTTCTAATTTATTTATATTTTATTTTTCTAGTGGATTTATTTTGCTCATACTTGTATTAATAGGTCTTTTTCATTCTAATAAATTACTTCACACAATGATTAATTTATTTAAATGGCTGATTATTATAGGTTTTCTAACTCACTCAGCAGGATTAATAGTCCGTTGGATTATATCAGGTCATGCTCCTTGGAGTAATGGTTACGAGTCAATGATTTATATTGCATGGGCCACTGTTGCTTCTGGATTAGTTTTTAGTAGAAGATCTTTGTTAACTTTATCAGCAACAGCTATTGTAAGTGCGTTAATATTAATGGTTGCACATCTTAATTGGCTTGATCCAGAGATTACAAACTTAGTACCTGTACTTAAGTCATATTGGTTAATGATACATGTTGCTATTATTGTTGCTAGTTATGGTTTCTTAGCTTTAGGGGCTTTCTTAGGATTATTGTCATTATGGCTTATTATTTTTACAAATAATAGTAATAAGGTAAAATTAAAGTATACTTTATCTGAACTTACATTAATTAATGAAAGGTCTTTACAAATAGGTTTATTTATGTTAACAATAGGAACTTTTCTTGGCGGAGTATGGGCGAATGAATCCTGGGGTAGATATTGGGGTTGGGATCCAAAAGAAACTTGGGCTCTTACTAGTGTCCTTATATATGCTTTTGTTTTGCATATGCGATTTATACCTTCATTAAAAGGAAAGTTAATATTTAATATAGTATCTATGTTTGCTATATGGACTATATTTATGACTTATTTTGGAGTTAATTATTATCTTTCTGGCTTACATTCTTATGCTGCAGGTGACCCAATGCCTATACCATCTTTTATTTATTATCTATTAGCATTGATGATTATTACAACAATATTTGGGAGAATGAAGTATAAAAAGTATTATTTATGAAATTAGATATTTTGGTATTTGGAGCTCATCCGGATGATGTTGAGTTAGGCTGTGGGGGTACAATAATTAAGGAAGTCCAAAATGGAAAGAAGGTAGGTGTGATTGATTTAACAAGAGGAGAGCTAGGAACGCGAGGAACAAGTAAAACTCGAGATATTGAAACTAGAAATGCAACAAATATTTTGGGGATTCATTTGCGTGATAATATGAATTTTAAAGATGGTTTTTTTAAGAATGACCAAGAACATAAAATACATTTAATAAAGAAGATTAGAAAGTATTGTCCTGAGATTGTTATTACTAATGCAATTTCAGATCGTCACCCTGATCATTCTCGAAGTTCTAATCTTACAATTGATTCTTGTTTCTTGTCAGGGTTAGAAAAGATTGACACAGGACAGAGACCGTGGCGTCCTAAAGCTATCTATCACTATATACAATTTAATAATATTTTGCCAGATGTTGTAGTTGATATTAGTGAACAAATGGATTTAAAGATGAAAGCTATAGAAGCATATTCTACACAGTTTTACGATCCTAATAGTGTAGAGACTGAAACTATTATATCTTCTCCTGAGTTTTTAGAGAGTGTAGATTATAGGGCAAAAGATTTAGGCAGACAATCTAATTGCGCTTATGCAGAAGGTTTTCTTGTACATCAAATGCCAAAAACTGCTTCATTATTAGATTTAATATAAAAAAGCCGAGTCTTAAAAAAACTCGGCTTTTATTTCATATGTTTTTAGAATTATCTTGTGATTACTAACTTCTTCGATATTTTCTTGTTTTCACATAAAGTATTTACAAAATAAATTCCAGTTTTTAATTTACTTGTATTAATATTTTCAGTGTTAAGCCCCACTAGTAGATCTTTTTCTGTAGAATAAACAGTCTTTCCTAGCATATCTACAATGCTTATTGTAGCTCTTTCGTTTATTTTTGAAGAGATCTGTATTGTTGTTGTATTATTTGCAGGGTTTGGATAAATACTAAATTCAAACTCTTTGTCTAGATTATTGTTAGAAAGCGGTGTTGCGTCAAATAATCCAACAGTATCAATTTCTAAATAAACAATATCATTCATATCAACCATATCTTCATCACCTCTTACAGCAAGTCCTGGTTGAAAGTCTTTTTGATAAATAATTCTAATTTTATCATCTACAATTTGGTGCATTGCTCCAAATACACATTCTTGCATTCCAGCCCAAACATCATGAGGAGTTACATCTACTGGATTTCTCCAAGTTAGACCTCCATCAGATGATTTTGTAATATATATATGGCGAAAAACTTGAGTTCCATCATCAGCATTTTCAGTATATCCTGAAAAGGAAACATATATTTCCCCATTAGCAGATATTCCAGCGCTTGGCATGGAAGATCTTGATGCATAGTATAATGCGTAGCCTCCAACAGAATCAACACCTGCAACAATACTATCTCCATTTAAATCTGGAGCTTGAGCAATTACTGGCATGTGATCTGAATACCATAATGATGAGTCTTGTACAGTTGGTGGTGTAAGATCAGGACCCATACTTTCATTCCAATATAGTAAACCATTAGTAGCAGGGAACCAAGAGGAAGCTCCATCTGCAAGATCATCATCAATATATGCCATATTACCTACAAATACGTGTGCTTCATTATTAGCATCTAATATTACAGCACCTGAATTGTCAGTTGAGTACACCATATCCATTTCTAGGTCACCATCTAAATCTAATCCTGAGTCCATTACATATTTATCTACAGGAAAATCAAGAAATGTGGTTCTGGTCCAAGTATCCCCATTATCATTAGATTTAAGAATAAAAGAATCTCCCCAGTCGTTAAAATATGCAATCACAACTGTTTCTCCTTGTGCATCAATTGCATACACATCACCAGCCATTGAATTAAACATTGATGTGTCTAAGGTAGGTAGTTGGATATCCTTCCTGTCCCAAGTGCTTCCACAATCTTGTGAACGATAATATACTAGAGCTCCATCTAATCCGTTAAAAGGAGTTCCTTGAAATGCTGAAGATGCTGTTACTGCAATCATATGAATAGTATTATTGTCTATACCTCCAATAGCAGATCTGTTCCATATAAGATAGCTATATGTCCCCATACTATCTTGTGAAGAGACAATGTCTTCTTCCCATAATCCACTTCCATAACTTGCTCTGAATGTTCTTTGAATCCAAGAATTATCAGTATTATGTGTAATAGCAGACTCTGTTCCATTACCACAGACAAGAATAGAAGGCCATCCTCCTCTAGAGGTTTCTAAGCGAGTAGTTGGTTGAGCATCCCAATTTCCTGATGTGTTGTAGAAATTATATCCAGTTCCTCTATCTGAATAAGTAGTGTTATATTGTTGACTCATTGACCATCCTCCAGCCATAGATCCATCATCATTCATTAGAATTCGAGTTGCATGTACTGCAGCATTAGATTGTAGATCATATGTTGTTGTCCCAATTAAAGTTTCGGTTGATGTTGCTGTTTTTAAATTTGCAGTAGTCGATGGATTAGGATTTATTAGTAGATGACCTAGTGCCTCATCACCACTCATTATTTTTTTATCATTAATAGCTTTTTTCATTATACCATTAATTGTTTGACTAGCATTAACTTGAGCAGTTATAGAAGAACAAATTAAAAAACTAGCAAGAAGTGTAATTATTTTTCTCATAATTTTGTTTTGGTTTATATTATTAATTCTGTAAATCTACTAAAAAATCTTTTTAAATCGTAATCTTATAGAATTTCCTATTACTATAATATCAGAAAAGGCCATAAATAAAGCCGCCCACATTGGATTAAGTAAACCCATCATGGCAATAGGAATAGCGACTATGTTATAGGAAAAGGCCCAGAACAAGTTTTGTTTTATTGTTAGTAAAGTATGTTTTCCTATTTGTAGAGCATATGGAAGTTGAGTAAGATCTTTATTTTTTAACAAGATTACATCAGATGAGTTGATAGCAATTCCTGTTGCATTAGCTAATGATATTCCTACTGTTGATTTCTCAAGCGCAGCGGCATCGTTTATACCATCTCCAATCATTGCAGTTTTATTTTCTTGAAGAAATGATTCGATTATTTTAATTTTCTCTTGTGGAAGTTTTTCGCTAAATACAGAGTTAATATTTAATTTAGATGCAATAATATTACATTTCTCTTTTTTGTCTCCACTTAGTAAGGTTATTTGATAATCTTTAAGTTTATTAAAAACATCTTCTGTGTTTTCTTTTAATTCATCAATAATATTAATTGTTGCTATCAATTCTTCATTTTTCAACAGGAACAAATCATTATCACTCTTTTTGTCTATTATTTTTGATGAACCTAACTTATATGTTTCCCCGTTAATCTTAGCTGATACACTTACTCCTTTTTTTTCCTTAAAATCTTTTACTTCTATAGGGGATTCATATTCTTTAAGAATTTTACATAAAGATTTTGCTATTGGATGAGATGATCTTTTTTCAAGATTATATATTATGTTTTTAATTGTATCTTCATCTCCATTAAGAATATTTAATTCTGATATTATAAATTTACCAGTTGTTAGAGTACCTGTTTTATCAAAAACAAGATTTTTAATTGAAGCTAATTTTTCAAGAGTATCTCCACCTTTAATTAATATACCATTTCTTGCTGCGCGACCAATTCCTACCATTACTGCAGTAGGAGTGGCAAGGCCCATTGCGCAAGGGCAGGAAATAACTAATACAGCAATAGCTCTTAATAAAGGGTTTGATATTGCTAATTCTTCAATATTAAAGTATTCAATTAAATATCCAGAGAAGAAATAGGTTAGAACTGAAATTATTAATACAGAAGGGACAAATATTGAACTTATTTTATCTCCTATCTTCTGTATTTCTGGTTTTTTTATTTGAGAATCTTTAACTAATTCAATAATTTGTGAGAGAAGAGTATTTTCTCCTGTTCTTGTTGCTTTTATTTTTATTGTTCCATCTGTAATGATTGTTCCTCCAATAACTTCATCATTAATTGATTTATTAATTGGTATACTTTCTCCTGTTATCATTGATTCATCAACTAGACAATTCCCATTAATAATTATTCCATCGGTAGGTACTTTATCTCCATTATTAACTATTAGTATGTCATCTCTCTTAATTTCATCAAAATCAACCTCTATAATTTGGTTGTTGCTTTCTTTTTTTGCTATTACTTTTTGTATCTCTGATAGTTCACTAATTGCAGTAGTTGTTTTCTTTACACTTCTTTTTTCTAATACATTTCCTAGTAGTACTAGTGTGATAACTGTAGATGATGTTTCAAAAAATAAATATTGATGAGCGTCCTTCGTGCTTTCAGAAATGATCCATCCATAAATACTATAAATAAATGCTGCAGATGACCCCATAAATATTAACATATTCATATTTGGAAGACCTATTTTTAATGATTTTAAGGCACTTTTCCCAAAATAAAGTGTACCTGCAATATAGACGGGTACACAAAGAATAAATTGAATTAAAGGAGTATGTAATATGTTTTCTTTAGAAAGAAACATATGAGAGAATAGAGGTACTGTAAATATTAAACAGAAATAAAATAATTTTTCTTCTGTTGATAATAGTGTTTCTTTATTGCCTTCTTTGATTGTATATCCTAATTGTTTTATAATAGATTTAACTTCCTTTTCATTTATATTTTTATTGGAAATGTAACTTGCTTGACTAGTTGAGAAATTTACACTTATACCTTTTATTCCTTTTTTTTCTAGATGTTGTTCGAGTCCTTTTGCACAGTTTGCACAACTCATTCCTTCTACATGTATATTAACTTTTTCTTCCTTTGTTTTCATAGGAATACAAATGTATATAGTTTATATTAATTTTTTGCATAATATTATATATTTGCAAAAATTATATGGTGATTGTAGCTCAGCTGGTTAGAGCACTGGTTTGTGGTGCCGGGGGTCGTGGGTTCGAATCCCATCAGTCACCCTAAAAAAAGGAGCTTTTAAGCTCCTTTTTTATTTAATATATTTATTGATTCTTCTTAGAAGAAGTTGCTTGGATTGTTTGCCTGGGAAACTAGTTATTTTCTCAAAGTCATTATTAAATAGAACTATAGTTGGTGTTGTAGTTTGTTCGTTCTTCATTTTTGCTACTTCACGATAAAAATCATGTGGCCAAGATGAACCTTGTTGAATAGGCTGTTGATTTGAGTATTTTTTATTTTGATATATTATAGTGTCTTTTGTTCTTGAATTTATCTTAACAGGAAAGAAATTTTGATTAATAAGATTAATGACAATTTTGTCTTGTAAAGTTTCTTTATTCATTTCTTCACAATAAGGACAGTCTTTTTTATAGAAATATATTAAGATATTTTTATTATATTTCTTTGCATATTTTTTTGCTTTCTCTAGATTTATCCAGTCTATACTCTTTTTAGGTTCTCCTCCTTGAGCAAATATGATTGCAGGAACAGCAATCAGTAGTACAATAATTAGTCTTTTTATCATTTTTACTGATTTTTGAGTATTTTATTAGCACCAACAATCCATGCTTTTGGCCCTCCAGCTACATAGCCTTGTGATCCCAGTTTATTAAAATTAACCTTTTCACCTGTTATTTCAGGATTTACAAACCATATAGTTGGGTACCCTCTAACACCGAACATTTGAGCTAATTCTCTATTTTGTTTAAGTGTTGCTTCATCTATTTGTGTTCTTCTTGGAAAATCTAACTCTACAAGTATGACATTTTGATTTGCCCATTTTTTGAATTCTGGTAAAAAGAATACTTCTTTTTGTAATCTTTTACACCATCCACACCAATCACTCCCCGTAAAAAAGAAGAAGAGAGGCTTCTTTGTTTGTACTGAAAGATTAATTGCTTGATTGACATCAGTATACCATTCATTTTCTATAACATTTTCTTCTTTAACTTTCTTTTTAGCTTCTTCAGCTTTCTTTTTAGCTTCTTCTTCAGCTTTCTTTTTAGCTTCTTCTTCAGCTTTCTTTTTAGCAGCTTCTACAATTTCTTTTTCTTGCCTAATATTTTCTTCTACATTAGTTATTGAATCTTGAATATTTCGTTGTTCAATCTCTTTTTTGCAATTTGTTAATTCATCTTCTAATAATTGAATTTTTTCAAGATGTTTATTATTGTCATCTCTACATCCTACTAATAGAGAACCTATTATTAGTAGTGCTGTTAATATAATAAATAAGATTTTTTTCATGTGTGTGTTTTTTTTTAATGAACTCCATTCATCCATTTATTTAGAATAGGAGATAATATAAACGCAAGTATTGCCATTCCTATTGCAACAACACCTACTTGTGTAAATACAGAAGTGTAATTTAATAATGTCTGAACCCCTTCAATAGATGAATTTGTAGTTGCACCGACAAAACCAGTTACTTTTTCAATCATTGTAGTCATAAATCCTGGTTCAGGGATATCATTCGAACCACTAATTGTCGCATTAGCAATAAATTTGGAAATATAATGTGCATAAGAAGAGGATAGGAAATAAACACCCATCATAAAAGCAGTCATCGTTTTTGGTGATAATTCTGTAACTTTACTTAAACCTATTGGGGAAATAAATAATTCTCCAGTAGTCATTAAAAAATATCCAACCATTAGAAATATAAATGGTGTCTTTCCAACCTCATCCATATATTGTGCACTCATTGCAAAAACAAGAAATCCTAGGCCTAATTGTAATATTCCTAAAGCAAATTTAATAGGAGTTCTAGGGTTCTTTTGGGCTTTTGCTAACGCTACCCACATTAAAGAGAAGGGAATAGCTAAGAACATGATATATCCTGGATTAATTGCATTAGTTTGAGATGCATTTAACCAAACTAGATTTACGTTTCTTTCAGCAAATAATGTTATAGCAGTACCAGCAAGTTCAAAGAATGACCAGAACACAGTAATAAATAAAGTTAGTACTAGTACTGTAATCAATCTAAAAACTTCAATCTTTGATAAATCTTTCATTTTTCTAATAATCATTGCTAAAATTATTAGGCCTAATGATGTTAGTAATGCTGTGTGTAAGTGAACTCCTGTGAAATAAATTAAAATTCTAGGAAGTAAAAGATAAGCTATAATTGCATATAGAGCATTTAAATAATTTTTAGTTGAAATTACATAAATTAATATAGCTGATAATACAAATAGATGAAACTCATTGATAGTTAGTAAAGATATAGTGTCCAAAGCATTATATTTTACTAATAAAGCAGAAACAGGAACAAGAAGAAGAGCAACTAAATAAAAGAAATAATCAGTTCGTAAACCATACATCTTTTTTTCTTTATATTCTTGAGGCTGATTACCATTTTCTCCAAATACTCCATCAGTAATTCCTCTCCAGAAAAAAAGTAGACCTATTAACATTCCTATTCCAGCTGCTCCAAAACCATAGTGCCAACCCCAATTTTCACTCATTCCTAAATACCCGCATGCTAATGGAGCTAGAAATGCACCTATGTTAATTCCCATATAAAATATTGTAAAACCTGAATCTCTTCTTTCATCCCCTTCTGAGTATAATCTCCCTACCATAGTTGAAATATTAGGTTTAAAGAAGCCGTTTCCTACAATCAATAGGGCTAATGCACTATAGAAGAAAAATCCATTTACATCTTCTATAGGAAATCCAAACATGCCATTAGAGTAGTCTTCAGCATCAAAATAAAAGGCCATAAAAAAATGTCCTATTGCCATTAAGATGCCCCCTAGCATAATAGATTTCTTAAATCCAATAAATTTATCTGCGATCATTCCTCCGATAACAGGAGTTGCATATACTAAAGATCCATACGCAGCAAAAATCCCAATTGACATTTCTTCTCTTATTGATGCATCTGTTATATACAAGAAAAATTCATTTACCATATAAAGAGTAAGTAATGCTCTCATTCCATAATATGAGAATCTTTCCCAGAGTTCTGCAAAGAATAGATAGATTAATCCTTTAGGATGGCCGAACAGTTGATTTTCTTGATTCATGATTTTAGTTTTTTATTGATAATTGATTGCCGAAAATACTAAAATTTGTTTTATAAATTTTTTAAAATAAAGTTAGTAATTTTTTTATACAAATGATATCTTGTGTTTCCTCCATAAATCCCATGATTTTTGTCAGGATATATGAATAATTCAAATTGTTTATTTTCTTTTACTAATGCTGAAACCATCTCGTAAGTATTTTGCACATGCACATTATCATCAGCAGATCCATGAATTAGTAAATAATGTCCTTTTAATTTTTCAACATGATTAATTGGAGAATTATCATCATATCCACTTTGGTTTTCTTGAGGAGTTTGCATATATCTCTCAGTATAAATATTATCATAATATCTCCAGTTTGTAACTGGAGCAATTGCAACAGCAAGACTAAAAATATCAGCGCCTTTAGTAATACAGAGTGATGACATATATCCACCGTAACTCCATCCTTGGATACCGATTCTTTTTTCATCTATATATTCAAGTGATGCAAAATATTTTGCAGCATTAATTTGATCTATAGTTTCATACTTTCCTAGTTCTTTATATGTCATTTTTTTGAATTCAGCACCTTTTCCTCCAGTACCTCTATTGTCCACACAAGCGATAACATATCCTTGTTGGGCTAACATTTGATGCCAATAATAGTTATTCCAGCCAAAAGAATTAGTTACTTGTTGAGAGCCGGGGCCTCCATATACAAACATGTATAGAGGGTATTTTTTATTAGAGTCAAAATTTGATGGTTTTATTATCCAAGCATTTAATTCTGCATCATCTGTCTTAATTGTCAAGAATTCTTTATTTGATAAATTGAATTTTTCTATTTCCTTATTGAATTCATTATTATCTTCTAAGACCTTTAATTCTTTCCCGTTCGAGTTGTGTAATGTATAATAAGGTGCTGTATTAGCATTTGAATAAATATTAACATAATATTTAAGGTTTTTGCTAAATTTAACAGAGTTGTTTCCTAATTGTGTGCTAAGTTTTCTTTTTTCTCCGGTTATTAAATTTTGAACATAAAGAGTGCGATTTATAGACCCTTCTTCAGTTGATCTGTAGTATATCTGCATATTATCACTATCAACACCATCAAAGGCGGTCACTTCCCAATTTCCTTCTGTTATTTGTTCTTCAGATCCGTCAAAGTTTTTAAGATAGATATGATTAAATCCGTTTTTTTCAGAAGTCCAGATAAAATTATTGTCAGGCAAGAATGTAAGGTTGTCATGTATGTCAATAAAGTATTGATCCTGTTCAGTAAAAAGAATTCTTGTATTTTCTTTTTCTATGTTAGCTAATATAAAATCTAGTTTATTTTGATGGCGATTCATTCCATATATACATAATATATTTGGATTGTTTGTCCATTTAATTCTGGGATAATATTCATAGTCTTTTTGAGTGAAGATAAAGTTGCTTTTATTCTTCTTTAGATTGTAAGAGTAAATTCTTACCACAGAATTTTCTTCTCCAGCCTTTGGATATTTAAAAACTTCTTGTGTAGGGTAAAGGTTAGCTTTAAAAAGATCCATTGAGAATTCTTTCACATTACTTTCATCAAATTTATAGTATGCAATATGCTTGCCATCTGGTGACCATTCAAAGGCTCTAACTAATCCAAACTCTTCCTCATATACCCAGTCTGAAGCTCCATTAATTATATGGTTCTTTTTTCCGTCATTTGTTATTTGAGTAATGTTTTGAGTTTTGATATTTTGGGTATATAGATTATTATTTAATACATAGGCGATGTTTTTACCATCAGGAGAAAATGTAGCATGCATTATTTTTTCATCATTTAGTTTTTGAATTTTATTGGTTGTTATATCATATACATAATAAATAGATCTTTTTGAGTATCTATAAATATTTTCAGTTTTAGTGGCGAGTAATATTTGTTTTTCATTATCACTAAATTTATAACTTATTATTTTAGGAATTTCAAAATCTTTGCTCTTAAAAAGCACTTTTACTTGTTTTCCATTTTTGAATTGATATTTAATAATCTTCTGTTGATCTTCACTTGAAATCATTCTCACATAATGTTCTCCATCATTCATTGAATTGAGAGAGCTAAAACTTTTTGGATAGAAATTATAATTCTTCCATAGATCATCCAATGTAATATCTTGTTTTTGACAAAACATTGGAATAGCTATAAGTAGACTAAGAATAATTATTAATATCTTTTTCATTTTGACTTTGGTTTCTGTAATTGCAAGTTGCGAATTTAATTAAATTTGTGCAGGTGGAATACAAGAAAATACATATTGATGATATCTCATTCTTTGAAGAAGTATTAGGTAAAAAATATGTTGTAACTGATTTAGAAGAGCTAAAGGGATATGGTCATGATGAGACAGAGGATCTTTCTTTCCCTCCAGAAGTTATTCTGAAGCCAAGAAGTGCTATAGATATATCTAAGATACTGATCTATTGTAATGAAAAGAAAATACCTGTTACTCCCTGTGGTGCGCGTACAGGGTTAAGTGGAGGATCTCTTCCTGTTTTTAAAGGAGTATCTTTAAGTATTGAGCGTTTTGATTCTATAATAGAAATAGATAAAAGAAATCTACAGGCTACAGTTGAGCCAGCTGTTATTAATCAAATATTTAAAGAGGCTGTAGAAGAAGAGGGGCTTTTCTATCCTCCAGACCCTGCAAGTAAAGGAAGTTGTTTTTTAGGAGGAAATATTGCAGAAAATGCTGGTGGACCAAAAGCATTGAAATATGGAGTGACTAAGAATTATGTGTTGAATTTAGAAGTTGTTTTACCAACAGGTGAAATTATATGGACAGGTTCTAATGTATTGAAAAATGCTACAGGTTACGATCTCACTTCATTGATGGTAGGTAGTGAAGGAACATTAGGTGTTATCACTAAAATAGTATTTCGTTTAATTCCATTTCCAACAAAAGATATTACTTTACTTATTCCTTTTAATTCAGTAGAGAAAGCATGTCAAGCGGTTTCAGCAGTGTTTAGAGAAGGTATTACTCCTTCTGCATTGGAATTTATTGAACGTGATGCAATTTTATGGACTATAAGATATACAGACATTGACATGAGCATAGCTGATAATGTTAAGGCACATTTATTAGTTGAAGTTGATGGGGATAATATTCAGCAATTGTATAAAGATTGCGAGGATATAGCAAATGTTATGCAAAAATTTGATTGTGGAGAAATTTTATTAGCTGACAGTGAAAGTGAAAAACGTAAGTTGTGGAAGTTACGTAGATCTATTTCAGAATCAGTTAAGGCTAATTCAATTTATAAAGAAGAAGATACTGTTGTTCCTCGTGCAGAATTAGCAAAGCTATTAAAAGGTGTTAAGCAAATTGGAGTTAAATATGGTTTTCAATCAGTTTGCTATGGACATGCGGGTGATGGTAATTTACATATTAATATAATCAAAGGAGAAATGAGTGATGAGGATTGGAAAGTTAAACTCGATGATGGCATTCGTGAGATCTTTTATCTGACTAAAAAACTTGGAGGAACCTTAAGTGGAGAACATGGTATTGGATTTGTCCAGAAAAAATATATGGACATAGTTTTTTCTAAGAAAAGTATTGATTTGCAGAAAGGGATTAAGAAATTATTTGATCCTAATGAGATTTTGAATCCAGGCAAGATTTTTCTATAAACTTAATATGAGAAGAATTATTTTAGGGGTTTTAATTTTTATTAATTTTGTGATTTAAAAGAACAAGACTAGCTATTAATTTTTTAAATAAAATATTCTTTTTTTCGATAATCATTTTAATTGCATTATCTTCTTCATTTGTGTTTTTGAGCTGGATTTCATCATGGGTTGCTCTTGCACTTGGGATTGGATTAGCAGTGCTCTTAGGTAATCCTTATGAAGGAAGAACTAGTAACTTAACAAAGCAATTATTAAAAATCTCTGTTGTTGCTATTGGATTTGGCTATCCAATTACTGCAATTTCAGAGCTTTCTGTTTCTTCTTTTTATTTTGTTGTAATATTTATCCTTATTGCATTGCTTTTAGGATTTATTATTGGAAAAATATTAAAAGTAGAAAGAAGAACAGCTGATTTAATTACATCAGGAACATCTATTTGTGGAGCAAGTGCTATTGCAGCTATCGCATCTTCAATAAGAGCAAATGAAAAGCAATTATCTATTGCATTAGGAACTGTATTTATTCTTAGTGCTTCTAGTTTATTATTTTTTCCTATGATAGGGAATTATCTAAAATTAACACAAGAGCAGTTTGGTCTATGGGCTGGATTGTCTATTCATGATACAGCGTCTGCTATAGGAGCTGCAATTGATTTTGATCAATTTTTTAATCAAGATATATCAGAAAAAGTAGCCACAATCATTAAGCTCTCAAAAGTTATATTTATTGTTCCTTTAGTTTTTCTTGGAGCGTTTCTATATAAGGAAGGAAATAAAAATTTATCTATCCCTTATTTTATTGTATTTTTCTTACTTGCTATGTTTTTAAATTCAAATTTTCCTGAGTTTAATGGCTTTTCATTTATTAAGTTAGCAGGTAAAAAAGGATTGCAGATAAGTCTTTTCTTAATAGGTACAAATCTTTCGTTTAATAATCTAAGAGCCATTGGATTTAGACCTTTCTTACATGGACTTCTATTATGGTTAGCAATATCAATTAGTTCTTTAATTGCTATCTTATTATATTTTTAATCTTCTTTATTAAAAGACTCCTGTTAGATCAATTTCTAAATTAAAATTAAATCTTATTTTCTCTTTATATGAATCGTTAAACTCTATCATGCCATTTTCTGTATATATTGGGAGGTATATGTTTAGTATGTTAAACAAAGGAATTCTTAGGCCAGCACCATATGCATGATAGTCTCCATTACTTCCAGCTTCAGCATAAATTAATAATTGTCGTGCAATATTATACTCTGCACTTATCGATGCTAACATATAATTAGAGTTCAGTGAATCATTAGTATTATGTTTTAAACCTCCTTCTCTTATAAATAATTGTTGGCTATATGGTGTATTTTCTTCATCTCTAGTTAGTGTTTTTTCTTCAAACATATAGTCATTTGCTCCATTCCAGGAACTCATTTGTAAATTATATTTTTCATCTTCTGTATCTACGAGCCCACAATATCCTCTTACTATTAATCTTTTCTTTTTATTAAGATGATGATTATAGTTTAGGATAAGATGACCTTTTTTATAATTAGATGATTGCTCTACTTTTAGATGAATAGAATAAGGACTTATTGTCCTAGAGTTTGAAAAAGTATAGCTTCCTTTAATAAAATTGATATTATCTTCTTCCCATAAAAAATATGTGTCTTTCATTAAATGTATATATGATAGTGACAAATAATTATCAATTTTACTTCTCATAGAAGGTTTTTTTAACCTTATATTAATTGCTGGCTCAAGGCGAATATAACTCTTGTTATTCTCATAAGCAGCTTTCTTTATGTCTAAGCCTATTCTATAATTATAGATTTTTTTCTTATGATTAAATTTACTGTAATGAATATTTGCATTACCTATTATTTCTTTATTTCCAGAACTATACATAGGTGTAACCTTATATGAAAGCCCACTTTTAGGTAGAAATTTATTATAAATACTTAACCCAAATGAAGATTTATCATAAATATTGTAATTTATAGCAGGACTAAAAAAGATTTGAGTTTTTTCAGGATCATATAAAGATCCAATAAATTGTAGTTTTATTGGTTCTATTTTTTTAAGAATTCCTTTTGTACGCATTATATTATTTTTTCTATTGATTTCTGTCATATCTCCATAATAGTCAATACGGATATGATCATAATCTCCATTAAAATAACGACATACTTTTCTACCTTCAAATCCATCAATCCATAAAGGATGCATGCTTTCACCATTTTTTACACCGCTAATAACCACAGGGCCATTGATTTCTCCTGTGTTTTCGATTGTTATGAATAGATTTTTAATATCTTTTTTAGCGCTAATAATTTTATAGTCTAATGTTTTAGTAGTATTAATCATATCGTCAAAGAACCAAGAAAGATCTTTTTCTGTTACTTCTTCAAATACAGCTCTTAGATCTTTTGGCTGGGGGTGTTTGTATTTCCATCTTTCAAAGTATGTCTTCATGCATTTATCATACACCTCTTCTCCTAAATAGGCCATTAGATAGTCAAAGACAACAGCAGTTTTAGAATACACTATACCAAAATAATTCATAGGAGTATATTCCTCAGAGGTTAATTCAATGGGTTGGTCTTTAGCTGTCCATGCATTTATAAGATAGGTTAATTCACCTGTTGTCTGTTTATTATTATATTTTTCTAAGTTAAATACTTTGGTTATTAATGAAGGAATTTGCTCTAATAGCATATTATATTCTGGATATTTATTTCTCATATATCTGAGCTCATTATGAGAGTTTAATCCTTCATCCATCCAGGGATGTAACCTTTCATTACTTCCTAGCATTCCATAAAACCAGTTGTGACCAACTTCATGCATAATAACTTCTTCTAAGAAATATGCATTTCCACTCTCTCCAATAACTGTTACATTAGGGTATTCCATTCCTCCTCCCGCACTTATTGTTCCATCTACAGCGGTACAGTGTTGATAAGGATAATCACCGTTCCATAAAGAATAATAATATACAGCATCATGCATGTATTCAATAGAATTTTTCCACAAGTTAGCTTCATTATTTGTGAACATGGTCCATAATGTCACCTTTTCTTTTGAGTGAGGCAGTTCAACTTCTCCTTTGAGTACGTGGTAACGTTTATCTGCAAACCACCCAAAATCATGCACATTATTTTGGATATATCGTAAGGTTTTTTTTGTTAATTCAGATTCTGGAAAACTTAAATCATTTGAGAACTGCTTTATAGTATCAGTCCTACTTGCAATTTTATTTAAACGATTAATTTCTTCTTGATTCTGTAGGTCTCCAGTAGCTCCAACAGTATAGTTGCTTGGCAGGGTAATGCTTACATCAAAGCTTCCGAATTCTGAGTAGAACTCTCCTTGATCTAGATATGGCATAGGATGCCAGCCATCTTTATCATATACAGCTGGTTTTGGATACCATTGTGTTATCATGTATGATTGACCAATATGCCCTAATCTAGAAAATTTTGCATCTGGAATCTTTACAGTGAAAGGTGTAGATATATATACTGTTTCTCCTGCTTTTACAGGTTTGTTTAAAATTAATTTACATATGTCAATATGTTCAGGATGATAATCCCATCTTACCATTTTACCATTGACCTTAAAATCTAAGTCACTTATGTATCCTCTTTCTGATTCTTTTGCATAAAAGAGTGCAGTGCTTCCATTTTCAATTTTTTGCTTACATAGAGCAGTAGAGTTATTTTTATAAGCATTTGGCCAGAGATGAAACCATATGAATCCTAAGTCGGTATCAGAATTATTTGTATATTCTATATATGAGACTCCTTCTAAAGTATGTCTTTCATCATCTAATTCAACATCAATAGTATGATTTACTTCTTGTTGGAAATAACTTTGGGCTGATATATTTATACTTAGAAGGAAGAATAATATTGGTATATATTTTTTCATTTTATAAGGTCTATGATTACAAAAAGTCCAAAGATAAATGATGCTATTCCATTTGTGGTAAAGAATGCTATATTTATCTTTGTTAAGTCAGTTGGTGTAATTAATCTATGTTGATATATAAGAGAAATTGTAAAGATTATGCAACCTATCCAGTAATATAGACTAAAATCACCTAATAAGCCTATTATAATTAATAATAAGAATGTTAATACATGCAAATAACTTGATAGTGCTAGAGAGTTTTTCTTACCTATCAGTACTGGTATAGAATGTAGTTTATATGTTGTGTCAAATTCTTTATCTTGCATTGAATAGATAATATCAAAACCACTTACCCAGAATAATACTACAATGGAAAATAATATTGGTATAAGATCCAGAGTGCCTTGAACAGCTAAATAAGCTCCTAGTGGTGCTAATGAAAGTCCTAGCCCTAGTATGAGATGACAAAGAGCTGTAAATCGTTTAGTATAACTATACCCTAGTATAATTAAAAGGGAGACTGGAGAAAGAATAAAACAAATATTATTAATGAAGTATGTTGTGGTAATAAAAAGGAGTATGTTGAGAAAAACAAACGTGAGTGCATTTTTTGGAGATATAGTGCCTTTAGGTATTTCTCGTATTTTGGCTGTTCGTTGATTTGCTTTATCAATATCTTTATCTACATACCTATTAAATGCCATTGCTGCTGATCTAGCAAAAATCATACAGAGGATAATATAAACAAGAGTAAGCCACTCTAATGAGGAGTTTTGAATTCCTAAAAAGAAACCAATAAGAGCAAATGGCATTGCAAATATAGTATGGCTAAATTTTATTAATGAAAGATATTTTTTCATAAATTATAAAGGGTTAGGAATTTTAAATGCTATAGTAGAGTCTTTTGTGATTAACCAATTATTATCAAATTTTTCAACATCTAACCAAAATAGGTTCTTTGGGGTTATCTTTTATTCTAATAAGTTCCGGACCAAATCTAGCGAATTTTATCAATTATATACGATATTTGCAAATAATTATGAGTAATAAGAAACCGTCTATACCAAAAGGAACACGTGATTTTACACCTATAGTAATGTGTAGGAGAAATTACATTCTCGAAACAGTTAAGAATGCTTTTGAGCGCTATTCTTATGTTCCAATTGAAACACCTGCTATGGAGAATACTAGTACTTTGACAGGTAAATATGGGGACGAAGGAGATAAGTTAATCTTTAGGATTATAAATTCAGGTGATTTTTTAGCTAAGACACAAATAGATGATACAACTGATTCAAAGACAATCCTTAAAGATATTTCTGATAAAGCTCTTCGATATGATTTAACAGTTCCTTTTGCAAGGTTTGTGGTGCAAAATAGAAATGAAATTACATTTCCTTTTAAGCGTTATCAGATGCAAAATGTATGGAGGGCAGATAAACCACAGAAAGGCAGGTATCGAGAATTTTTCCAATGTGATGCAGATTTTATTGGTACCGATTCATTACTTTGTGAAGTAGAACTTATTCAACTTTATGATGATGTCTTCACTAATTTAAATATCCCTAATGTAGAGATTGCGATAAATAACAGAAAAATATTAAGTGGAATGGTTGAGCTTATGGGGGCATCAGATATTTTTGAAAATATTGTTATTATACTTGATAAAATTAGTTTAATTGGATTGGAAAGAGTAAAAGAAGAGATGTTAAAAGAAGGTTTAGATGCTAATTCAATTTCAATTTTAGAGAGCTTCTTAAGTGTTAAGATTATATCTGATTTGTCACCTCTTTTAGAGGGCTCTGAAGTTGGTAAAGAAGGATTAAAAGAATTACAATTTATCGTTGATACTGTTACAGATTTGGGATTACAATCAGCTAATTTAATTTTTGATATTACTTTGGCTCGAGGGATAGACTATTATACTGGTTCTATATTAGAAGTTAAGAATACTGATATTGAGATTGGCTCAATTGGAGGCGGAGGGAGGTATGATAGTTTAACAGCTAATTTTGGTATTGATGGTTTATCTGGTGTTGGTATTTCATTTGGGATAGATCGTATTTATTTAGTGATGAATGAGCTTGCTTTATTTCCTAACGATGTTAACTTGAATACTAAAGTTCTTTTTATGAATTTTGGAGAAAAAGAATCTAAATATTGTTTGCCGTTATTAAAAGAATTAAGATTAAATGGTATTAGCTCTGAACTCTATCCTACATCTGTTAAGCTTAAGAAACAAATGAATTATGCAAATAATAAGGGAGTGCAATATGTTATTTTAGTTGGTGAGAATGAGATTAACACAGGTCTTCTTTCTGTTAAGAATATGGCCACTGGTGAACAGCAGGATTTAACTATTGATCAATTAATTAGTGAGATTAATCTAAATGCATAAATCATATCAAATAGGAAATAAAGAGTTATCTATTGCAGATATTTCTAACATTATTAATTTAGATATTCCATTGTCTTTATCTTCAAAAGCTAAGAATAAAATAAAAAGATGTCGTAAATATTTAGAAAATAAAATATCAGGATCAGAAGACCCAATCTATGGAGTTAATACTGGTTTTGGAGCACTTTGCAATTATAAGATATCAGCAAGTGAATTGGTGCAATTGCAAAGAAACTTAGTTCTATCACATGCTTGTGGTACTGGTGATGAGGTTCCTGTTAATATTGTTAAAATTATGCTTCTCCTAAAGATACAGTCACTTGCTTATGGGAAATCAGGCGTTCAATTAAAAACAGTTGAGAGACTTATAGGTATGTTTAATAATAAGGTTCTTCCTGTTATATATCAACAAGGTAGTTTAGGTGCTTCTGGAGATTTAGCTCCTTTAGCTCATATGTGTTTACCATTAATAGGTGAAGGTGAAGTGAATATATCTGATAATGGATGTTATAGAAAAAGAAAATCTACTGATATATTAAAGAAGTTTAATTGGGATGTAATAGAATTACAGTCAAAAGAAGGATTGGCTCTTTTAAATGGCACACAATTTATGAGTGCTTATGGTGCCTGGAGTTTGATTCAATCACAAAGATTTTCTTTTATTTCTGATTTAGTAGCAAGTATTTCTTTAGAAGCATTTAATTGTAGGCTAGATCCATTTAATATATTAATTCATAACTCTCGTCCTCATAAAGGACAAATTAAGACAGCAAATAATATTAATAAACTTTTAGAAAATAGTAGTATTCAAAAGTTAGTTAAGAATCATGTTCAGGATCCATATTCTTTTAGATGTATCCCGCAAGTACATGGAGCTACAAAAGACGTGTTAGATCATGTTAAGTCTATTTTTAATACTGAAATTAATTCAGTTACAGACAATCCTATTGTATTTGTTGATGAAGATGAAATAATTTCTGGTGGTAATTTTCATGGACAGCCGTTATCTATGGCTATGGATTATCTAGCTATTTCTTTATCTGAGCTTGGATCTATTTCTGAGAGGAGAACATACCAGCTAATTTCTGGAAAAAGAGATCTTCCATTATTTTTGGTTTCTAAAGCTGGTTTAAATTCTGGCATGATGATACCTCAATATACAGCAGCAAGTATTGTTAGTCAGAATAAACAATTGTGTACTCCATCTTCCGTTGATTCTATAGTTTCCTCAAATGGGCAAGAGGATCATGTTAGTATGGGGGCAAATGCTGCAACTAAATTATATCAAGTTGTAAATAATCTTGAAAGAATTTTAGCTATTGAGATGCTTAGTGCAACACAGGCTTTGGCTTTTCGAAATACTAGTTCTTCAAATTTTATTGAAAAGATACTTAATATTTATAGGAAAGAAGTTAGCTTTTTAGAAGAAGATAGGGTGATGCATAAAGATATTCAAAAAACTATATCTTTTTTTCAACATATCGATATAGATCAAGAGTTAGTTTAATTTTTAAATACATACTCTAAAATATTAGCGCCCATTTTTAATGCTTTCTCTCTAGTCTCTTCACTATTGTTATGAACTTCCTTGTCTTCCCAGCCATCACCTAAATCAGACTCATATGTATAAAGACAAACTAATCTTCCGTTATGAATAATTCCAAATGCTTGTGATTCTTTAGCATCATGTTCATGTATTTTAGGGAGTCCATTTTTAAACTTATACTTAGCATGAAAAACAGGGTGTTCTGTTGGTAGTTCGATTAGTTTTTTTTCAGGAAATACTTTTTTGATTTCAGCTCGAACGAATGGGTCCATACCATAATTGTCATCAATATGAAGGAATCCTCCAGATAGCAAATATTTTCTTAGATTTTCAATCTCTGTACTATTGAAGATTACATTTCCATGGCCTGTCATATGTATGAAAGGATAATTAAATATCTCCTTGCTTCCAACTTCAACTATTGCTGGTTCTTTTTTGATATTAGTTTTAATATTTTGGTTGCAGAAATCAATAAGATTAGGTAATGCTGTTGGATTTGCGTACCAATCACCACCTCCATTATATTTTAAGATTGCAATTTTATATGTGTTTTGTCCAAAACTTATCGTTAGTAAAGTCAATAAGATTAATGATATAGAAAGTAATTTTTTCATTATTCTAAGTTAGTAATACTTATCGTGTTAACAGCGACAATTCCAGCTGTTTCGGTTCGTAATCTACTTGCTCCCAAACTTACTGATTTAAAATTGTTATTTAAAGCCATTTTAACCTCTTGATCAGAGAAGTCTCCTTCAGGACCAATAAGTATAAGGGTTTTTTTCTTCTTCTTTTCTTTTCTTAATTCTATTTTTCTCTCTCTCTTGCAATGTGCAATATAATTACTGCTTTTAAGATCTTTTTTTAATAAATCTTTAAAAGTAATTATTTCATTTAGTTTTGGTAAGTGAGATTTAAGTGACTGTTTCATAGCAGAAAGTAAAATTTTATTACATCTCTCGCTTTTAATTACTTTACGTTCAGAATAGTTGCAAATAATTGGAGTGATTTCATCTATGCCAATTTCAGTAGCTTTCTCTAAAAACCATTCAAATCTATCAATATTTTTAGTAGGGGAAATAGCAATGTGTAAATGATAGTTATGTTGTTTTTTTTTCTGTTCGCTACTTATAATTTGTAATTTACATTTTTTGATGTTTGCGGTTGTGATTTTAGCTTTATATCTCCATCCTTTTCCATCTGTAAAGTCTAATACATCTCCTTCTTTTTTACGTAACACCTTAATTGCATGTTTACTTTCTTCAGCAGTAAGGATTATATCTTTTAGTGGTTTTTCTAAGTAGAAGAGTTGCATGATAATAAAAGAATCTTGAAGGTTTTATAAAAATTGAAAGATTATATTTTTATTATTGATTTTGGAGCTGCTTGTAAAATTTCTTCACTTGCATAGTTAGCAAATTGTCTAAAATTGTTATTAAATGAATTAGCTAATTCATTAGCTTTTTTATCGTATGCTCTTTTATCCATCCATGTGTTCCTTGGATTTAATATCTCTGAAGGGACATTTGGGCATGATAGAGGCATTTGTAATCCAAATATTGCATCTTTTTGGTATTCTCCATTCATTTTTTCATTCAAAATTGCTGTAATCATTGCTCGTGTATATTTTAAAGAGATTCTTTCTCCAACCCCATATTCACCGCCTGACCATCCTGTATTAATTAGCCATACATTTACATTTTCTTCTTTCATTTTTTCACCTAGCATTTCAGCATATTTCGTAGGATGGAGAGGCATAAAAGGAGCTCCAAAGCAAGCAGAGAATGTAGTTTGAGGTTCTGTAACACCAGCTTCAGTACCAGCTACTTTTGCAGTATATCCTGATATAAAATGATACATAGCTTGACCTGCTGTTAATTTAGAAACAGGAGGTAATACTCCAAAAGCATCAGCAGTGAGAAAGAAAATATTTTTAGGATTCTTCCCTAATGATGGTTTTGCAATATTTTTAATGTGATAGATTGGGTAGCTTACTCTAGTGTTTTGGGTAATGCTTCCATCTTCATAATTTGGTTTATTAGTGTCTTTGAAAAATGTAATGTTTTCTAAAAGGGCGCCTTCTTTAACAGCTGCAAATATATCTGGTTCCTTCTCGGCAGAAAGATCTATACATTTAGCATAGCATCCTCCTTCAAAATTAAATATTGTATCTCCATCCCATCCATGTTCATCATCTCCAATAAGATTTCTGTGAGGATCAGCAGATAATGTTGTTTTTCCAGTTCCAGAAAGGCCAAAGAAGATTGCTGTATCTCCTTTTTTACCTATATTGGCGCTACAGTGCATAGAAAGCACATTTTTTTCATGTGGTAGAATAAAGTTTAGTGCAGAGAATATTCCTTTCTTAATTTCTCCTGTGTATGCAGTGCCTCCTATAATAATAGTTTTTTTAGAAAAGTTTAAGATTGCAAAATTATGTTGTCTTGTTCCATCAAGTTCAGGATTAGCTATAAAACCGGGAGCATTTAAAATGGTCCATTCCGGTTTAAAATCTGATATTTCTTGATCATTTGGTCTTAAGAACATATTATATGCAAACATATTACTCCAAGCATATTCATTTATTACACGAATATTTATTTTATGTCTTTTATCTGCACAAGCATAACAATCTCTTGCATATATTTCTTTGTGGGAAAGATATTTTGTTATCTTTTTATATAGGCCTTCAAACTTATCTTCATCAAATGCAATATTAATATCTCCCCACCATACTGTATTTTCTGTTATAGAATCTTTTACAATAAAACGATCCATTGGAGAACGTCCTGTAAATTCTCCAGTACTTACATTGATTGCTCCTGATGATGTTTTGATAGCATTTTCTTTTTCAATTGCTATTTTACTGAGCATCTCTGAAGATAAATTCCAGTGTACTTTTCCCGTTCTTATTCCTAATTCAGATAGTGTATTGTTATTTTCTTCTTTTAATGTGCTCATAATTATTTTTTAAGAGCAGACAAAGTTAAATATAAATATCTGAGATTTCATAGTCTTTTGACTTACTTTTTTTGTTTAGATTGCTAAATAAATAATATTTTAGCCTTTTAATTAAAATAAATGAGAAAAATTCTGATTTTAGGTGCAGGTAGGTCTTCTTTTGTTTTAATTAAATATTTATTAGAGCATGCAGAGCAAAATAATTGGTTTGTAAGAATTGCAGATTTCTCAGAAGATTTAGCGCAGAAGGTATTAGGTTCTTCAAAACATGGAGATGCGATTTCATTTGATGTAAATAATAAAATACAAAGAGAAAATGAAATTAGAAAATCAGATATAGTAATTTCAATGCTTCCTCCAAATATGCATATTTTAGTAGCTGAGGATTGTATAGCATTTAGAAAGAATTTAGTAACAGCATCTTATGTTTCAGATGATATAAAAAAGTTAGATCAAAAGGCTAAGAAAGCTGGTATTATTTTACTTAATGAGATCGGTCTAGACCCTGGTATTGATCATATGTCTGCTATGAAGGTTATAGATCAAATAAAAGATGCATCTAATGAACTTATCTCTTTTAAATCGTATTGCGGAGGATTAATACATCCTGAATTTGATAATAATCCTTGGAATTATAAATTTACTTGGAATCCTAGAAACGTAGTTTTAGCAGGACAAGGAGTCGCAAAGTACATTGAAAATAGAGATTACAAATATATTCCTTATTCAAGATTGTTTAGACATGTAGATGCAGTAAATATTTTAGATGCAGGTGAATTTGAAGGTTATGCTAATAGAGATTCGTTAGCTTATAAAAAATCATATGGATTACAAGATATTCAAACATTATTTAGAGGAACATTACGTAGAAAGGGATATTGTAGCTCATGGGATTTACTTATTCAATTAGGTGTTACGGATGATTCATATAAGATTCAAGATAGTATAGATATGACATATCGAGAATTTACTAATTTATTTTTTCCTTTTGATAGTAAACTGACTGTAGAAGAAAAGTTTTGTAAATATTTAGCAGTTTCTTATGATTCAGATGAATTTTCCAGGATTAAGTGGTTAGGACTTTTTTCTAATGAAAGAATAGAGTTAGATAATGTTAGTCCTGCAGAAATCTTACAAAAACTACTTGAATCAAAGTGGAGTTTGTCTCCTCAAGATAAAGATATGATTGTAATGCAACATCAATTTATATTTCATGCAAAAGGTGAATTAACTCGATTGAACTCTTCTTTAGTTGTTTATGGAGAGGATAGTCAGCGTACTGCTATGGCTAAAACAGTTGGTCTACCAGTTGCAATTGCCACTAAATTAATTTTAAATAAGATAATTTGTTTAACTGGCGTAAGAATTCCTACTGAAAAGGATATTTATTTACCTATTTTAGAAGAATTAGAAGAGAACAAAATTAATTTTATTGAAGAATTAGTTTAGATTAATTAATTCTTTTGGGATGTTTGTTGTTATTGTATTTTTTTCTTGGTTGATTTCTTTTATGAATTCTTTGTGCATAGGAAAACAAAATTTTATTGATTTTCCTTCAACATATATAAGAGGTTGACTTGTTTGAGTATTAATTTCTGTGATTTCACCTAATGAGCCATGATTTATATCTTTTACTTTATACCCTAGTAATTCTTTTTCTTCTTTTTTTATTTTATTTTGAGTAATTATGTCTTTTGGAAGATATGTTTTTTTTCTAAGGATTTCTTTTGCTTTAGATTCAGAGTTAATGTCTGTAAATTTTACTAATAAAATATTTTCCTTTTTTTGACGAACACTATCTGTAAAAAAGGGAACTAGAACTTCATTTATATTGATTAGAAAGTATTTTATTTCCTTCAAGTTTATACTAACATCTTCAGTGTAGATGTTTACTTCTCCTTTATAACCATGTAGTTTAAAAATTGTACCAGAAAAGATGCAACCTTTCTTAAGGTTCAGGTTCATAGGAGATTATGAGTCTTTTTCTTCAGTTTCTTCAGTTTCTTCAGCTGGAGTTTCTTCTACTGGAGCTTCTTCTGCTGGAGCTTCTTCTGCTGGAGTTTCTTCTACTGGAGCTTCTTCAACTTGAGTTTCTTCAGCTGGAGCTTCTTCTACTGGAGTTTCTTCTGCTGGAGTTTCTTCTGCTGGAGCTTCTTCTGCTGGAGCTTCTTCTGCTGGAGCTTCTTCTGCT
>CAJWCP010000010.1 GCA_913031595.1 uncultured Flavobacteriales bacterium | reverse complement strand
AACTTTTTGATTTTGCTTTTAAAAACAAGATTCCTTTAATTGGTGTTTGTAGAGGCATGCAAATGATGAATGTAGCAAGTGGAGGAACTCTATATGGAGATATACCAACAGAAATAGGCTTGGAAGTTATACATAGAAATAATGGAGAGGTGATGCATGAAATAGCGTTATCTTGCAAAAACAGTTATTATAACAATTTGATTTTTCCATTAGATAAAGACACATTTTTAGTTAATTCTTGGCATCATCAAGGACTGAAAGATATTGCAGAAAATATTCATATAATTGCGAGTTCTTATGATGGATTGCCTGAAGCTGCAATTATGGACACCTCTGTACATCCTTTTATGATTGCAGTACAATTTCATCCTGAAAGATTAGGCAAAGAAAATGGTATTCATCAACAGATGCGTTCTAGTTTTTTTAATGCTATTTTTTAATTAGAAGAGAATATACTTTATATATATTTGCTTTCACATGCAGGTAAAAAAAACAGCACTTATTATTTTAGATGGATGGGGTCATGGAGACAAGACAACGTCTGACGCAATATATAATGCTTCTACACCATTTATTGATTCTTTATACTTAAAGCATCTTAATTCAGAATTACTTACGGATGGGGAACATGTTGGACTGCCAATAGGTCAAATGGGAAATTCAGAAGTTGGACATCTTAATATTGGAGCAGGAAGAATCGTACATCAAGATTTAGCAAAAATAAATAGAGCATGTCAAGATGGTAGTTTTGAAAACATGAAATCTTTAAAAGACACATTTAATTATGTAAAAGAAAAAAACACAAGGTTGCATTTTATTGGCCTTGTTTCAGATGGGGGAATACATTCTCATCAAAAACATTTATATAAATTATGTCAATTAGCTAAGAAAAACAATATTAATCAAGTTTTTATTCACGCATTTACTGATGGAAGAGATTGTGACCCAAGAAGCGGAAAAGATTACATAAAACAATTAGAAGGCAGTCTATTTGGAGCACAAATAGCATCAGTGTGTGGAAGGTACTATGCGATGGATAGGGATAAAAGATGGAATAGAATAAAATTAGCTTATGATATGATGGTAAATGGAGTAGGAAAGACAACAAAAAATATAAAAGAAAGTATACAAGAATCATATGATATTAATATAACAGACGAGTTTATAGAACCCATAATACATATTGACGATAATGACAATCCGATAGGAAATATTAGAGATGGAGATGCTGTTATTTGTTTTAATTTTAGAACAGATAGATGCAGAGAAATAACTATCGCCCTTACACAATCTGATATGCAAGAATTTGGCATGAAGAAATTAACTCTTCATTACACTACTATGACGAATTATGATGACACATTTCATAATATTAATGTTATTTATCAGAAAAGGAATATTAAAAATACTTTAGGAGAGGTTTTAGAAAAGAACAACCTTCATCAACTTCGTATTGCAGAAACAGAGAAATATCCCCATGTTACTTTTTTCTTTTCAGGAGGTAGAGAACAAAAGTTTAAAAAAGAAAAAAGAATTATGATTAATTCCCCAAAAGTAGCGACATATGATTTACAGCCAGAAATGAGTGCGATAGAAGTAACAGAAAACGTAATCAAAGAATTAAAAAATGGTATTTCAGATTTTGTTTGCTTAAACTTTGCAAACCCTGACATGGTAGGACATACAGGTAAATATGATGCTATAATAAAAGCAGTGGAAACTATAGACACTTGTACAAAAAGTGTTGCTGATTGTGCCCTAAAAAACAATTATTCCTTAGTGATTATTGCAGATCATGGTAATGCTGATTATGCTTTAAATTCAGATAACACCCCTAATACAGCTCACAGTAACAATCCTGTTCCTTGTTTTGTTTTAGGAACAGATTATAAACTATTGTCTGATGGAATTTTAGCAGATATTGCACCAACAATTTTAACAATAATGGGATTAGAAATACCAGAAGAAATGACCGGTAAAAATTTAATAAAATAATTATGAATTATATTCAAAAATATATAGAAGAAAACAAAGATAGATTTATTACAGAATTAATAGAATTATTAAAGATTCCCTCAATCTCCGCAGATCCTGCTTACTCTGACCATGTTTTAAACTGTGCAGATGCAGTCTCAGAAGCCATGAGAAACGCAGGGGCAAATAATGTAGAAATTTGTAAAACAAATGGATATCCAATTGTTTATGGAGAGAAGATAATAGATGCTAATTTGCCAACAGTTTTAATTTATGGTCATTACGATGTTCAGCCAGCAGACCCATTAGAGCTTTGGGATAGCGGGCCATTTGAGCCAGTTATTAAGAAAACAGAAATACATCCTGAAGGGGCTATTTTTGCTAGAGGGGCTTGTGATGATAAAGGGCAATTTTATATGCATTTGAAAGCTTTTGAGCTTATGATGAATACAGAAACTCTTCCTTGTAATGTTAAATTTATGATTGAAGGGGAAGAGGAAGTTGGGTCACAGAATTTAGAAGAATTTGTAAAAGAAAATAAAGAACGTTTAGAATGTGATGCTATTTTAATTTCAGATACAGGAATTATTGCAAATGACACTCCATCTATTACAACAGGATTAAAAGGACTGAGTTATATTGAGGTTGAAGTAACAGGGCCAAATCGCGATTTGCATTCAGGTTTATATGGAGGCGCTGTTGCTAATCCTATTAATATTTTATGTGAAATGATTGCTAAAATGAAAGATGAGAATAATCATATTACAATACCAGGTTTTTATGATAATGTCATCGAGCTTTCTGTTAAAGAAAGAGAAGACATTGCTAGAGCTCCTTTTTGCATAGAGGATTATAAGAAAGCATTAGACCTTAAAGATATTCATGGAGAAAAAGGATATTCTACTATGGAAAGAACAGGTATTCGCCCGACATTAGATGTTAATGGAATATGGGGAGGATATATAGGTGAAGGCGCTAAAACTGTCATTGCGTCAAAAGCCTATGCAAAAATTTCGATGCGTTTAGTCCCTAATCAGAAAGATGAGGAGATAACTCGATTATTCTCTGATTATTTTAAAGCAATAGCTCCTACTAGTGTTAGGGTTAAAGTTACACCTCATCATGGGGGAGAGCCTTATATTTCTCCAACTGATATTCCTGCATATATTGCTGCTAGTAAAGCTATGGAAACAACGTATGGTAAAAAACCAGTGCCTGTTAGGAGTGGAGGATCTATACCTATCGTAGCTCTTTTTGAAAAAGAACTAGGAGTAAAATCTATTTTACTTGGATTTGGTTTAGATTCAGATGCTATTCATTCTCCAAATGAGCATTATGGTATCTTTAACTATTTAAAAGGGATTGAAACTATACCCTATTTTTTCACTAATTACGCTAAAGATCATTAAATAATGAGATATTTATTTGAAGAAACACAGAAGTTTACCCAATGGTGGTTATGGGGAATTTTATTAGGCCCTATTCTAATATCATTAATTATAGATTCCAAAAATGTATCTAACTCTTATCTTGTTATAAGTGGAGTGATTATTTTACTCATATATTGCTTACAATTAAGAATCAAAATTGATCAAAAAGGTTTACATTATCAATTTTTCCCTTTTCATTTAAAATCATATACTATTAAATATGATCAAATAGAAAAGGTTGAAGCATTAACATATAATCCAATTTTTGATTATGGAGGATGGGGGATTCGCTATAGGATGAAGGGGAGGGCATATAATGTTAAAGGGAATCAAGGAGTAAAAGTTTATTTAAAAAATGGGAAAAACATTCTTTTTGGAAGTCAGAGTTATAAAGAGTTTGAAAACACCTTAACACAAAATTTAAAAAAGGTTATCTGACAGTAATCAAGAAATAATCCTTTTTCCCTTTTTTTACTAATATGTATTGATTATTTATTAGGTCTTTTTTAGACAAAATAAAATCTATATTAATTTTTTCTTGATTAACACTTATTGCATTAGACTGGATTAACCTTCTTGCCTCTCCTTTACTTGTAAATATATTTGTTTTTTCAGCTAATATATTTATCGTTCCTTCTTTTAAGTCTATTTTTTTTATTTGATGTTGTGGCACTCCTTCAAAAATTGAAAGAAAAGTTTGCTCATCTAAACTTTTTAGATCTGCAGTAGTTGATTTCCCAAATAAAATATTACTTGCTTTTTTTGCTAACTCTAATTCATCAGCATTATGTACTCTTTCAGTTACTTCATTAGCAATAGATTTTTGCAATAATCTAAGATGTGGATTTTTTTCATGTTCAGTGATAATTTGCTCAATTTCTGATTTAGATTTTAAAGTAAATATTTTAATATAATTTTTCGCATCTTCATCAGAAGAATTAAGCCAGAATTGATAAAATTTATATACAGAAGTTTTTTCTTTGTCTAACCAAATATTCCCTTCTTCTGTTTTTCCAAATTTTGTCCCATCAACTTTTTGTATTAATGGAGTAGTTATCGCAAATGCTTCTCCACTTTCTTTTCTTCTAATTAATTCCGTTCCAGTTACAATATTTCCCCACTGATCAGACCCGCCTAATTGGACTTTACAATTATGATTTTTCCATAACCAGTAAAAATCAAATCCTTGTACTAATTGATAAGAGAATTCAGTAAAGCTCATGCCAGTTTCTAATCTTGATTTAACTGAGTCTTTTGCCATCATATAATTGATTGAAATATGCTTGCCTGTACTACGAATAAAGTCTAAGAAAGAGATATTTTCAAACCAAGTGTAATTATCTATTACTTCTGCAGAATTTTTCCCACAATTAAAATCTAAGAATTTTTCGAGTTGTTTTTTAATGCGCAATAAATTATAAGATAGGATTTCTTTACTCAATAGATTTCTTTCTTTACTTTTCCCTGAAGGATCACCAACCATGCCAGTCGCACCACCTAACAAGGCTATTGGCTTATGTCCTTTTTTTTGTAGATGTACAAGAATCATGATTTGCACTAGGCTTCCAACATGTAATGAATCAGCTGTAGGATCAAAACCAATATATGCTGTAGTTAATTCTTTTTTAAATTGATCTTCTGTCCCAGGTATCATATCATGAATCATACCTCTCCATTTTAACTCTTCTACAAAGCTCATAGATTATTTGATTTTTTTCAAAAATAGATAAATATTCTAAATCTACACGTTATTATGAAAAATCTAAAATTGATTCCACTATCTTTGTAATATGATATTTGTTACAGGAGGAACCGGATTAGTAGGGGCTCATATATTACTAAAACTATCTCAAAGAGGGGAGAAAATAAAAGCGCTTAAAAGACCTTTAAGCAATACTTGTATATGCAGGAATATTTTTATAAGAAATAACGCATTAGAATTGTTTAATAATATTATTTGGGTTGATGGAGATATAACTAATATAGTTTCATTACAAGATGGAATGAAGGACTGCACATATATCATTCATTGTGCTGGGATGGTGTCTTTCGATCCTTTAGATAAAGAAATATTAAGAAAAATAAATATTGAGGGGACAGCAAATGTTATGAATATTGCTCTTAGTTTAAACATGAAGAAAGTAGCATATGTAAGTTCTGTTGCCGCTTTAGGATCTAACCCGATGGATGACAATATAGTAAATGAAGAAATATATTCTCCACCTACAAAAGATGCTAGTTATTACGCTTATACCAAATATCATGCAGAACAAGAAGTTTGGCGTGGAAATGCAGAAGGCATGGATATAGTTATTGTGAATCCGTCTATTATTTTAGGCCCTGGTGACTGGAATCGAGGAAGTTCTAAGATTTTTCAAGCTATATATAAAGGATTAAGGTTTTATACAGAGGGAAGCTTTGGTTATGTTGATGTTATTGATGTTGCAGAGGCGTTAATTCAATTGACTTTTTCTAACATAAAGAATGAACGGTTTATTTTAAACGCAGTAAACATAAAATATCGGGATATATTTGATCGTATAGCAAAACAGTTTAACAAACCTCTTCCTAATATTCGGATAACACCATTATTACAAGCAATTATATGGAGATTAGAAAAAGTTAGATCTTTTTTTACAAGAAGAAGGCCATTGATTACTAAAGAAACATGTAACATGGGTATGAAAAATCGCGCTTATTCTTCTAAAAAAATCCAAAAAAGATTAGATTTTACATTTACAAATATAGATTTTACTATTAAAAAATATTGTGATTGGTATCTTAGTGATCTATCGTAGATTTTTCTTTTTCTAGATCTTGTAAGATTAAGCTATATATCTCTTCTAAGATTTCAGGTTGACTCGTATAATGATTAATACTATTATCAAATTCGTTTTGAGTTATAGAATATTGTGTATAAATATTAGCGTAATCATTTTTTAGATTATTTAGCGCACTTTTTAGATCATTATTTTTTTTCATTTCATAATTAGCTTCAGCTAGATGAATATCTTTTAAGATTTCCTTGAAGACTTCTTGTGTAATAATGTTTTGTTTTATCTCATATGTTGTGTCTACACATGCGCCTAAGATGAAAAGGCATGTTAAAAGGGTTGTTTTCATCTAGCAAAGATAGTTGTTATTAGTGAATGTATTTTGTATATTTGCCAAATTATTAATCAAACAACAAATTAAGTTATGAAAAAATCATTAAGTTATTTATTTGCAGGCTTGGGTCTTTTTGCTTTTACTTCTTGTGGTGGTGGTGGAAATTCTGAAGATGCAGCAACTGAGGAAGTAGTGGTTGAGGAAGTAGCAGCTGAGGAAGTAGCAACTGAGGAAGTAGCCACAGATTCAGCAGTAGTTGAAGAAGCAGTAACTGAAGAAACGGAAGAAGCTGCTGAGTAAAAAACATCTTAGATGTAAGAGAAAGACAACTTAGGTTGTCTTTTTTTATTTATAAAAAGAAAGACGTACTCCCCTTTTTTCCTCATTAAAAATGCCATTATTATAAGCGATATGTCCATTTACAAACGTATGCGTGATTTTTGCATTAAAGGTTTCTCCTTCAAACGGAGACCAGTTACATTTGTATAGCAGATTTTCTTTTTTCACCTCCCAAGAAGAGTTTAAATCTATTAAAACTAAATCTGCAAAAAATCCTTCACGAATAAAGCCTCTATTTTTTATTCTAAAACAGATGGCAGGATTGTGGCACATTTTTTCCACTATTTTCTCTAGTGATATCTCCCCTTTTTTATAAAATTGAATCATTACAGGAAGTGCATGTTGCACTAATGGACCTCCGGAAGGGGCTTTAAGATATGTGTTGGATTTTTCTTCTAATGTGTGTGGAGCATGATCTGTTGCAATAACATCTAGCTTGTCATTAAGTAAAGCTTGAAAAAGAGCCTTTCTATCTTCTTCTTTTTTTATAGAAGGATTCCATTTTATAAGTGTACCTTTTTCTTTATAGAACTCATCGTTAAACCAAAGATGATGTATACATACTTCACTTGTAATTCGTTTCTTAGAAAGCGGAATTGTATTATCAAACAGTTCCATTTCTTTTTTAGATGAAAGGTGAAAGACATGTAAACGTGTGTTATGTTTCTTAGCAAGATTTATTGCGAAAGAACTAGATTGATAGCATGCATCATCACTTCTAATATTTGGATGTTCTGATATTGGGATATTATCTCCATATTTTTCCTTTGCTTTTTTAATATTCTTTTGAATAATATTTTCATCTTCACAATGAACAGCTATCAGCATAGGAGATTTTTTAAATACTTCTTCTAACACTTTTTTATCATCAACTAACATATTTCCTGTTGAAGAGCCCATGAATATTTTTATTGCTCCAACTTTTTTTGGATCTGTTTTAAGAACTTCTTCCAAATTGTCATTTGACACTCCCATAAAAAAAGTAAAATTTGCTAAGGACTCTTTTTCAGCAATTTGGAATTTATTTTCTAACAATTCCTGCGTTAATGCTTGTGGTTTTGTATTGGGCATTTCCATGAATGAAGTGATCCCCCCTGCAACTGCAGCCTTACTTTCCGAATAAATAGTTGCTTTATGAGTCAGTCCTGGCTCTCTAAAATGAACCTGATCATCAATGACACCTGGAATTAAGTGTAATCCTTTGGCGTCAATTAATTTATCACATTTTACATCAATATTTGGAGCTATTCTTTTTATAAATTTATCTTCTATTAAAATATCGCTTTTATAAATTTTACCTTCATTTATAATAGTTGAATTTTTAATAAGGATTCGCATAGAATTTTATTTTTTCCAACTTCTAAAAAGACTTTTTATTTTCATTTGGATTACTCCAAATACTGCTTCCAAGAATATCCCCCCACTCATTTTGGACGTCCCATCTGTACGATCAGTAAAAACTACAGGCACTTCAATGATTTTAAATCCATACTTCCAAGATTTAAATTTCATTTCAATTTGAAAAGCATAGCCTACAAATTGGATTTCATTAAGATTAATAGTTTCAAGAACTTTTCTTTTATAACATTTGAAGCCAGCAGTAGAATCATGTACCGGCATACCAGTAATTAGTTTAACATATTTAGAAGCGAAGAAGGACATTAATAGTCGACTCATAGGCCAGTTTATAATATTCACACCGCTCACATAACGAGAGCCAACAGCTAATTCCCCTCCATTTTCTGCATTTGCATTATATAATCTAATTAAATCGTTTGGGTCATGAGAAAAATCTGCATCCATTTCAAAGATATATTCGTACTCTTTTTTTAAAGCCCATTTAAATCCATGAATATAAGCAGTTCCAAGACCTAATTTTCCTGTTCTTTCTTCAAGATGTAAGGCTCCCCATGTAATCTCTTTTTGTAAATTTTTAACAATTTCTGCGGTACCATCTGGAGAGCCATCGTCAACAACTAAAACATGAAACATTTTCTCTAATGAGAATATTGTGCGTAAAATACGTTCAATATTTTCTTTTTCATTGTAGGTTGGTATGATAATTAAAGCATCTGACATGTTGGCAAAAATAAATAAACTGGATTAGATATAGATTATTACTTAAAAAGTTTTAATGATACTAGTAAGATATTCAATTAGAACATTTATAATTTCAACCTGTTTTTGTAATTTAGCGAATAAAAATCAAATAATATGAATAGAATTATATTACTAATTAGTTTATTTCTTACAATTAGTTTACATGCGCAGATTGTTGATTGTTCAGAATTATTTTTCTCTGAGTATGTAGAAGGATATGGTCAGAATAAGGCAATTGAGATTTATAATCCAACAGCCTTTCCAATAGATTTAAGCGGTTATCAAGTGGAGAGGTATTCTAATGGAGCAACAAACAGTTCTGCAGGAGGAATTACAAGTTTATCAGGAATTCTAGCCTCAGGAGATGTATTTGTCTTAACAAATGGAGATACAGACACAGCAGGACAATTTGGATATTGTGACATGGCTCTTTATAATATGGGAGATATGGCTGAGCCAAATGGTTCATATCCAACTCCTATGCATATGAACGGCAATGATGCAATGGTTTTAATCAAAGATGGAAATATTTTAGATGTTATTGGTAGGGTTGGGGAAGATCCTGCTTCAGGCGCATGGACGGATGATGCCGCTTCTGGATTTACTATGGGGACTTGGTGGACAGCAAATCATACTTTAATTCGTAAGAGTAATGTGTTGCATGGAGATAATAATGGCTTAGATTTATTTAATCCAAGTTTAGAGTGGGATTCTTTGCCCGTTTCTACTTGGAATAATTTAGGAAGCCATAGCTGCTCTTGCACAGGAGCAGCTAATATAGAAGAGACAAAAGACTCTTATGTAGTGTATCCTAATCCAGCTATTGTTGGAAGCATAGTTTCTGTAGAATCAACTCAAAAGATTACCGAGATTCAAATTACTAATCTTTTAGGAGAAATGATTTTAACTTCTAATAAACATACTATTAATACTAATAACCTAGCAAAAGGAGCTTATTTGATTAGTATTAGATTTGTTGATGGAAGAAAAGCTGACAATAAACTTATTATAGAGTAATCTATTCTAATCATTGGAGGATTAGTAGTTATATTATATTTCTCACTTCTTATATATATAAATGAAGAATATTGGTATCTTAATTTTGATTCTTTTTAGCCTTAATGCCTTTTCTCAAACGACACTTAAAGGGAAAGTAGTTGATTATAATACAGGAGAGGGCTTAATAGGAGCAACAATAATTTATGGAAAAGGTCAAGGAACAGTAACTGATTTAGACGGAAGCTATTCTATTTCTATCCCAGAAGGAGAAAGAAGTTTTCAAGTTTCATATGTAGGTTATAAACCATTGAATAAATTGGTTGTGATTAAGGGAACCTTACAAAATTTGGATTTTAAACTTAAAACTATACTTTTAAATGAAGTTCAGGTAGTCGCAGATGTTGCACAAGACAGGAAAACTCCTATTGCCTTTTCTACTATTAATGTACAGAAATTAAATGAAGAATTAGCTTCGCAAGATATTCCAATGGTGCTTAATTCTACTCCTGGAGTGTATGCAACGCAAACAGGAGGCGGAGATGGAGATGCAAGAATTACTATTCGTGGATTTAATCAAAGAAATGTTGCAGTTATGATTGATGGGATCCCTGTTAATGACATGGAGAATGGATGGGTATACTGGTCAAATTGGTTTGGCCTTGATGCGGTTACTTCTAATATTCAGGTTCAAAGAGGATTAGGCGCTTCAAAGATTGCTATTCCTTCAGTAGGGGGAACAATGAATATACTGACAAAAGGCACTGGTAATAAATCTGGAGGAATAATTAAGCAAGAAGTAGGATCTTATGGTAAATTACGCACATCAGTAGGCTATAATTCTGGAAAATTAGATAATGGATGGGGCTATACCTTTGCAGGGTCTTATAAAAAAGGTAATGGATTTGTTGAGCAAACATGGACGGAAGGAGCGTTTTATTATGCAAAAATTCAAAAAGAATTAGGATCACATATTTTGAGTCTTTCGGTTATGGGAGCGCCACAACATCATGGGCAGAGAGCTTATAAAAGTGATATTGCTACCTATGATACTACATTTGCACGAAGTCTTGGAGATACATCTAACTTTTCAACTAGAGACGTTATAAATAAAGGGATCACCTATAATAGATATTGGGGAAATTTAGACAGATGGATATTAGATGATAATGGAGATACAATTCATAATAAAGAGATATTAAATACAAGAAAGAATTACTATCATAAACCGCAAATTTCTTTAAGAGATTTCTGGAAAGTTAATGATAAGCTATATATTTCAAATATTTTTTATGCCTCTATTGGTAATGGAGGAGGAACACAGGCAAATGGAATAGGAGAAACAGAAAATGGCCAAATGTCTTTGCAACAAGCTTATGACGCAAATGTTGGTTCTGGTCCATTTGGCCCCATTATAGATACTGATTTTTCAGACACCGAATACAAGACAGCTAGTTATTTATTATCGAAGGTAAATAATCATTATTGGTATGGAGCTCTTTCCACCTTAAACTATCAGGCAACTGATGCGTTTTCTTTTTCGGGAGGATTAGACTTGCGCTATTATAAAGGAGAACATTATGCTCAGGCATATGATATGCTTGGAGCAGACTATACAATTTTTAATAATCAAACTACTGGGCCAGTTAAAAAAGAAGGAGATATTATTCGGTACCATAATGATGGGCTTGTAAAGTGGGGAGGGGTTTTTTCTCAAGCTGAGTATAGTGACGAGATATTTAGTGCTTTTATTAACATCTCTGGTTCTAACTCTGGACATAAACGAATAGATTATTTTAAAAAGAAGGACTTAGTATTATCTGACACTACTATACGAGAAGCTTTAGGTATAGACTCACTAACATATATTCCAGATACGCTAGAAATTAACGGCAATAAATATACTATTAACTCAGAAGAAGCAGAATACGCCTCAACCCCTTGGAAATGGATAAAAGGTTATACGGTGAAGACGGGAGCTAATGTTAATTTAAATGAGAATAACAATTTATTTTTTAATTCAGGCTATATTTCAAAAGCTCCAAGGTTCAACAATATTTACACTTATAATAATACGTTGCAAGAATATATTCGCAATGAGATTGTGAAAGCTGTAGAGGGAGGTTATTCTTATCGTTCATCTATATTTTCAGCTAATCTAAATGGGTATTATACTATATGGGAAAATAAGCCAGTTACTGTGGCCGATAATATTAGTGGAATTTATTATACGGATGTTGTACCAATGAATGCCCTTCACAAAGGGGTTGAAATGGATCTTTCTTTTAAGTTAACACAAAATCTAAATATAGAAGGACTACTGTCTTTAGGTGACTGGATATGGACTTCAGGAGGAAAGGCAATTATTTTAAACAGTCTAAACGAACCTCCTTCTTTAGATTTAGGGCATACAGAATTAGACACTTTAGAATATGATGCTAATGGGGTTCATGTGGGAGATGCCGCTCAGACTCAGTATGGTATAAGTATTAGGTATGAGCCTACAAATAATTCATATTTAAAATTCAGAGGCACATATTTTGATCGCTATTATTCTGATTTTGATGCAGGAACTTTGAGTGGAGACAATGCTAGTAGAGAAAGTTGGATGATTCCTGCATATTATTTGATAGATTTGCATGCCGGCTATAAATTTAAATTATCGCAAAAGCATAAATTAGATTTTAAATTAAGCGTGCTTAATTTGTTTAACAAAGTGTATATATCAGATGCAAAAAACAATGATGGTTTTAATGCAGATTACAGTGATTTTGACGCAAAGTCTGCAAGTGTATTTTTTGGATTAGGAAGAAGAATAAATTTATCTGCAAGGTTTAGTTTTTAAAAAAATAGAAAAGAATTATGAAAAAAATAATAATATTATTTGGAATTATTTTAACTAGCCTAGTTGTATTTGCTCAAGATATAGCTACAGCTAGATTGCAAGGAATTGGAGCAACAGTAACTGTTACAGGAGTAGTTACAAATGGAGATGAATTAGGCCCAATTCGTTATATCCAAGATTCTACAGCAGGATTAGCATTGTATGATCCTACTCCACTTAGTGCAGTAGTAAGAGGAGAGGAAATTACAGTTACAGGAGTATTAGTTGATTATAATGGTCTTATGGAAATGACTCCTGTGAACACACTTTCTGTAAGTCCTTTTTCATACACAGTATCTCCACAGGTTGTTACTCCAAATCAGATTGGAGAGAATACTGAATCAGAATTAGTCCAAATAGATAACGTTATTTTTAATGGAGGCGGATCAACTTTTACATCTGGCACACATGATTTCACATCAAACGGTCAGCTAGGAAGGGTCTATATAAGAACAGGTAGCCCCTTAGAAAATTCTTTAATTCCCATAGGTCCCGTTACACTAATAGGAATCTCTTCACAATATACATTTTCTACACCTGCAAATGATGGATATCAAATTTTACCGAGAGATTCTGCTGACATTATCCAAAGCGGGAATATCGTGTTTACGTCTGCTGTAACACAAACAAATATTACGACTACAAGTTTTGACTTAACTTGGGATGTGTCTAATATTTCTACAGCTAATTGTGATTATGGAAGCACTCCTGCATTAGGAACAGTAATTAATCAAGGTGGAAATAGCATTGCCCATACAGTTAGCTTAACTGGCTTGCAGCCAGCTACCTTTTATTATGTTAAGTGTTATTCTGTTAATGGTTCAGATACTGCATTCTCAAATACTGGAATATATTCAACGGCATCTTTATCTTCTGGTAAAATCATACCTTATTTTAATCATTATGTCGACCTTTCTTTTTCAAATGGAGTAAATGCGCAAAATATTTCTTCTAATTTTAGTGATACCATTTCTGCGTTTATTAGCCGAGCTCAATCTACTCTTGATATATGCGTATATAATGCGTCTGACGGCACAATTGCAAATGCTATAAATGATGCGTATAATAGGGGGGTTCAGGTTAGATACATAGCTGATGATGATGCTATGAATATAATGCTGCAGAGTTTAAATCCTAATATTCCGATTATCTATAGAGATCCTAGTCCAGCTGGTATTATGCATAATAAGTTTATTATTGTAGATGTAAATTCTGTTGACAATTCTTGGGTTATGGGAGGTTCTTGTAATTGGTCAAACCCTGCTAATTTAATAAATGATTATAATAATATTATTTTTATTCAGGATCAAGCATTAGCAAAAGCATATACAATAGAGTTTGAGGAGATGTGGGGTGGAGTTTTTGGAACACATAAGATTGATAATACCCCTCATAAATTTATAGTTGATGGAAAAGAAATTGAGTTATATTTTTCTCCTTCTGATCAAACAACAAGTAAGATTTTAAATTTTATTGAACAAGTTGATCATTCATTAGAGTTTGCTCTTTTGTCTTTTACAAGAGATGATTTAGGAGATGCTGTTATTAATAAGGATATTGAGTTTAATGTATATGTAAGAGGTATACTTGAGTCTCAAAACACAACTGGAAGTGAATATGACAATCTTATTAATGGAGGTGTTAATGTTAGGTCGCATATGGGCGTAACACATCAGCTTCATCATAAGTATGCAATTTCTGATGCAAACTTTCCGTCTTCAAGGCCGTCAGTCTTAACAGGTTCTCACAATTGGAGTAGTAATGCGGAGAATAATTCTGATGAAAACACACTAATAATTTATGATGCTGAAATAGCAAATATATATCTTCAAGAGTTTGAAAGAAGATGGTGTGAGTTGGATCCAGGCGGATCCCCTTGTTTTCTTCCTAGTAATATTGATAACATTAAGGTGGAAGATGTTTTAGTTCTTCCAAATCCTTCTTCTGGAATGGTAAAGATTAGTAGTTTTTCACCAATCAATGAAATTAAAATTTATTCTGTTGATGGTAGGTATTTATATTCTTCATATGATACTGATATTAAATTTGCAAATCGAGGGATTTATTTTATTGAGATTTTTACTAATGAAGGGAAGGCTATTAAGAAGGTTATAATAAAGTAGGCTAATCGTTAATACTCAAATGTATCCATAAATTTTGTCGTATAATCTCCCTTCCTAAAAGCTTCATTTTTCATTAATTTTTGATGAAATGGGATTGTTGTTTTAATTCCTTCAATAATAAATTCATCTAATGCTCTTTCCATCTTGCCTATAGCTTCTTCTCTTGTTTGCGCCACTGTAATTACTTTTGCAATCATAGAATCATAAAAAGGAGGTATTAGATAATTTGCGTAGACATGAGTATCTATTCTTACCCCATGCCCTCCTGGAGCATGAAAATTTGTGATCATGCCAGGAGAAGGTCTAAAGTCATTCTCAGGGTCTTCTGCATTGATCCTACATTCAATTGCATGTAGCTGAGGGAAATAATTCTTTCCTGATATGTCTATGCCTGCTGCCACTTTAATCTGTTCTTTTATAAGGTCATAATCAACAACTTCCTCTGTTACAGGGTGTTCTACCTGTATACGAGTATTCATTTCCATAAAATAGAAATTTCTATGTTTGTCAACTAAAAATTCTACTGTTCCAACCCCTTCGTATTTTACAGCTTGCGCTGCTTTTATTGCTGCTTCTCCCATTTCATGGCGTAATTTTTTTGTCATAAAAGGAGAGGGAGTTTCTTCTGCTAGTTTTTGATGTCTTCTCTGAATAGAACAGTCTCTCTCTGATAAATGTGCTGCCCTTCCTTTTTGATCGCCAATAATTTGTATTTCTATATGTCTTGGATCTTCAATAAATTTTTCCATATACATCCCGTCATTACCAAACGCAGCTTTTGATTCTGTTTTAGCGCTATTCCAAGCAGCCTCAAGATTTTCAGCGCCCCATACTAATCTCATCCCTTTTCCTCCTCCTCCTGCGGTTGCTTTTAACATAATGGGGTAGCCTATTTCCTTAGCAATTTTTTCACATGTTTTAAAGTTTGGAATTAATCCTTCTGAACCTGGTATTGTTGGGACTCCTGCTTTTTTCATTGTAGATTTTGCTGCTGCTTTATCTCCCATTTTGCTAATCATTTTTGGAGAAGCCCCAATGAATTTTATATTATTTGATTTGCAAACTTCTGAGAAGTTTGCATTTTCAGCTAAGAACCCATATCCAGGATGTATAGCATCAGCATTAGTAATTTCTGCTGCCGCAATAATGTTTGCTATTTTTAAATATGAATCTGTACTGTTAGGAGGGCCAATACATACCGCTTCATCTGCAAACCTAACATGTAGGCTGTCTACATCTGCTTTGGAATAAACAGCAACAGTTTTTATGCCCATCTCCTTGCATGTTCGGATAATTCGCAAGGCAATTTCTCCTCTATTAGCTATAAGTATTTTATTAAACATTTAAAATTAGTGTTAATTAATAGTTATGATGGATCAACTAAAAATAAATCTTGATCAAACTCAATAGGCGTTGCATCATCAACTAATACTTTGATGATTTTACCAGATATTTCTGCTTCAATTTCATTAAACAGCTTCATCGCTTCAATAATGCATAATGGGTCTCCAGGCTTAATAGTATCTCCTACTTTAATAAATGGAGGATTTTCAGGCGAAGAAGACCTATAAAAAGTACCGATCATGGATGCTTTTATAGTAATATAACTTGTATTTTCTTCTGCTTTTTCTAAGCTTTCCTTTTTTTCTATATTTTCTGTTTGCAGTTGAGAATCAGTAGCTTGTGCTACTGCTGGAGGAGTCGCTACTTGTACAGGTTGTGCTATTTGTCCTGTTGGTATTACCGGTTGATTTGTAGTTGGTATTATAGTGATTTGCTCATCAGTTTCTCCTCTTTTTTTCTTTGGAGGAGATTTAATAGAAATTTTAATGTTATCTATTTCTAAATCTACTTCAGTTGCTCCAGATTTTGCAACAAATTTTATTAATTCTTGAATATCTTTTAAATTCATATTTTGTTATTTTTAAGCAAAAAAACACATTTTTAAGCAAAAAAACGCATTTTTAAGCAAAAAAACGCATTTTATAGCCATTTTAGATAAATAGCTCCCCAGGTAAATCCTCCTCCAAATGCTGCTAGAATTAAATTATCCCCTCTTTTTAATTGATTTTCATAATCCCATAAACATAAAGGGATTGTTCCGCTTGTAGTATTTCCATATTTTTCAATATTAAGCATTACTTTTTCATCTCCTATACCCATTCTTCTTGCTGTTGCATCAATAATTCTCTTATTTGCTTGATGTGGTACTAACCAAGCAATTTTTTCTGCAGAAAGGTTGTTTCTTAGCATAATTTCTTCTGATACATCAGCCATATTTTTAACTGCAGCTTTAAACACTGGTTGTCCATCTTGAAAAACATAATGTTCTCTTGCATCTACTGTTTCATGTGATGCAGGCTTTATTGATCCTCCAGCTTTCATGTGTAAGAATTCTCTACCAGCACCATCGCTTTTTAATATAGAATCTTGCACTCCTAATCCTTCTTTATTTGGTTCAAGAAGCACAGCTCCAGCACCATCACCAAATATTATACAGGTAGCTCTATCTGTATAGTCAATTATTGAAGACATTTTATCTGCTCCAACCACAATTACTTTTTTGTATGTTTCAGTTTCAATAAATTTTGATGCTGTTGTTAAGGCATAAAGAAATCCAGAGCAGGCTGCCATTAGGTCATAAGCAAAAGCATTTTTTGCACCAATTTTATCAGCAATAATACATCCAGTAGAGGCCACTAACATGTCTGGAGTTGTTGTTGCACATATAATTAAATCAATTTCTTCCGCATTAGTATTTGTTTTTTCTAATAGCCCTTCTATAGCTCTTGTTGCTAGATCAGACGTGCCTTGGTTTTCTCCTTTTAATATTCGTCTTTCTTTGATTCCTGTCCTTGAGGTAATCCATTCATCATTTGTGTCAACCATATTTTCAAGCTCACTGTTTGTGAGAATATAGTCCGGCACATATCCTTGAATGCCGGTTATTACAGCAGTAATTTTAGTCATTATTTTATATTATTTATTATCTTATTGGTTAATCCGGCATCTATAAGATTTTTTGTTAGCAAGATCATATTTTTTATTGCAATTTTATTTGATATCCCGTGTCCTATTATTACAGGTTTATTTAATCCTAATATTGGAGTTCCTCCATATTGTTCGTAATTCAACTTTTCAAAATAGGGGTCAATTATGTTACGTTTTTTGATTAAGCTGTAGAATGCTTCAATTTCTTTTAACACAATATTTCCTGTGAAACCATCACATACAATAACATCTGTAACGGAATTAAATATATCTCTAGCTTCTATATTTCCAATAAAGTTGTAGTGGTTATTATTTTCCATTAAATTATAGGCGCTTTGCGTCAGCATATTTCCTTTTGTTTTTTCTTCACCAAGATTTAATAAGCTTACATTGGGAGTAGTTATATTACAAATATGTTTAGCAAAAAGAGACCCTAAAATTCCAAATTGATATAACATTTCAGCTTTGCAATCAGCATTAGCCCCTACATCCAAAAGCACAGCTAAGCTTCCATCTTCTTTAGGAATTAAAGTAGATATGGCAGGTCTTATAATTCCATTTATAGGCTTTACAGAATAGTACCCTCCAACAAACATTGCTCCAGTATTTCCAGCAGAAGCAAATCCATCAATTTCCCCTTTTGTTAAGTGCGAGAATCCTTTTGAGATACTTGAATTTGGTTTTAATTTTAAAGCTTTTGTTGGATGTTCACCCATTTCTATTTTTTCAGGGGAATCAACAATTTCAAATCTATCTATTGAAATATTATGCGATTCTATTTCATTTTCAATTTGATTTTTTTCTCCAAACAAGACAATTTTCACTTTTTCAGGAAGCTCCTTTATAGCAAGTATCGCTCCCTCTAGAGTTGCTTTAGGAGCAAAATCACCCCCCATAATATCAATACCAATTTTCATAAATAGGTGAAACTTTTATAATCGCTAAAATTACAAAAGCTTATTTTTCATTATCATTATTTGAGGAAACTAATTTCCCTTTGTAGTATAGTTTCCCCTCATGCTCATATGCACGATGATATAAATGAGCTTCTCCAGTTTCCTTGCAAATTTTAATTGTTTGAGAATCAGCTTTATAATGAGTACGTCTTTTGTCTCTTCGTGTTTTTGAAATTTTCCTTTTAGGGTGTGCCATTATTTTATATTTATATTATTTGTTAAATTTTTTAAAGTGCTCCATCTTTCATCAAACCTCCCTTCTTTAGGGCTACTATATTTTTCTATTAATTGTATCATTTCTATATTACATTTTTTCTTTCCTTTTTCATCTATTTTATGCTGTTTTTTTTGAGGTATAGATAAAACAATCAGTTCAAATAATATTTGTTTTATTGATACTATATGATCTGTTGGTTTAATATAGAGAATCTCATCAGTATCGTCTAATTCCATATAACTTTCTTTTATAAGAATCTGGGTGTTATTCTCAATTTCTATAGACATCTCTTCTGCACAAACATCGCATAATAGGCGATTTACCTTACCTCTTATTTTTATAAATAGTTGTAAAGCATTGTGTTTTTTTTCTAAACTAACTTTTGCAGATATATTTGCATGTTTTATTTCAGAATTGCACATTTCTTTAAAGAACGAATCCTTAATACAAAAAGAAAATGAATGAGTCCCTTCTTTAATCCCTTTAACAACAATCTCATACTGATTCATTTCTTTTAATATTATTAGGGGCGGTCAAAGATACAAATTTACTTCGAATCGTATTAAAAACTGGAATCCTTGTTTAATTTAGAAAAATCTGTTCTTTTTTTAAAAATATCACATGCTAAGAATATTGATTGACGGAAAGATTGAGTATTTGCTTGATTTTTTCCAGCAATATCATAACCTGTTCCATGAACAGGAGAGGTTCTTATAATATTTAATCCTGCTGTATAGTTTACCCCATCAGAAAAAGATAATGTTTTAAATGGGATTAACCCCTGATCATGATACATAGCCATAACTCCATCAAACTTCTTTAGTTTATCTAAATTAAAGAAACTGTCAGCTGGATAAGGACCAAAAGCCATAATATCCTTCTCATTTAATTTTTTTATTGCAGGAATAATAATATCATTTTCTTCTTTCCCTAACATTCCATTTTCTCCTGCATGTGGATTGATTCCTAGAACTGCTATTTTTGGTTTTATACATCCAAAATCTTTTTTTAGGCTTTCATTTAGAATTATTGTTTTACTAATAATTTTTTTAGTAGTAATTGATTCTTTTACTTGAGATAATGGGATATGTCCAGTTATAAAGGCAATTTTCATAAATTCACTTACCATAACCATTAACGCTTCCCCTTCAAAAGAGGCTTCTAGAAATTCAGTATGTCCAATAAAATCTTTTATTTCTTTCTGAATCATATTCTTATTAATTGGAGCAGTGATTAATAGATCAATATCATTGTTATTTAATGCTTCGGCTGCTTTTTTTAGAGAATTGAAAGAATATTTTGCTAAATCTGTTGACGCTTTTCCTATATTTAAATCTAAATCTTCATCCCATAGATTAATTAGGTTGATTTTTTTTGGAGCAGCTTCAGCAATATTTTTTATAGTATTAATATGACATTCTTCTTCTAATATTTTTTTATGATGTGTTATAACTTTTGAAGAGCCAAATATTATTGGAGTGCAGAAATCCATCATCCTATTATCTTGAAACGTCTTTATGATAATCTCAATTCCAACCCCATTAAGATCTCCAATTGATATTCCAGCTTTTATTTTTTGTTTTATGTTTTTCACTTAGCAGTTTCTTTTTTAAGAAAATGATATAATAATCTTACTCCTATTCCAGTGGCACCTTTACCCCTATAGCCATATTTTGTTTTTACAAAAGTAGGGCCAGCTATGTCTAAATGAATCCAAGGATAATTTATAAAATGAGCTAAGAATTTTCCAGCTGTTATAGCCCCAGCTACTGCTCCCCCAAGATTTTTAATATCTGCTATATCTGACATAATTAATTCATTATAATCATCCCAGAAAGGCATTTCAGCTAATCGCTCATGTGTTACATCACCTACTTTTTTTAGATTATTATGCTCTTTCATAGCATTTTCATGCATACTTACAATTCCATAATGACCTATCGCCCTTGCTGCAGCACCAGTTAATGTTGCTAAATCAATCACTAGTTTAGGATTATATTTATCCGCAAAACTTAAAGCATCAGCTAAAATTAATCTTCCTTCAGCGTCAGTATTTAATACTTCTACGGTTTTTTTATTATGCATTGTTATTACATCTCCTGGAGCATAGGCATTTCCTGACGGCCTATTGTCTGTGGCTGGTATTAGACCAATTACATAAGCATTTAAATTATTAGAAGAAATAGCTTGCATCGTTCCAATTACTACCCCAGCACCCCCCATATCAACCTTCATTATATCCATAGAATTAGCTGTAGGTTTTAAGCTTAGACCTCCAGTATCATAGACAATTCCCTTACCTATGATAATAATAGGTTTTTTATTGATGGCATTTTTTGGTTTCCATTCCATGATTGTAAAGGTAGGCTCATCTATACTCCCCTTATTCACTGCTAATAGACCTCCCATTTTTAATGACTCAATTTTTTTCTTATTAAAAACAGTCGTTTTTAGACCATTATTTTTGCCTACTTGTTTTGCTGATTTTGCTAAATCAGAAGCTGTTAAATGAGAAAAAGGTTCATTAACAAGATCTCTTGTTAAATGTACAGCAGCTATAATATTTTGTAGTTCTAATATTTCTTTTTTACTTATATCTGCATGTATATAGATTGTTTTTAATTTAAGAGCAGGAGTATTAGTTTTATGTTTTTTAAACTCATAATTACTTAAAGCCATTCCTTCAGTAAAAGCTATTAATTCTTTTTGATTGTTTTGAGCATCAACTATTGTGCAGGATTTTTCATTTTTGATTCTCTCTCTTACTTTATCTCCAAGTAATCTTATATTTTCAATACGTTTATATTGGTTATTTTCTTTCTTTGCAATTACAATAAAAACTAATCTATTATATTGATTAATAAATATTATTTCTGTATTGTCTTTTTTCTTTTTTTGTATAAAGTTTAATTCTGTAGACAACAAGCCATAATGTGATATAGTACTATTTTTTTTACACAAGATTATTAGGTTTTCGCTATTAGAAAATGACTTTTTCTTTTTAATAATTGTATTCATAATATTATGTAATTTTGTAGATACAAAGCTAAGTATTTTTATGAACAGTAAACAGTTAATTCAAAAAGCATTAAGAAAAGATTTTTTATCTATAGATGAGGGGTTGTTCTTATTTAAGAATTTAGCTACTACTGATTTAATGTGGGTAGCAAATGAGCTTAGAGATAAGATTGCGCTTAGTAAAAAAGTAACATGGCAAATAGACAGGAATGTAAATACAACTAATGCGTGTATAGCTAATTGTAAATTTTGTAATTTTTTTAGACATCCTAAGCATTCAGAGGTATACGTTACCACTATTAACACTTACAAGAAAAAGATAGAAGAGACTATCCGTTACGGTGGAGATCAATTATTATTACAAGGAGGACATCATCCTGATTTAGGATTAGATTATTATGTGAGGTTATTTAAAGAACTAAAAAGTCTTTATCCAAATATTAAACTACATGCTTTAGGACCTCCAGAAATTGCACATATTTGTAAAATAGGTTCTTATAGTCATGAGCATGTATTGACTGCGTTGAAAGAAGCGGGCATGGATAGCATGCCAGGTGCTGGGGCTGAGATTTTGAGTGATCGAGTTCGCAGGTTAATTTCTAAAGGAAAATGTACAGGTCAAGAATGGTTAGATATTATGCATGTAGCTCATAAAGTGGGAATAACTACATCTGCTACTATGATGTTTGGGCACATTGAAACTTTAGAGGAAAGATTCGATCATTTAGTACGTATAAGAGAAATTCAGTCAATGAAACCAAGTAAGGAAAATGGTTTTTTAGCCTTCATTCCTTGGCCTTTTATGGATCATCAAACCATACTAAAAAAGGTGAAAGGAATCAACAATAGTGTTACTAGAGATGAGTATTTAAGGATGATAGCAATTTCAAGAATTATGCTACCTAATATAATTAATATACAAACTTCATGGTTAACAGTCGGCGCAGAAACAGCGCAGTTAACATTGCATGGAGGAGCTAATGATATGGGGTCTATTATGATTGAAGAAAATGTGGTGTCAGCAGCTGGTGCTCCCCATAGGTTTACTGCGAAAAGCATACAAAAATGCATCAAAGATGCTGGATTTGAACCTCAGTTAAGGACGCAACTATATACAAAAAGAGAAATTCCAGAAATGGAAGAACAAATAATTAATTATTAATTACAATGTTTACAGGAATTATTGAGGAAATCGTTGAAGTAGTAGATGTTAAAAAAGTAAAAGGCAATCTACATATATTTTTAAAATCTCAAATTACTAATGAGCTAAAAATTGATCAATCTATTTCACATAATGGAGTTTGCCTAACCGTAGTAGATATTAATGATATGATTTATTCTGTAGTTGCTATAAATGAGACTTTACGTATTACTAATCTTGCTCATATAGCAATTGGGGATAAAATAAATATTGAAAGAGCAATGAAGTTAGGAGACAGATTAGATGGACATATGGTGCAAGGCCATGTAGATCAGGTTGCTAAATGTTCAAATATAAAAGAAGAGAACGGTTCTTTTATATTTACTTTTAATTATGAGTCATCAAATAATATTACCGTTAGGAAAGGGTCTATATGTGTGAATGGTGTTAGTTTAACTATTGTAGACTCTAAGAAGAATTCTTTTTCTGTTGCAATAATTCCATATACATATAGAAACACAAATTTTCATAAATTAAAAATAGGATCACTTGTTAATATAGAGTTTGACATATTGGGCAAGTATATTTCAAAGTTAATTAAGTCATGAGAAAAAAGATATTACTTTTAGGATCAGGAGAATTAGGTAAAGAGCTTGTTATTGCCATGCAAAGATTAGGTCAGTACGTTATAGCTGTTGATAATTATAAAAATGCACCTGCAATGCAAGTTGCACATGAATTTGAGGTTATTGACATGTTAAATGGACCAGAATTAGACCACTTAGTTGCTAAGCATAAGCCTGATTTTATAGTTCCAGAGGTAGAGAGTATTAGGACTGAGCGTTTTTATGAATATGAAAAGCAGGGATATAGTGTTATTCCTTCAGCAAAAGCAGCTAATTATACTATGAATAGGAAAGCAATACGTGATTTAGCTAGTATTGATTTATCTATTAAAACAGCTAATTATAAATATGCTTCATCTTATGAACAGTTATTGGAAGCGGTTAAAGATATAGGGATGCCTTGCGTTGTGAAACCCCTTATGTCTTCATCTGGGAAAGGTCAGTCTACAATTAAAAACTCTAGTGATCTTCGAAAAGCATGGAATTATGCTTTAGAAGGCTCACGAGGAGATTTAATGGAAGTTATAGTAGAAGAATTTATTGTTTTTGATTATGAAATAACTTTATTAACACTTACGCAAAATAATGGAGAAACTCTTTTTTGTTCTCCAATTGGACATCGGCAAGAAAGAGGAGATTATCAAGAGAGCTGGCAACCAATGTCAATGCAAGAAGAGCTATTAATTAAGGCTCAGCAAATGGCTCGAAAGATAACTGAAGAGTTAGGTGGGAGTGGAATTTGGGGGGTAGAGTTTTTTATTGGTAACAATGAGGTGTATTTCTCTGAATTGTCGCCACGGCCACATGATACAGGCATGGTAACTTTAGCAGGAACTCAGAATTTCTCAGAATTTGAATTACATGCACGAGCAATTTTAGGGATACCTGTTTTAAATATATCTCTTTTAAGAAATGGGGCGTCTGCAGTTATATTAGCATCAAATAATAATGACAGATTGCCAGTAATAACTGGATTTGCAGATGCTTCCAATTATAATAATACAGACTATAAAATTTTTGGTAAACCATCAACTAGAAAATATAGAAGGATGGGTGTTGCACTTGCATATGGAGATGAAAAAACAGAAGAGTTAGTATTAAAAGCTAAAGAAGTTGCAAGTAAAATTCAAATAGATTAGGGTCTCTCTATCCAATCGCCATTAGACTTTATTAAATTAATAAGAGCATCTACAGCTTCTTCTTCAGCTATATTTTTTTGAACAATTTCTTTTTCTTTATATAGAGTAATTTTACCAGGACCTGTTCCTACATAACCATAATCAGCGTCTGCCATTTCTCCAGGACCATTTACTATACAGCCCATAATACCAATTTTAACACCTTTTAGATGATCAGTTACTTTTCTAATTTTCGCAGTAGTTTCTTGTAAATCAAAAAGAGTTCTTCCACAGGATGGGCATGAGATATATTCTGTTTTAGAAATTCTTGTTCTTGTTGCTTGGAGTATACCAAAAGACAAATTATTAATCATTTGATCTGCAGCACAATTTTCCGTACAAATAAAAATACCTTCTCCTAGGCCATCTAAAAGTAAAGGGCCAATATCTGCAGAGGAAGAAAGTTGTAGTTGCTCTTCAGATAAATTTTTATAAGATCTTCCAATAATTACAGGTGTTTTTATATCATTATTTATAAGCTCTATAAATAACCTTCTTTGTTCTGCAAGACCATTTTTATTATGAGTATCTATTAGAAGTACGGCTGTTTTATCTGTTTTTAATTTATTTTTTAATTCTTTAGATAAATCAGAGAGGAATGCATAAATCACGTTCATTTTATTAGATTTATCTTCCTCTTTTAGATATTCTTTTACAGTTAAACATGGATATCCTTTTTTATGATTTTTCCATGTTTTATAGTTATAAATCAGTCCTAAAGTGCCTGGAACTTCAAAGTCAATTTTATGATCACCTACAAACACATAATCAGCAGCCATATCAGATATATGCCATTTGTCTAATGGAATAGAATAATTATATCCTAAGGCAAAAAAAGATGCTGGAGTTATTTTCTTTTTTAAAGAAAAATCTACTTTTACTATTGGAGGATTTTTTCCGCCAATATTTAAAACAGTATTTGTTGTTCTTTTTTTATATTCAAATGGGTTTAATGGGTTTTTTTCTATTTCCTTAATATTTGCATGCTTGTTAAATCCTTTAAAATGAGAAAGTAGTTTTTTAGCAACTGGCATTTCAAATTCGGGAGCTTCTGTAAGAGACACTCTAATAGTATCACCTATCCCATCTGCTAAAAGGCTGCCAATTCCTACAGCTGATTTTATTCTTCCCTCTTCCCCTTCTCCTGCTTCTGTAACCCCTAAATGTAGAGGATAGCTCATACCTTCTTTTATCATTTCTGCCACTAATAAACGATATGCTTGCACCATTACTCTTGTATTAGAGGCTTTCATTGAGAGGACAATTTCATGATAATCTTGCTCTCTACAGATCCTAAGAAATTCCATAGCAGATTCGACCATGCCTTTTGGAGTATCTCCATATCTACTTAAAATCCTATCAGATAAAGAGCCATGATTTGTTCCAATCCGCATCGCTACGCCATTTTTTTTACATATTTCAATAAGAGGCGTAATCTTTTTTTTGATTCTTTGTAATTCTATTTTATAACTTTTATCTGTATATGTTAGATTTTCGAATTTCTTTTTATCAGCATAGTTACCAGGATTAATTCTTACTTTTTCAACAATTTGGGCTGCAATTTCAGCAGCATTAGGAGTAAAATGAATATCTGCAACAATTGGAGTTTTATATCCATTTCTTCGTAGTTCATTTTTAATGTTTTGTAAGTTTTCAGCCTCTTTTTTGCTTGGAGCAGTGATTCGAATTAATTCACAACCTGCTTTAATCATTCGTATAGATTCCTCGACAGTAGCAAGAGTATCCATGGTGTCAGTGATTGTCATGGATTGGATACGGATTGGATTTTCTCCACCAATACCAATCCCCCCTACTTTTACTTCTCTGGTTTTAAACCTTGAATAGGTAGTTAGTGAGTTGCAGTATTTCATTTATTGCTTAATGACTTTCGTGATTTTTTGTTCTTGATCATTATTGATTTTAACAAAATAAATTCCATTTTCAAATTTTCTTAGATCAATAGTTTCAGAAATAAATCCAGAATTTGTGATTATAGGAGACATAATCTCTTTGCCTAAGTTGTCAAGAATAGTTATTTTAGATTTTTCATTACAAATCCCTTCAATCACAATATTATTATTTGTAGGATTTGGAAATATCTCCCACTGATTATTACTATGTTGAGTTGTTGATTGACTATATCCAATAGTAAATTGGTGTATAATATTTGTGCCAAAGTCAGCAGTAAATGTTTTAAGCCATGAGGCTCCAATCTCACGGAATCTTACCATTCCCCCCCCATCATTATTAGCCCAGAAGTCTAATCCATCTTCATCAGTGTCTTCCATTACAAAGGTATAGCACCCAGGAGAGAAAGACAAAGTATCCCTATATTGTGTGTTTGAGATAAGACTACCACTTGTAAAAATAGCCATTCCATTTTCATCATAAAAGTCCCAACTAGTTTCAGATTCTTGAGTTAAGGTGTTAATGACGCCACTGTTTGTACCAACCCAAAGGGCAAATGTTGCAGGGTATTCCGGCACTATTTCAAATGGAGATTGCATTGTGTTGTTTGCATTATATTCGTCAGTCTGTCCATTAGGATTTTTAATTGTTACTTCAAAAATATTAGCAGAACCAGACCAATTATTCAGATTTGGGAGCTCAACTTCTTCTGTTTCTAAAAACGCAAGATTACCTGTCCAGTTAAAAGTATGCGTATTTCCTCCAACTACTTTATACTCTATCTCTAATGCTGTAAGTGGGTCCTGCCCATAATTTCTAATTACAATTAATGGCTTGCTACAAATAGGGTTTTTACGACTATACTCATCTTTTAAAGAAGGCTTGATAATATCAATTATTTCTGCTGAATTTGTAAAGTTAGGCTCTTTATATTGGAATAATTGGCATTCAACAATGTAAGATGGTGTTTGAGATCCACTCCAAGAGTATGATTGAAAATCAATATTTACTTCTACTGAATCTCCAGGTGTAATAAACGGAGTGATTTCATGATCAAATGCTTGTGCTCGCGTCCCTGGGCACCAGTTTGCTCGATCATAAATCCACGTTCCTCCTTGCGGATAAATAGGATTCTCTCCACAATTTGGATCCCAATTATACTGAGTATGGGTTTGCACCCCATCAATATTGACAAAATAATTAATTGGTTTAAATTCTGCTGCCGATTGATTGTTATCAAATCCATGTCCAGTAGACGTCATCTTTACCATTGCGGCAGTACTTGTTGGGTCTACTAAGAATTTTTTAGGGGTTAATTTATTGGTTTCAAAATCTGTTGAAGTGGTATAGCTGTACCCACCACTATAAATATTCTCAAGCTTTACAACATCTCTAGGAGGAGTCCCCTCAATAAACTCAAAATCAAGAGTTGCACTAAATCCAGATGACCATCCACTATAATGACACCTTATTTCCACAGAGTCCCTTAGTATTTGTTCAAAATCAGTGACATCAAAAGTTGTAGTGAACTCCCAACTATTATTTAACATACTTCCATAAGGGGTTATTACACGTGCAAGCTCATAATTGTCAATTACATCAAATATTTGATACCAGTTATAAAAACTAGTCCAATGAATGTTTGTAGGATATAAATAGATAGAGTCAATAATATTTCCTAAGCTGTCAAATTGCATATTGTAAAAGCCTGATTCAAACGCATATAATGTATCTGTAGGAGTTGTTGGATTTGTAGAATCATTAAATTGAATAATCTCTAATAAAGTAGATAGGGTAGAGTCTACACTGTAATTCGTCGCATCCCAAAAGTGCACATAAGTACTGTCCGAAAACATTACGGAATCTACTTCATTTCCATTTACTGTAAATGAAGGAGACGTTTGAAGTGAAGAGTCAATTTCTCCTGTTCTATGTCTAACAATAATCTGTGATGTATAGTCCCAATCAGAACAGCCTCCAGTTGCACATCCCATGGTATAGTGCAAATAAATTTTTCGATAATCTAATGTTGCATCGGGCAGAACCCCCCATTCATCATAGTTTCCGTACCATGTCATATCGGTATGATCATGAATTCTTACAATAGTTGTATCTCCAGCTTTTGCCAGATTATTAAAGAAGCTAAGTGAGATTAAGATTAAGAATATTTTTTTCATAAATAGTTTATTTTTTCTTACATTAATTTATTTCATTAAAATCGGAGACCCCTCCTGAAACAATTAATTTCATTACTTCACTAGAAGGGGCATTTATAGGGGTGATATATTTTCGTTCAACTGCAAATAAATTCCCGGAGAAATTATAAGAATGAGGTATATATACCAATACTCTTCCTTTATTAATATTTAGGGATGATAAGTCTTCATTTGTAATAAAGCCAATTCGTTCTATTGTTGAATTATCAAACAACCTTACAAATACTGCTTGTTTAAATCCTTTTTTATTTCCAACAAAAGTACTCATTAGATCTTTTACAGAAGAATAAATTGTTTTTAACAGTGGAGCCTTATTCAGCATTTTTGAAAAAAAAGCATTAATAGGCGTGGCAATAATAGATGTCCCTATAAAACCAATGAATGTAACTAGGGCAATAATGACAATTACTCCTAAGCCTGGAAATTTGAAAGGTAATAAACCATCTATCTTTTTAAATGTCCAGAACATCACATAAAACGTGACATAGATTGGGACTATATATAGTAATCCTTGCAAAAAATAATTTATGATTTTTTTCATACTTTTTTCTTTTAATTTGCGTTTATAAAAATAATAATCTTAAATGTATTAAGACATGAAAAAATCAATTTTTAGTTTATTTGTTTTTGGAGCTTTTCTTTTCAGTGCGTCTAGTTTAGATGCTCAGGTTACTATAAAAACTAATAAAAAGAAGACAAATAAAGTCTATATAAAGAATAACACCTCTAAAAACCGTGTTATTAAGAAGAATAGAAATCGCATTGTTGTTACAAAACCTAATAGGCCAAAGGTTATTGTAAAGAAACCAAATAGAGTTCGTCCTGGATATATTTGGGTTCAAGGTTACTGGAAATGGAACTCTTATTTTGGAAGATATGTCTGGCAGCGAGCAAGATGGAAGAAGATAAAAAGAGGGCACTATTGGAATCCAGGATATTGGGAACAGACTCCTCATGGATTTTTTTGGATCGAAGGATGCTGGGTTTTACAATAGATTTTTATAGACCGAAATAAGATTTAATTATTTCTTTACCTTTTCATTAATTTTGTGTTGAAAAGTATTATTGTGTACAAAATAATTAATCTAGTTACTTTGTAGTTTTGACATATTTAAATATATAAAAGATATGAAAAGAATAATTTTCTATTTATTTTTAATTTGTCTATTCTTAAATTCATGTATTACTCCGAAAGTACATAATAAATTAATTAGTGATTCAGAGGAAACTAAGAAAAAATTACAGCAGAAAGAAAAAGAATTACTTGCTTTAAATGCAGATTTTGAGAGAAAATCATCAGAACTAATTAATATTAAGAAAAAGATAGATGAATTAAAAAATGATTCTATTCAAAACGGGAAGTCACTTATGTTATTACAGTCAAAATATGATGAGCTTAGTGATACTTATGACTTGTTAGCCTCTAAGAATAGCCGTTATATTTCTGAGAAAGCTAAAGAAACTAAAAGATTATTAGAGCAATTAGAAGAGGCTCAGGCTGAATTATTTAAGAAGGAAGATGAGTTAAATGAGCTTTCTAATTCTTTGCTTTTAAAGCAAAATGAATTACAAAAAACTAAAAATGATTTAGAGTTAAGGGCTGTTAGAGTTTCAGAATTAGAGTTGATAATTAATAAGAAAGATTCTATAGTTACTAATTTAAAACAAAGTGTTTCTAAAGCATTAACAGGATTAGATGGCCAGGGGCTTACTATTATTCAAAGAAATGGAAAAGTATATATTTCATTAGAAGAAGATTTGCTTTTTGCATCAGGAAAGTATGAGGTTAATAGTGGGGGCATTATAGCATTGAATAAATTAGCTGTTGCTTTATCTACTCAGAATTCTTTACAGATTTTAGTAGAAGGGCATACAGATAGTATACCATTCAGTGGAAAAGGAATTATTAAAGATAATTGGGATTTAAGTGTAATGCGAGCTACTAGCGTTGTAAAAGTTTTACTTAAAAATCCAAAATTAGAACCATTACAATTGACAGCTGCAGGCCGCGCAGAATTTATGCCAATTGCTTCTAATAAAACATCTTCAGGTAGAGATGCAAATAGAAGAATAGAAATGATTATTTCACCTAATTTAGATGACTTGTTTGAACTACTTAATGAGTGATTTCTTAAATATATGACTTTTAAATTATAGAAACAGACTGGTAAAATTGTTAAAAAGTAAAGATGAGTAAGATTGCTATTATTGGAAGTGGATTTTCTGGCCTTAGTTGTGCTGCTATTTTAGCAAAAGATGGTCATGAAGTCACTATTTACGAAAAAAATAAAGTATTAGGAGGCCGAGCTAGGCAGTTTCAAGAGTCAGGCTTTACTTTTGACATGGGGCCAAGTTGGTATTGGATGCCTGATGTTTTTGAGCGCTTTTTTAACCGCTTTGACAGGAAGGTAGAAGATTATTTTAAGCTTCAGAAATTAGATCCAGGTTTTCAAATTATATTTAGCCAAGATGATGAAATGATTGTGCCTGAAAAGTGGGAGTCTATATTAGAAATGTTTGAAAAAATAGAGAAGGGGAGTGCCAGAAAACTAGAAAAATTCATGAGTGAAGCTAAATTTAGATATGATTTTGGAGTTACTAAATTGGTATATGAGCCAGGTTTGTCATTAAAAGAATTATTTAAGAAAGATATAATAACGAACATTTTTAAATTACAAATGTTCACGTCATATAGAAAACATGTTGCTAGCTATTTTAAAAATCAAAAAATTAAAGCTTTGATGGAATTTCCTGTACTTTTCTTAGGCACCGCCCCCTCAGACACTCCTGCTCTTTATAGCTTAATGGCATATTCAGGTATTAAGAATGGAACTTTTTACCCTGAAGGAGGATTTGGAAAGGTTATAGATGGTTTTGTTAAACTTTGCAAGGAGTTATCAGTAAATTTTGAGCCTAATGTTAATGTGAATAAGATAAATATAGAAGGTAATATTGCAAAATCAATAGACACTTCCAGAGGGATTTTCCGATTTGACAAAATTATTGCTTCTGCAGACTATAGTCATGTTGATGGAAAACTCTTGCCAAATAAATATAGTAATTATTCAAATAATTATTGGCAGAAAAGAACATTTTCCCCTTCAGCATTATTATTTTATTTAGGTGTAAATAAAAAACTTAACAAATTGCAACATCATAATTTGTTTTTTGATGAAGAAATTGATAAGCATATTGATGAAATTTATAAAGATCCTGAATGGCCAAGTAATCCATTGTTTTATGCTTGTTGCCCTTCTAAAACTGATAAATCTGTTGCGCCAAGTGATAAAGAAAACCTTTTTTTATTGATGCCAATTGCAGCGGGCATTCAAGATAACTTAGAGTTAAGAGAAAAATATTTCAATATTATGATGTATAGATTAGAAAGATATTGTCAGGAAGAGATTATTCAACATATTGAATATAAAAGGAGCTATTGTGTAAATGATTTTAAAAATGATTATAATGCTTATAAGGGGAATGCATATGGACTTGCAAACACGTTGTCGCAAACAGCTAATTTAAAACCTAAAATTATAAACAAGAAAATCAATAATTTATTTTATACAGGCCAATTAACTGTTCCAGGCCCAGGAGTTCCTCCTGCGATAATTTCAGGACAGGTTGTTGCAGATTATATTTTAAAAAGTTAGGATTTTATGAAATTACTTTTTGATAAATTGTCAAATAAATGTAGTCAATATACTACCAACCTGTATAGTACAAGTTTTTCTTTTGGTATTAAAGCATTAGATAAAGAAATACATGAGCCAATATATAATATATATGGATTTGTTAGACTTGCAGATGAGATTGTAGATTCTTTTCATGATTATAATAAGCAAGAATTGTTTTATGATTTTAAATCACAGACAATAAAATCGATTAAAGATAAGATTAGTTTAAATCCTATTTTGAATAGCTTTCAGAAAACTGTTCATGAGTTTAACATAGAGAAAGAATTAATAGAAACTTTTTTTAATAGCATGGAAATGGACTTAAACAAACAGATTTATGATGAAGAAAAATATAAGCTATATGTTTTAGGCTCAGCTGAGGTGGTGGGATTAATGTGTTTAAGAGTATTTGTAACTGGTAATGACGAAAGGTATAATTTATTAAAGCCATATGCGATGAGGTTAGGAGCAGCTTTTCAGAAGGTAAATTTTTTGAGAGATGCAAATAGTGATTTTAAAACTTTAGGGAGGACATATTTTCCTGGAGTTGACATGACTAATTTTGATAAATATCAAAAACAGAAGATTGAGAATGAAATTGAAGATGATTTTAAAGAGGCCTTAACAGGTATTAAAATGCTCCCAGCATTATCTAAAGGGGGTGTCTATTTAGCCTACCGCTATTATTATATTTTATTTACTAAAATCAAATCATTATCATCTTCTCGAATACTAGAAGAAAGAATAAGAGTTTCAAATATTAATAAGTTATTTATAATGATTGTCTCTATGTGTAAACATAAATTAAAGTTGATTTGAAAAAAGCACTTTTTATATTTTTATGCTTTTCTTATATAATAGGTAGTAGTCAAGATTTACTTATAAAAGAAATAAGAAGTGCTTATATTAATGCGAATAATTTAGAGCAGGTTAACAAGCTTATAAAATTAACATCTTTCAAGACTAAAGAGCCTATAGTAGAAGCCTATTATAATGTTGCAAATCTTATTTTGATTGATTATAAATTTAACCCATTTGAGAAGATGGTGAAGTTTAAAAAATATTCAAAAGAACTAGATGTCCTTGTAGAGTATAATTATCAAAATATTGAACTGCGATTATTAAGATATGCAGTGCAGAAAAAAGCCCCTGGGTTCTTAAAATATAATCGGCAAATTGATTTAGATTTAAACTTTATTATGCAGAATAAAAGCAAGGAGTCAGCAGAATTGCAAGAATTTATTACTAATGTGTTAAATTTACTAAAAATAGAAGAAGAGATATAAAATAGACCGATATGATTATAGTTATAAATATATGCATCATTTTATTTACTGTTATATTAATGGAAGGAGTTACATGGCTGACTCATAAATATGTAATGCATGGTTTTTTGTGGTATTTACATGAGGACCATCATCAACCTAAATATGGTTCAATTTTTGAGAAAAATGACTTATTTTTTTTAATTTTTGCTACACCGAGCATCCTATTAATGTATTATGGCATGAAAAATGGGTATAGTTATTTCTTTTTTATTGGGGTAGGTATTTTAGTTTATGGGATATGTTATTTTTTAGTTCATGATGTAATTATACATCAAAGGTTTAAATGGTTTAAAAATATAAAATGGAAATATATACAAGCTTTAAGAAAGGGACATAAAATGCATCATAAATCGTTAGTAAAGGAAGGCGGAGAATCATTCGGGATGCTATATGTCCCATGGAAATATTTTAAAGAAAAATATCAATTGTGAAACCATATACTTACTTAATTATTAATGTAGCCTGTATAGCAATTCCTTTTTTTGCAAGTTTTTATAAGAAATATCCATTTTATAAAGAGTGGAAGCATTTTTTATTAGCTAATTTTATTGTATCATCAATATTTATATTATGGGATATCTACTTTACAAAACTGCAAGTTTGGGGATTTAATTCGGAGTATCTACTTGGAATCAATATTTTTAATTTACCAGTAGAAGAAATATTATTTTTCATTTGCATACCATATGCTTGTGTTTTTACATACTTTGTTTTTAAAAAGTACCTCTCTACAAACATTTTCTCTAAAAAAAATTATTCGTTATTAATTAATGTGCTCATTCTATTAACGGTAATTAGTTCTTTATTATTTTTTAAGAAGATGTATACGTTTTATACATCAATATTTTTATTATTGACCTTATTGTTTGTTAAATTCAAAAGAATAAATATTAGTGTTATTATTATATCATATTTAGCTATTATACCTTTCTTTTTCATAAGCAATGGTATTTTAACTGGATCTATAATAGATAATCCTATTGTATGGTATGATGATAGCCAAAATCTGTCATTTAGACTTTTTACTATACCAATTGAAGATGCTTTTTATGGATTTTTATTAATAACATTAAATTGTATTTTATTTGATTATTTAAAACATAAATCATTAAAAAAAAATATGTAATTTTATAAAAAATAATACTGAAAAAAAATTATTTACCTTTTAATAATGAAAAAAGAAATAGCCTCTACAATTGAAAGAATTTTTAGTATTATCTTAATTCTTTTTGGCGCTCTTATTGTAGCAAGCACTCTTGTTGATATATATCAGAAAACTACAGAAGAACCTTTATTTGTTGATTTAATCATGGTTTTAGCTCTAGGAGTATTACCACTCTATTTTGGCCTAAAACTCTACAATAGAAATAAATAGAGAATATACTGTTTTATTTCTTAGCTATTTTCTTCCATATTTGTTTAACTTCACTTTTATCTAACGCACTATTTATAATAATGGAGAACAGGATTATAATTATTACTAGACTAGATAATATATCTAAATTTAGCACACCATTATTTATATATCCAAAGATTATATCCATTAACAAAACTCCAAATATCATATAAATATAAAATGAATTATAGCCAGAATTTGTAACACTAGTTTGAGTGTTTAATTCATCATCAATATTCGTTTTATTAATAAATGGAGAGTCTTTTAATGTCTCTTTTATATTTGAAGCATAGTAACCACATAAAATAAGTAGGATCCAAATCCCTAGTAAATTATACATTGCGTGACCTATAGAAGCAAGAAAAAAAGCTAATATGATATATAACAAGTGAGATTTCTTTAAGCTGTTAGATTGTTTTTGATATTTATATATCTGATATCCTATTATTGAAGTTGTGCACATGTGCATTAATGTTGGAAAAAATGATCTAATAGCTATAATGTTCATGTCTTGATCTAGCATTGATGAGATATACTGTATGTTTTCAATAAATGCAAATCCTAACGCTGATATTGAGGAATATATAATATAGTCAATAGGCTCATTAATAAATTTTGTTGTCTTTAGTATAATAAGTACAGGTATTATTTTAATAATCTCTTCAGGAATAGCTACTGCAAATAACATTTGTAAGAAAGAAGCATTTCCTATCTCATCAGGAAGATCAAAAGCTGAATGTACAAAACCTATAAAAGGGCTGTAAATCAGTAGTGTTATACATGAGACAATAAATACAAGTACAATATCTTTCCAACTTTCTTGTTCAAAGACATCAATTCTTCTAAAAAAGAATGCAAAACAGATAGGCATATATAGTGATGTAAGGACAGCAATAACCCCTTCTAGGGTTACCCAATAGCAACATAAATGTAGAATTAGTAGTAGTGTAAATATGTAGTATACAGTTTTTTTCATCTTAATTTGTATTGTAAATATATATGTTTTTAGCAGTTTTTATATATATAATAATCCTCTATACAATCCTAATCCGTAATTGATTAAAAAAAAGCGGTGAGGAAGGGATTCGAACCCCCGAAACAGTTTCCCGTTTACACGCTTTCCAAGCGTGCGCCTTAAGCCACTCGGCCACCTCACCAATAGAGTATTAAATAGTTATTTCACCTCTTAAGTTTTTTTGCATATTTTTTTTAATCTCTTTAATGCTTATATCTTGACCAAGTAAGAACATTAATTTAGTAATAGCAGCTTCTGTAGTTAGATCTTTCCCGCATAACACGCCTGATTTTACAAACACATCACTTGTTTGATATTTTTCTTCAACAGCTCTTCCATGTAAGCATTGTGTAATATTTATTAATACTTTTTCTTTTTGGATAGCTTCTTTTAGTAATTTTAATAATTCTGCATTATTAGCAGCATTCCCAGAGCCAAAACTTTCAATAACAATTCCTTTAGCACTATTTAGTATTGCCTTAATAACTTCCGTTTTGATTGCTGGAAATAGTTTTAGTATAGCCACATTATTTGAGAGATGCGTATGCACAATTAAATCTTCATTAGTTTTTTTATCAATAGCTGAAGTGTATTTAATATTTACTCCTGCCTGAGCTAACACTGGATAATTAGGAGATTGAAATGCTTCAAAATGTTCTGTATTTACTTTTACCGTACGATTTCCTCTATACAGTTGATCTTCAAAAAACACTCCCACTTCATTTATTTTGCCACTGCCGGCAATTTCTATAGAAGTAATTAGATTTTCTTTCGCATCTGTTCTTGTAACGCCTATAGGTATTTGTGATCCTGTAAAAATTACTGCTTTATTTAAATTTTCTAGTAGAAAACTCATTGCAGAGGCGGAAAAAGCCATAGTATCAGTGCCATGAAGCACAACAAAACCAGTATATTGTTTATAATTTTTCTTAATAATTTGAGCAAGTTCTATCCAAACTTGGATATTCATATTTGATGAATCAATAGGTTTTTTAATGCTAATATTAGATAATTTAATTTCACTATTTTTAAGTTCAGGAAGTGCGTCTAATACTTTATCAAAGTTAAAAGGGACTAGACTTTTCTTTTTCGGATCTTTTATCATCCCAATAGTACCTCCTGTATAAATTAATAGTATTTCTTTTTTCATATTTTGAATAATGATGTCGCATTTTCAGTTGTTATCTTTGCTATTTCTTCTACTGAGCATTCATATATTTCAGCTAATTTATTTGCTATAATGGCAAGATTTTTACTTTCATTTCTTTTGCCCCTATAAGGAGTTGGCGCTAGATATGGAGAGTCTGTTTCAAGAATAATATTTTTGAGATTAATTTGTCGAATAGTTTTATCAAGTCCAGAGTTTTTAAATGTTATAACGCCTCCAATACCTAAATAAAAGTCTGTTAAGTTTATTATTCTTTGAGCTTCTTTATATCCTAATGTAAAACAATGAAAAACTCCTCGTAAGTTTGTGTCATTTAGTTTCTCTACTATTTTAATTACTTCTTTAAAAGAATCCCTTACATGTATTACAATAGGCAGTTGTAATTTCTTTGCTATTTTAATTTGAGCTATAAACGCTTCCTTTTGGATTTCTAGAGTAGATTTATCCCAATATAAATCTATTCCAATTTCTCCAACTGCGATATATTTCCCTTTTTTCAATTCTTCTTGAACGTGTTTTAATTCAGCAGCGCAATTTTTTTCTTTTACATCACAAGGGTGTAACCCCATCATTGGAAAACAGTTTTTAGGAAATTCTTGACATAGATTATTCATGCCTTTAGTATGCTTACTTGATATATTAGGTAAAAGAATTTTATGTATACCATTATTAATAGCATCTTTTACAACTTGAGACCGATCATCATTAAATTGTTTACTATATAGATGGCTATGAGTGTCAATAAATTTCATATTGGCAAAATTAGGATAAATTGTATAATTTTACACAGTGTCAAAGAAACTTAAAATACTAGTTATAAGATTTAGTTCTATTGGCGATATTATTTTAACAACACCAGTTATAAGATGTATTAAACAGCAAATAAATGCAGAGATAGATTATTTAACAAAGAAAGAGTATGTAGGCTTACTTAACACTAACCCCAACATCAAAAAAACAGTTGCATTTAATTATAATTTATCACAAATTATAGAATCATTAAAAGAAGAAAGATATGATATAATTATTGATCTTCAAAATAACCTAAGATCTTCACGCATTAAGTGGAATTTAAAAGTCAAGTCATATACGGTTTCTAAACAAACTATTAAAAGACAGCTACTGATTTATTTTGGAATTAATTTACTTAAAAATCATGTTGTAGATAGATATTTTAAAACAGTAGAAAAATTAAATATTCATAATGATAATAATGGGTTAGATTATTTTATAGATAGCACGAGTAAGATTAATTATAATATAAATCAGGATTATGTTGCGTGGAGTATAGGAGGTAATTATGTTCAGAAAAGATTATCTGTTAAGCAGATCCAGACTGTTATTAATAGACTGGATCTTCCAGTTATTTTATTAGGAGGAAATAATGAAAGAGTGATAGGAGACGAAATAGTTAGCAAAATAAAATCTAATGATGTAGTCAACTTTTGCGGAAGATTATCTATAGACGAATCTGCATATTTGATTAAACATAGTCAATTATTATTGACTAATGATACGGGAATGATGCATATAGGAACATGTTTTGATATACCATTGATATCTTTTTGGGGCTGCACGAAACCTTCTTTAGGTTTTAGTCCATATATAGCAAAGAATACTAGTATAGAGCTATTATCAAAACAATCTCAGTATCCTTGCTCAAGGCATGGTAGTTCTTGCAAATTCTCTAAAGAAGGTTGTGTTAAAACTATTAGTACGCAGGAGATATATGATAACGTTATAGCCCTACTATAGGAGATCTTATTAATAGATTATTCAAATAATGCTTTTAATTCTGTTGCGTCTTTTGCCTTCATTCTTCCTGATAATATTAAAGAAAGTTGTCTTCTTCTTAATGCTGAATCAAATCTTTTCTTCTCTTCTTCTGTATTAGGAATTAATTCTGGAACATCAATAGGTGTGCCTAATTGATCCACGGCTACAAAAGTGTAAATAGCATCATTACACTTAACCTTACCTTTTGCCTCTCGGTTTTCCATCCAGACATCAACATATACTTCCATTGATGAAGTGAATGCGCGAGAAACTTTAGCCTCTAAGGTTACTATACTTCCAGCAGGAATAGCTTCAGTAAAAGAAACATGATTAACAGATGCTGTTACAACAATTCTCCCACAATGCCTATATGCTGATATAGCCGCGGCGATATCCATCCAATGTAGTAATCTTCCTCCCATTAGATTATTTAAGTTATTAGTATCATTTGGCAGAACAATTTCTGTTGTAATTGACAGAGAATCGCTAGCATTTTTCGGTTTCATAAATATTTATTTAGTAAGTAGCCACGCAGATCTATTTTCTTTTCTGATTTCATTCAGCACAGAAATTGCTAATTCTTTATTTTCAAATGAATTATAACTCACTCTTAATAAAGTCCCCCCATCTATAATTTCAGGGTCATAGTCTTTTTTACGCAGTTGGTTGATTAATTTATAGGCATTTCTTTCTTCAGAAAAGGCTCCAGCGATAATATAAAATCGTTTATTTTCTAATACATTTAAAGTTTGATATTCTTCTTCATTTTCAATCGTTAAACTTGGCTCAATAACAGTTTCATTTAATTTTTCAACAATATTGTTTTCATTTGCTTCAATGATTATTTTTTTAGTTTTTGATGACTCTTCAGCTTCATCAACTTTCTCTATTATTGAGTGAGCAGGATTTAAGTTTAATTGTCCCATTTTTGCATAAACTAAACTAATATTTTCTTGTTGAGAAATACTCAGATAAGAAAGAGTAAATAATGGTAGGATAATAGCCGCTGCTCGCAACATAAATTTTGGTTGTTTTTTTGTTTTTTTAATAATTTCAATAGTTTCATCAACTTTCTTTTCAATTGTTATTCGAGATATATTTTTACGAACTATTTTTTCCATACCAAAAGACGCAAGATTATAATTAATCTTTTTATCTTGAAGGAAGAGGATATTATTTTCTTCTCCTAATGAGAAAATACCAATATCTTTAATACGTAGTACTCTTTTGTCAGTTAGTGTTTTATTGATATTATTAATAAACTTTTCTACTTCTTTTTTTGCTTTTTTATTTGTGATACCTTCTTGATTCGCAATATGATTAATTAATAAACCATCATTTGTTGTTAAATTTTTATTAAATAATAATTGTTTTGAAGGGGGAAGAAGTTCACTTGTGATTGTATTTAATTTTGCAGATTGTTTGTTACCAACAAACCCGCCAAATTCAGGCAAAACAACACAATCATGTAAAAATAATAGCTCAGAAATATAATGTGATACTGACTTGTTCATCGTGACAAAATTAAAAAAATTATCTCAAGTTAGATCTAATATTTAAGATATCCTCTAAAGTGTCAACTGAGACAGAATCAATAGTAGTAATTCCTACGTTAATTGTATAATTATTATCTATCCATCTTAACTGCTCAAGTTGTTCTTTTATCTCATTTTTTGATTTTTCTAAATTACAAATTTCAGTTAGAGTTTTGATTTTATAGCCATAAATTCCAATATGCTTATAATATGATTCCCCCTCTTTTGGATTTTTAACTTTTCTACAAAAATTAACAGCTCTATTTTGTGCGTCAAATATTACTTTAACACAATTTGGGTTTTGCATGTCTTCTATAGTATCTATTTTCTTTGCAAGAGTTCCAATACTAACTTCTGTATTATTAAATAGTTTAATTAGTGTTGATATTTGGTCTGGATCTATATATGGTTGGTCCCCTTGAATATTGATAATAATATCTGCAGATGGGTATTTTTTTTTTGCTACTTCATTACATCTTTCAGTTCCAGAAGCATGACTTTCTTTTGTCATGACAGCTTTTCCGCCAAACGTAATGACATGCTCAAATATTTCTTTATCATCTGTTGCAACTATTATTTTAGATAGAAGAGAACATTTTTTGGCCTGCTCATAGACTCTTTGAATCATCGTCTTGCCAGAAATTTCTGCTAATGGTTTACCCGGAAATCTAGTTGATTTATATCGAGCAGGTATTATCCCAACCACAAACATTATATTTTTAGATTACATTGTAAAGCAAAAGTTCTTGGAGGCATCATATTAGCAGGTCTTGTCATATACTCGCGATTTAGTACATTGTTAACTACAAACCCAACTCGCAATATATCATTTAGTTGATATCCCATTCTCGCATCAATTATTATGTCCCCATTTAAAAATTTATCTCTTGCTTCATTAATGCCAGGGATTACCGCTTCAATAGGCCCAAACCCTTCATTTATTGTTCTATCTGTAAAGATTGCATCAATATTTTTCATAAAGTCATTATATCGCACACTACTTCCTAGTGATAATCTTTTATAAATTAATTCTGCATCAATTTTTGCAAGATGCTTATATCTGTATTTTAAAACAGATGGGTCAGAACTACTATTGTTGTATGTGATATCGGATATCCACTCTCCAGGAAGATATTCACCATCACTGCCTACTAGATATACTTCAATAATTGTTGAGTCTTCATATGATTCGTATACATCATTAGGCGTTAATGATATTGGATTCATATAAGTATAGCCTGCTAGTAGATTAATTGTTGTGTTGTTATTAATTTTTCCTTGACCACTTAAGCTCACTTCTATACCACTTATTTGAGTATTCCCAATATTGACAGATTTAAACCCAAGCCCATAAAAGTTAGCATCCCCATTGTCTTCTCCCCACTGTCCAAAAGTAAACTCCATCATATCATCGTATTGCATTAAAAAAGCAGCAATATCTAAATAGCCTGCCCAAGTTCCAGCTTTTAATCCTTGCTTTATACCAATTTCAGCACTCCATCCACTTTCAGGTTTTAATTCCGGGTTTGGATAAACTTCAATACCACCTGCAACTTCTGTGGAGATGAAAAGTTCAGCCATTGAAGGGAAACGATATCCTTGACCCCATGAGGTTCTAATATAAGTTGCTTCTGCTAATTGATAATTTAATCCAGTTCTAAATATGGGTCTTGCTGCTGAAAAACTGTTTATAGTATCTCCATTAATAACATGTGTTTTATCAGATTTTAATTGAAAACTCTCATATCTAGCCCCTAAAGATAGATTTAATCTTCCATATTTCTTATCTATTTGAGTATAGAGAGCATTATTTATTCGATTATTCTTTCCATTAAATAGTGCAGCACGAGCATATACAATTTCATTCGTTGTTCCTACTGTAAATATTAAGTCATTTTTCTTAATATTTTTCTGCCATTGATAATCACTATAAAAAGTTTTAGATGCATTATCTTGCTCTTCATCCTTTCCTTTAGTGCTATTGTCATTAATAACTTTTAAATATCGTGTTCTTAGGGTATGTTTATTATTCCCTTTCATATATGTTATTGAAGGGTCAATATTATAGGTGTCTCCATTTGTTGTTGTTATTGCACTATCTAAGGGGATATAAGCCTCGTCTAAACTATTCCATATTAGAGCAGATCCAGTTGATTGAAAAAGAAAGTTAGCATTTAAGCCAAATGATAATCCTTTTACTTTCTTGCTTTTATAGGTTGAATTAAGATTAAATCTTTTTCTATCTGTTATCTCGTCTAGTCTGTATCCATTATCTTTAAAAATATTACCACCTAAGGATAAATCAAGATTATCTATTTTCATGGCATGTAGAAATTCAATCCCTCTAAAAACCCCTCTTTCCCCACGCCAATTTAAGACCTCTCTTTTTGCATTATCAATTAATCCATAATGCATATTTATTTTTGTATATCCAGGAAGTTTATGTTTATCGATATCTTTTTGACTAGGGAAAGCGGTACGTATATTTATAATACCATTTAAGGCTGAAGATCCATAAAGTGCAGAAGAAGCCCCTTTTATTACCTCTACCTGGTTAATATTCTCAGTTGCAATAAGTTTCCATTGTACTTGACCAGCATCTCCAGAAATTAAAGGCATATCATCTACTAAAACAGATACTCTGGTCCCCGCACCATAACTCCAACCACTTCCTCCTCTAATATTTGCTTGCCCATCAGTAATATTTACCCCCGGAACTTGATCCATAGCTGTTTGTATATCGGTTGTATTTTTGTTTTCAATTAGACTAGGTTTAATAACCTCCATAGATACGGTGATTTCCTCTAATTTTTGTTCAAATTTACCTGCTGAGATAACAACTGTATTTAATATTTCGGAACTAGAATTAAGATTAATGTTTACTGTTTTTTCTTCATTTTCCTGAAGAGTGATTTTTTTTATCTCATTTTCATATCCAATATATTTAAAAGTAATAGTGTTAGTTCCATTTTTTGCTTTAAGAGTATATTTGCCAAATATATCTGTAGCTGTTCCGCTACCATCTTCTAATATAATATTTACACCAATTAATGCTTCTTTTGAAGACTTATCTAAAACTACACCAGTAACAGTTTGTCCAAATACTGCGTAATTAAAAGAGATAAACAATAATATTAGACAAAGGTTTTTCATACTTAATGAGACTAATTATTTCACAAATATAGAAAATAGAATGAGAGGAAGAGAAATTCAAAAGTAATATCAAGAAATAATAAAGACATACAGAGCTAGATAGTAATTTTAAAATTTATAAGAACCATAAATAAAACTTTTGCTCTTTAGAAAAATAATATACATTTGTCTCAATTTGTGATTTAGAAAAGCAATATAAAATTAAACAATAATAATGGAAAATAAAGTTCATGAATTTATGCAAATAGTATCTAGTAAGAATGCTGGAGAGACTGAGTTTTTGCAAGCAGTAGAGGAAGTAGCAGAGGTTATTATTCCTTTTATGCAAAAAAATCCTAAGTATAATAATAGAATGCTATTAGAGAGGATGATAGAGCCTGAAAGGGTTTTAATATTTAGAGTTCCATGGTTAAATGATAGTGGAGAAACTATGGTAAATAGAGGGTATAGAGTAGAATTTAATTCGGCTATTGGCCCTTATAAAGGGGGACTTAGATTTCATCCTTCAGTAAATCTTTCAATACTCAAGTTTTTAGGTTTTGAGCAGATATTTAAAAACTCATTAACTACACTACCAATGGGAGGGGGTAAAGGAGGTTCAGATTTTGATCCAAAAGGAAAATCAGATAATGAAGTAATGAAGTTTTGCCAATCTTTTATGACGGAGTTATTTAGGCATATAGGTCCTAATACTGATGTTCCTGCTGGAGATATTGGTGTAGGGTCAAGAGAAATTGGGTTTATGTTTGGACAATATAAAAGAATTAGAAATGAGTTTACAGGTGTTTTAACAGGAAAAGGAGCAAGCTGGGGAGGATCATTGATTCGTCCTGAAGCAACAGGTTATGGCAATGTGTATTTTGCTCAAAATATGCTTAAAAACAAAGGAGACTCTTTTAAAGGAAAAACAGTTGCTATATCTGGCTCTGGTAATGTTGCTCAGTATGCATGTGAAAAAGCTATAGAGTTAGGGGCGAAAGTGATTACTCTTTCAGATTCTTCTGGCTATATTTATGATATAAATGGTATAGATTCTGAAAAATTACAATTTGTTATGCAATTAAAAAATGTTGAAAGAGGAAGAATTAAAGAATATGCTGACAAATTTAATTGCGATTTTCATAAAGGTAGGCCATGGGCAGTAAAATGTGATATTGCTCTGCCTTGTGCAACACAAAATGAACTAAATGAAGAAGAAGCAAAAACATTAATTAGTAATGGATGTATTTGTGTTTCTGAAGGAGCAAATATGCCTTGTACTCCTGAAGCAATTCACGTATTTCAGCAAGCTAAGATTCTTTTTGCTCCAGGTAAAGCTTCTAATGCAGGAGGTGTAGCAACTTCTGGATTAGAAATGAGTCAAAATTCATTAAGAATGAATTGGGGTAGAGAAGAAGTAGATCAGAAACTGAAAGATATCATGAATGAAATTCATAATTCTTGCAAAGAGTATGGTACAGAAGATGATGGGTATGTGAATTATGTAAAAGGAGCTAATATTGCCGGTTTTGTTAAAGTTGCAGATGCAATGTTAGATCAAGGGATAGTGTAAAGAAAAGGCTTATGAATAAAAATAAAGGGAGGACTTAACCTCCCTTTTTATTTGGTTTAGAGGTGTTATAATAAATATAGAATAAATATGCTAGGAAATATTCAAAATCAATTAAGTAATCAATTAGAAGAAATAAAAGAGAATGGTTTATTTAAAAAAGAAAGAGTTATTATAAACCCTCAAGGGGCATTAATTTGTGTCAGTACAGGAGAAGAAGTTTTAAATTTTTGTGCGAATAATTATTTAGGACTCTCTTCTCATCCAGCTGTTATTCAAGCAGCTAAAGAGGCTTTAGATACTCATGGATATGGGATGTCATCTGTCCGTTTTATTTGTGGAACGCAAGATATTCACAAGAATCTTGAAAAAAGAATCTCAGAATTCTTAGGCATGGAAGACACGATATTATATGCAGCAGCTTTTGATGCTAATGGGGGACTTTTTGAGCCTCTTTTTACAGATGAGGATGCCATTATATCAGACTCATTAAATCATGCCTCTATTATTGATGGAGTAAGATTGTGTAAAGCTGTACGGTATAGATATAATAATAATGATATGATTGATTTAGAGAATCAATTAATAAAAGCTCAAGAGCAAAGAAATAGAATTATTGTTACAGATGGAGTTTTCTCTATGGATGGATACATTGCAAATTTACAGAGGATATGTGATTTAGCAGAAAAATATGAAGCTCTAGTTATGGTTGATGATTCCCATGCCACTGGATTTATAGGAAAAACAGGAAGAGGGACTCATGAGTATTGTAATGTTATCGGAAGAGTTGATATTATTACATCTACATTAGGTAAGGCTTTGGGGGGGAGCATGGGTGGATTTACCTCTGGGAAAAAGGAAATTATAGAAATGTTACGTCAAAAATCTCGACCATATTTGTTTTCAAATTCATTAGCGCCTTCAATAGTTGGAGCAGCTACTAAGGTTATAGAACTATTAGACTCTACAACTGATCTTCGTGACAAATTAGAGAGTAATTCAGCTTATTTTAGGAAAAATATGATCAATGCGGGCTTCGACATAAAACAAGGTAAACACCCTATAGTTCCTGTTATGTTATATGATGCTAAGCTTGCACAGAATATGGCAGATAAATTGCTTCTTGAAGGGATTTATGTAATTGGGTTCTTTTTCCCTGTAGTGCCTAAAGAAGAAGCTAGAATAAGAGTGCAGATTTCAGCAGCTCATTCTATAGATCATTTAGATCTCGCTGTAGAAGCCTTTGTAAAGGTAGGCAAGGAGCTAAAACTTATATGACAATAATCTTTGATAAAATTTTGTATAATTATAAAAAAGTGTAGATTTGCACCCCTTAAAATAATTTATGGTGAATACATTAAGTTATAGAACACTTTCAATTAATAAAGAGAATGCTGATAAAAAATGGCATTTAGTTGATGCAAATGGACAAATTCTTGGAAGAATGGCATCTAAAATTGCAAAAATTCTTAGAGGAAAGTATAAAACAAATTATACTCCGCATTCAGATTGTGGTGATTATGTGATTATTATTAATGCAGATAAGATTGTCATGACAGGTAATAAAATGTCTAATAGGGAAATATTTAGTCATACTGGATATCCTGGAGGACAGAAAAGAAAAACTCCTGCAGAGATGCTTGTAAAGGATGGGACGTCTGTTGTACGGCATGCTATTAAGGGAATGCTGCCTAAGAATAAATTAGGTGCTGCAATTTTAAGGAATTGTTATATATATGAAGGGGATGAACATAATCAGAAGGCGCAAAATCCAACGCTACTTAATTTAAATGATTTAAGATAACATATGGAAACAATTCACACTATTGGAAGAAGAAAATCATCTGTTGCAAGAGTTTATTTATCAAAAGGCAAAGGTGATATTACTATAAATGGAAAAGATTTTAAAGATTATTTTCCAGTTGATACAATGCAATATAAATTACAACAACCTTTTAAGGTTGTCGAACTTTCAGATAAGTATAATGTTAAGGTAAATGTTAATGGAGGAGGAAATACAGGGCAGGTTGAAGCAATAAGGCTAGCAATATCAAGAGCTTTATGTGAGGTGGATGTCAATAATAGAGCCCCTTTAAAGGCTGATGGATTGTTAACAAGAGATTCTAGAGTTGTTGAGAGAAAAAAGCCTGGACAGAAGAAAGCAAGAAAAAAGTTCCAGTGGGTTAAGAGATAAAAACAATTAATATTAATAATGTTTAGCATCTAAATCATCAGGACAAGTGGTGAAACTTCTACCGGATGATTGCTTAAGCAAAAAAAGAAAGTAAACATGTCAAGAACAAATTTCAAAGAATTATTACAAGCAGGAGT
>CAJWCP010000009.1 GCA_913031595.1 uncultured Flavobacteriales bacterium | reverse complement strand
GGTTATCTAGTGAAACGCTCGATATGTCAGACAAAGCAAGAAAAGCCAACAAAGAAAAAGAAGCAAAGGAACTATTTGATGCTAGTTTTGCCTTAGCACAGATGGCTTCAAATCATACGAACGTGTATGCGCAGTTCTGTGATTGATTAAATATAAGTGATATTTATTTTATCAAGTAAGCTGCAATAAAATTTATGTAAAAAAAAGGGAGCAAATGCTCCCTTTTAGAAGTGTAGAACTTATTATTTTATAGTGCTATAAACCCAATCGAGTTGGTAAGTATCAGCACCAGTACATGATTCAATATGCTTATCTCTTTTCTTGTATAAGCCAGATTCCTCCATCAGAGCGTTCCATTCAGGCCAATTTGCTACTCCAGCTGACCTAGCTTCTGAGGTAAACCAAATATATGACATTAAGAAATCATAAGGTGCATCTTGGATGCCTCTATATGGTGTAAAGAAGTGTATTGCGTAACCTCCTTCGCCTCTATCTCTCGCTAGTTGCTCCATTTCTGCATAGACTGCTTTTAATTCAGCCATATCTTTTAATTCTTTATATTTTGTGTAATTGTAAGGGGGGTCTAAATAAATGAAATCAAATTTTTGATTACATTTTTCAATGTAACTTTTACAATCTGATAATATTGTAAGAATTTCTAACTCTAGTATTTTTGCATTTGATTTTATTTGATTAATACATTTTATATTGTTGTCAACAGCAGTTATATTCTTTATGCCTCTTGAGGCGAATTCAAATGCAATATTCCCTGTTCCTGAACATAAATCTAGCATACATTTGTTTTTAAAATAATACCGATTATCTAGTATGTTGAAAATAGCTTCTTTAGCTCTGTCGGTAGTTGGGCGAATAGATAGTTCTTTTAGAAAGGGTATTTTTCTTCCTTTAAGATTGCCTGATATTATTCGCATAGCACTTGTCCAAATAATCCAAAATACTGGTGTTCTTTTATACTCTTAAATTCATTAGGGAATGTAATTTGTTTGGGTCTATTTATAAAATCAATATTCTTTATATATTGATATATTATCTTATAGTTTTCATCTTTTTCAGAGATATCTCCAGATAATACTACAGGATCTTTTTCAGTTATTAGATTTAATTGTTCAAAAGAATAAAGTATATAATATAAGAAATCTTCTTTTGTTAAAAATTTATAGGTATTGTTTAGAAGTAATCTCTCACCATCTAATATTGTTATATTTACACTATCTTTTTTTACATCTATATAATTTGTTTTACCTGCTTTTTTAAGTTTTGTATATTGACTGATTAATATATTTTCTGAACAATTGTAGTAAGCTGTCGGAAAAAAGGTGTTTATGGTTGTAGTGATTTCTTCTGGTATTGCATATATTATTTTAGCTTCATGAAGATAAAGATCATTAGTGAAAATGTTGTCAGAACTGTTTGTGTGTAGATTAAGAACTTTTTTAACATATTTCTTGTCATACAAAGATTTAGGTATTAATGAATTTGGAAATCCAGAAAAGCTAATAGAAATAGAAGAAAACTTTGAGTTTAAGATTTCATTATTATTTATTACTGATGTAAGAAAGTGGCTATATTTTTTTTGATTTTTATTGTATATTTTTTTTTCTAGATATACATAAGTTAGAGTTTTAATATCTAACACGCAAAATGTAAAAGTATATAGGTCAATTTCTATTGACAAATGATACTGTTCAGATAAATCAATGTTAAAATTGCTCGTTTTTATTAAGGCAGTATTATTCTCCCCAGTTTCCATTTAATGAAGCTTCATACATTGAGCCAACTTTTAATAAACTATTTAGATCATAGTTTTTATTTTTTGCATTAAGTCCTTTCAGAATATTTTCATAGGTAGCTGATATTTCAAATACTTGAACTAGTACTTTCCCTTTTTCTATAGTGCCAGCATTTATATTATATTCAATTTCTGATTGTGGAATTTGGTGAAGTTTTTCTATTTCTAAACGAAATGATTTATTTCTACTTCTTAGGTATACTTCATCAAATATATGATCTTTTGCATTTACATAAATAGTATCACGGCTTATTAGGCCTAATTTTAAGGCTTCTTCTTCTGTCATTTCATCAGGAATCTCACCTATTGCTTTTATTGTAGGAATCTGTCCAGATTCTAAAAATCGAATTAGAGAGTTAAAATCTCTTGCATAATAACCTTTTGCCTTTTTATGACCAATTTGAACTTGTCTTAAATCTTTTAATTTTTGAATATTTTCTGATATTCGTATTTTGGCTGATGCTTCAAAGTCCATATAATCATTAACACTGTTATATACAAAATAGAACAATATTATATTAATCGGTATAAGTAGTAATGCGATGTGTTTTGCTTTCATCCTCAATCTTTTTATTATTGCAAACTTACAATTTTTGGTGATATAATTATAAAATGTTTTTTTTCTTTGTAACAAAAAATAATTTATGAAAAGAATTTTAGCTATAATGATTTTTAGATTAATTGGATGGAAAGTTATAGGGCTTTCTGTGTTCCCAAAAAGATGTTTAGTAATTTGCGCTCCTCATACATCTAATTGGGATTTCTTCTTTGCAAAATGTTATGGATATATTCTAGGTATTTCTCCTGGTTATCTAGCGAAGAGTGAATTGTTTTTGCCAATTTTAGGTAAAATACTTAAGTGGAATGGAGCTATACCTATATATAGATCTTCTAGTAATAATATGGTTGCACAGATTGTAGAGATGTATAATCAAAGAAATAATCTTATTATAGGTCTTTCTCCAGAAGGAACAAGAAGTAGAGTAGATAGGTGGAAAACAGGATTTTATCATATAGCGCATCAAGCAGATATTCCTATATTATTTTTAAAGATTGATTATAAGTATAAAGAGATCGGAGTATTTAATCAATTAATACCTACGGGCAATTATAAGAAAGATATTCTCTTTATAGAAAAAGAATTTTCTTCAGTTCACGCTAAGAAACCTAATTGTTATAATCCAGTTATTAAATAATATATATTTATTAAAAAGATGTTGAAAACACAATTTTAAAAGATGAATTTAGAAATAAAAATATATAATGAAGAGTTATATTTGTTTTTTTAAATTTTTAATTTATGTCTTTAGAAATAGCAAACGATTTAGCAACTGTAGAACAAGCTCTTGAGATGGGCCTTTTGGAAGATGAATTTAATAGAATAATAGAGATATTAGGCCGTACTCCAAATTTTTGTGAGTTAAGTATATTTGGTGTAATGTGGTCAGAGCATTGTTCATATAAAAATTCTATTAAATGGTTGAAAACTTTACCAAAGGATGGACCACATATGTTAGTGGAAGCTGGAGAAGAAAATGCTGGTTTAGTTGACATAGGGGATGGTCTAGCTTGTTGTTTTAAGATAGAGTCACATAATCATCCTTCAGCGCTTGAACCTTATCAAGGAGCTGCAACAGGCGTAGGAGGTATTAATCGAGATATTTTTACGATGGGCGCTCGTCCAATTGCACAATTAAATTCTCTTAGATTTGGTGATATAACTTTAGATCGTACAAAATGGTTAGTTGAGGGAGTTACAAAAGGTATTGGAGATTATGGTAATGCTTTTGGTATTCCTATAGTTGGAGGAGAAGTATTTTTTGATGATTGTTATAATACTAATCCATTAGTTAATGCTTTCTCTGCAGGTATTATGAAAAAAGAAGATATGATTTCCGCTACATCATCAGGAGTTGGGAATCCTGTTTTTATAGTAGGGTCTCGGACTGGTAAAGATGGTATTCATGGAGCTTCATTTGCTTCAAAAGATATTACGGATGATTCTGTGGATGATTTACCTGCAGTACAAGTTGGCGACCCGTTCCAAGAAAAATTATTATTAGAGGCGACTTTGGAATTAGCACAAACAGATGCTATTGTTGGTATGCAGGATATGGGAGCTGCTGGAATTACATGTTCTTCAAATGAAATGTCAGCTGCAGGAAAACATGGTATGGATTTATGGTTAGATAGGGTTCCAACTCGTCAAAAAGATATGCATGATTGGGAGATACTACTTTCTGAATCACAAGAGAGAATGTTAGTCGTTGTAAAAAAAGGACAAGAAGATACGGTTATATCAATCTTTGATAAATGGGATTTATCTTGTGAAGAGATAGGTGTCGTTACAGAGGGAGAAAGAGTTAGATATTTTATGCATGATGAATTAGTTGCAGATGTTCCTTGTGCAGATTTAGTTTTAGGAGGAGGAGCTCCAATATATGAGCGATCATTTAAAGAACCATCTTATTTTAAGGAATGGAAAAAATTTAATATTAATACAGTCGAACAGCCAGAAGATTTAGTGCAAGTTGCTAAGTTTTTGGCAGGTCATGAAAACATTTCATCTAAGAGATGGATATATGAACAGTATGATTCTATGGTAGGCACTGTTAATATGAGCACTAATTTTCCAACTGATGCAGGTATAGTTAATCTTAAGGGTACAAATAAGGCACTTGCCATGACTGTTGATTGTAATGCTCGTATGGTACACGCTGATCCTGAAGAGGGATGCGCAATGGCAGTTGCTGAAGCAGCTAGAAATATTGTTTGTTCTGGAGGAGTTCCTTCAGCAATTACTAATTGTTTAAACTTTGGTAATCCCTATAATCCTGAAGTTTATTGGCAATTTGTAGGTGCTATTAAAGGTATGAGTAAAGCTTGCAGTAAATTTAGTACTCCAGTTACAGGAGGTAATGTAAGTTTTTATAATCAATCTGTATCAGATCAAGAAGAAGCGCCTGTTTTTCCCACTCCTACTATTGGTATGTTAGGTATTATTGAAGATAAAAAACATATTACATCTTTAGCTTTTCAAGGTAAGTCAGATTTAATTTATATAATAGGAGAGAGTATTAATGACATATCTTCTTCAGAGTATTTAGCTTCTTATCATAAGATTAAAGAATCCTCTGTTCCAAATTTTGATCTTGACATGGAATATAGAGTTCAAACTATTATTACACAACTAATAAGGGCAAATATTATTGAGTCTGCTCATGATATTTCTGATGGGGGTTTATTTATTACATTGATTGAAAGTGCAATGTGTAATAATCTAGGTTTTGATATTACTACTCACTCTGATGTTAGAGAAGATGCTTTTCTATTTGGGGAGTCTCCTTCTAGAGTAGTTGTTTCTGTTACAGAAACAGGGGAGGATGAGTTTTTAGATATGCTTAGTGTTAGTGGAGTGCCTTTTCTCTTACTTGGGCATGTGACAAAAAGAGAAATACGTATTGATGATCAGATCTTTGGTAATATTGACGACTATAAAGATATATATTATAATAGTCTTTCTAAGAAAATGAATTCTTAATTAAAAAGAGATAACTAGTTTAGCATTTAATTGTCTTTGAGTAAGGTAGTTAGGAACTGCATATTCTCTTCCACTTATATCGGACACCCATAGATATGATATTGTGTTATTTATATCTAATAGATTAAAAACTTCAGCTGATATCCAGATATTTTTAAATGTGTTTAGCCATCTTCTTTTACTTTCTCTTTTCTCTGATTTTAGTATTGCAGAGAAACCAATATCTACTCTCCTGTAATCAGGTATTCTTAGCACATCTTCATGTTTCTCAGAGCCAGGAGGTCCAAATGGTAATCCTGTACCATATATCATATTTAGATGCATTTTATAATTTGGGTTTCTTGGTATATAGTCTTGAAAAAACATAGAAAAATTCACCCTTTGATCAGTTGGTCTAGGTATAAATCCTACCGCAACTAAATTACCATTTTCATCTATTCTTTCATCTCCTATAATATCTTCTCCAGTTTTCATGATTGATAAAGAAGCCCAGCTTTCTACACCATTTACAAATTCTCCATTAATTTTCATATCAATTCCAGTTGCGTATCCATTTGATAAATCATTTGTCATATATTGTATTTGCACATTATCTATTTTATAAGGAATTAAGTTTTTGAGATCTTTATAATAAATTTCTGTTACCCATTTGAAAGGTCTTCCCCATTTATAAAAGAGATAATCCTTACCTAAGACATAATGTATTGATTTCTGAGATTTTATATTATTGTTTAATATACCTTCTTCACTGCGTAGCTCTTTATAGAATGGTGATTGATAATATATTCCACTTGAAGCTCGGAATACAATGTCTTTTTCCCAAAGAGGGGCATATGCTATAGAGATTCTTGGACTAAGTAATATTTCTTGATTATAATCCCAGTAACTTCCTCTTGTTCCTGAATTTAGAGTGAAGTTGTTAAAATCTTTTGAAAACTGAATATAGGCGGATTGTCGATATGAGGATAAATTGATTTTTGTTTTAAGAGATTCGTTGAGTATAATTTCTTGGTTAGGATCTCCAGGCATTCCTATCGAGTCTACAGGGTGTGGGAAATTGAAAAAAGCAGAGTCGATTAAAGTCCATTCACTTATTTCATCTTCAATTTTTTCTTCTTGTAGTCTGAATCCCCAATGCACTTTTAGTGATTCTTTTTCATATTTCCCTCTATGTGAGAAATTTATAATGGTTGCTTTTAAGTTATTTCTAGCATGATTAATGTATTTGCCTACTCCTCTTTCAAAAGCTACATCTCCAAATTCATTTGATCCCATATTATTATTTAATTGATATAACCAATATTCTCCTAATATGTCAAAATTCTCTTCTTCAAGAGTCCTGAATGCAGAAGCTGTAAAATGTAATTGATAATTCTTATTTGGATTATATATGCTACTTAGTGCTCCAAAAAAAGATTTATATTGATCAATTTCTTGTCCTTCAAAATATATTCTAAGTTTTAAGGCTTCATTTATTGTTCCAAATTCAGTCTCTCTATTCTCAGGTCTCATAATATATTTATTTTGACTAATGTTTCCTAAAAAGTTAATAGACCATTTTTTATTAATATCATAATTAATAAAAGTCTGTATGTCTGAGAATACAGGTGTGTATTCTGCTTTTGTATCCATGCTTCTAAAAAGATATTGGTTGGTCTTATGTCGGAATCCTAGCAGATAAGAGAATTTTTTATTGTTACTTATACCTTCGGTATAAGTACTACCTCCTAATAGGCTTAATTTTATACTGGTGTTATTTTTTATAGGTTTTTTATATCTAATATCTAGAACAGATGACATTTTATCTCCATATCTAGCATCAAATCCTCCAGCTGAGAACATGATATTATTTATCATATCTGTATTTACAAAAGATAATCCTTCTTGTTTTCCAGAACGGATTAAGAAAGGTTTATATATTTCAATTCCATTTACGTATACTAAGTTTTCATCAAAATTTCCTCCTCGCACAGAGTATTGTGAGCTAAGTTCATTTGCGGAACTTACTCCAGGTAATGTTTTAAGTATTGCTTCGACACCAATTGAACTTCCAGGTAATAAGTTTACGTATTTTGCTTTAATTTTACTAAAACTCTTTTTTCTTTCTTTTTTGTCAGTTACAATAACATCATTTAATAACATATTGCTGGGTTGTAGCATTATATCTAATTTATATTCTTCACCTTTTCTTAATCCAGGGATTCTTATTTTTTCAATTTCATATCCAATAAAGCTATAAATAATAATAACTGATTTATTAGAGGGAACTGTAATTATATAGCTGCCATCCTTTTTTGATGTGCTTCCAATACTTTCATCTAATATCTTAATATTGACTCCTTCTAATTTTTTTTTATTTTTCTCTGTAATGATGCCGCTTATAGTTTGGCTATATGTATTAATAGGGAAAAAAAAGATGCAGATGATAAAAAGAAATTTATACATATTTACAAAAATAGGATTATATACCACTGATAAACATTAAAAATGAAAAATTATTATATTTGAACCTTAGCAAATTATTTCATAAAAAATATAATTTAACTTCTTTTATATGCTTAACATTTTAGTTTTATGTACAGGCAATTCTTGTAGATCTCAGATGGCTGAAGGTTGGATTAGATATTTCTTAAAAGATAAGGTTGTGGTTTATTCAGCAGGTACGCACCCAGAACCAGTTAATCCTTATTCTATATTAGTTATGCGTGAAGCAGGTATAGATATTTCTAATCACACTTCAAATCATGTTGATGAATATAAAGATTTTCATTTTGATTTTGTATTTACTGTATGTGATAATGCTAAGGAAATCTGTCCTGTCTACTCTAATGCCAATAAACTGATTCATCATAGTTTTCCTGATCCTGCAAAGGCCATTGGAACAAAAGAAGAGATTATAGAAACGTATTCTAATGTGAGAGAAAAGATTAAAGAATATTTCTTAAATTTTAATTATTTTATAATGTGAAATCGGCAATATAACTGGTAATATTACCTAATTTATCTTCTACTTTTAGGATAAAATTGTGATTTCCTTTTGGGAATGATTTTGGAATGTCAAATCTTAGCAAATTCTTTTTAGGATCATAATCCATAAGTATCCATCTTCCATTTATTTCTCCACGGTATTTTTTTATACCACTTTCTTTATCTTTAATTATACATTTGATAGATTTTTGAGATGTTTCTAATATCTTTCCTGGATAAATATTTAGGCCTTTCACTTCTGGTTTTATTGTGTCTGCTATAATACAGAAATCTCCAAATTCTCTAACTTTAGCTCTTAGATATTCGTTTTTCCAAACACCTCCTATATATAAGAATTTGCCTGTTTTATCTTTTCTTGCTATATACGTTTTTTTTCTTAAACTTTCAGGAACACTTCCTTTTATAGAAAGAACATATTTTTTGTGTACAGGCGTTATGTTGTAATGTACTTTGTGTAATGCGCTAAAGCTATCATCTATAGAGTCTTTACGATCATATATAAAATTCAAATTCTCATATAGTGTATTTTTTTCCATATGTAAAGAGAGGTCATTGTTTTTAAATATGTTAGCTTTATTAAACAAAAATTGCTTTGTATATTCTTCTTTTTCTTCTTTTTCTTCTTTTTCTTCTAGTCTTTTAGATTGTACATGGAATTCTAGAGTGGATTTATTGCCAGTAATATCGGAAACTTCTATCTGTATTAAATGTAGATTATCATCTTGGAAGTTTATAATTCCATTATTTATTAATGTAACATAGTTTTGTAGTTTATTATTTGAAAGTTTGTAGCATTTATGGTATTTAATGTTATTCTCTTTTTTTTCTTGATAATCAATATGAGCATTTATATAACGATTTGTATTAAAATCTAATTCTTCAGCTTTAAAGAAATAAATAATCATACTATCCACTATAATTTTTATAGAATATATTCCATTTTTATTTTGCGCACCATTGAGCTGGTCATATGTATAAATGCCTAGAGCAAATTTTCCAGTAATTAAAGGTTTTTCATCTATAGTGTGAATGTTTCTCTCTTTTTTTATATTGTATATCTTATTTTCTTTAGATTTATTGATAGAACTTTTTCCCAAAGTATATATTTTTAGCTTTTTCAGAATAGGACTAATATTATCTTCGATGTTAAAACCTGTAGATAATGGATTGATTGGTTTTGATGTGCTTGTTTCTCTTATTTCAAAATGTAAGTGAGGCCCTCCACTAGAGCCACTATTCCCTGATAGAGCAATCACTTCGTCTTTACTGATTGGAATTTTATTTTTCTCTGGATACAGATTAATCTCAAAACTTTCTTTTTTATAATGTTCTTTTTTTACAATACTATCAATTTTATCTGAAAATTCTTTAAGATGGGCATATACTGATGTTGTTCCATTGAGATGGTTAATATAAATTGCTTTTCCGTATCCCCATGCTGACACTTTAATTCTTGACACATATCCATCATCAATTGAATAAACCTCTTTCCCTTCTACACCTCCTGTTTTTATATCAATACCAGTATGAAAATGATTGCTTCTTAATTCTCCAAATGTTCCTGAAAGAAGGCACTTTTGTATATTAAGTGGGCAAGAGTATTCTTGAGAATACATGTTTGTTATTATAGCAATCTGTAATATTAGAATTATTTTTTTCATAGTTATTTATATTTCTTCCAATTAATAAATATAACATCAAAAATATATTAATAGTATATATAAAATCCTTAATTTTGTGATAATTGTTTTTCTATGAATAATATTATAAATAATATAGAATCTAAGCTCAATATTTTTATATCTAAATATAGAAAATTGAATCAGGAAAACATAAGTTTAAAAAAGAAAAATGATGATTTATCTTTGGATATTCAGAAAAAAGAAAAAGAAATTTTAAGTTTAAATGATAAGATAAAACTTATGAATATTTCTAAATCTGTTGATGTGTCAGAGGAAGAAGTGAAAGAAAGTAGATTAAAGATAAATAAGTATGTACGGGAAATAGATAAATGTATAGCATTGTTAAATAAATAATTTTGGATAAGTTATCGATAAAGTTACATATAGCCAATCGTATATATCCTATGAAGATCGATCGAGATTCAGAAGAATATATTCGGAATTCTGTTAGAAAAATAGAGGAGCGGTTGAAGTTTTATGAGGATAATTATGCTATTAAAGACAAACAAGATTTGTTAGCAATGTGTCTTATTGAATATGCTTCAAAGTTTGAAACATTGAATAATAAGAAAGAAGTAGAGGATGATGATTTGATTGAACAGTTAACTCAATTAGAAAACATTCTTACAGAAAATATCGAATAGTTCTTTTAAATATACTAATCCCGTATTAATATTACTGTTAAACTCAACACGAAAAGTATTGGGGTTTATTCGGTATATTAAAAACAGGCCTCAACCATTTTGGTTCTCATTGAGACAGTGGAAGTTTGCAATATATTGGTATCCCTATTAAATGTATAAAAGGAGTTTTTTCAGATTTAGTACGGGATTTTTTAATAATTAAATATTATAAAAATGATAGAGATATTAATAGGAAGTGTTGGTGTGTTATTAGGGGGATTTTTAGGATTCTTTTTTTTAAGATTTATTAATGCTAAAAAAGGAAATGATATAGTTGAAAAAGCAAAAAAGGATGCAGAGCAATTAAAAAAAGAAAAATTATTACACGCTAAAGAGAAATTTATTGAATTAAAATCTCAACACGAACACATTATTAATAAGAAGAATAATGATATTAATAATACACAACAAAGAATTAAACAAAAAGAGAATACTTTAAATCAGAAATTAGCACAGTGTAACAGAAAAGATAAGGAGTTAGAGAACAGTAAAGAAGAATTAGAAAAGCAAAAGAGCGCTATTTTTAAAAAACAATCTGAATTAGAAAAGTTACATAAAAAACAAGTTGATCAGCTAGAACAAATTTCTAATTTATCAGCAGAAGATGCTAAATTAGAATTAATAGAATCTTTAAAGGAGCAGGCAAAAACACAGGCTTTATCTATTATACAAAATACAATTGATGATGCAAAGATAACAGCAAAACAAGAAGCTAAGAAGATTGTTATTCAAACTATTCAAAGAATAGCTACTGAAGAGGCTATTGATAATTCTGTATCTGTATTTAATATAGAGGATGATGCAGTGAAAGGTAGAATTATTGGAAGGGAAGGTCGTAATATTAGAGCTATTGAATCTGCAACTGGAGTTGATATTGTAGTTGATGATACTCCAGGAGCTATAGTTCTTTCTTGTTTTGATTCTGTGAGAAGAGAGGTTGCTCGTTTATCTTTACATAAATTAGTTACTGATGGAAGGATACATCCTGCAAGAATAGAAGAAGTAGTTAAGAAAACCACTAAAGATATAGAAGATGAGATTATTCAGATAGGTAAAAAAACAACTATTGATTTGGGTATACATGGCTTGCATCCTGAACTTATGAAGATGGTTGGTAGAATGCGCTATAGATCTTCATATGGGCAGAACTTATTACAACACTCTAGAGAGACAGCAAATCTTTGTTCAACGATGGCTGCAGAGTTGGGTCTAAATGTTAAGTTAGCAAGGAGAGCAGGTTTGTTACATGATATAGGTAAGGTTTCTGCTGATGATCATGAAACCCCTCATGCAATAATAGGCATGCAGTTAGCTGAGAAATATGGAGAGAAGCCAGATGTATGTAATGCGATTGGAGCTCATCATGATGAGATTGAGATGAATTGTTTGATTGCTCCTTTAGTGCAAGTTTGTGATGGTATTTCTGGAGCAAGGCCTGGTGCTAGAAGACAAATGGCAGATGCTTATATGAAGAGGATTCATGAACTTGAAGATACAGCTCTATCTTATCCTGGAGTAATAAAGTCTTACGCTATTCAAGCAGGGAGAGAGCTTCGTGTTATTGTAGAGAGTGATAAAGTGAATGATGAAGAAGCAGAAAAATTATCTTTTCAGATATCAGATCAGATAGAAAATGAGATGACCTATCCTGGTCAAGTTAAAGTTACAGTGATTAGAGAAACTAGAGCAATATCTTTTGCAAAATAAATTAGTTAAAGATCTATCTTATTACACTGACAAGGTCTCCATTATATAAAGGGACTAGGGTGCCTGGCATCTCAAAATGTATGCCATTTGCCCAATGTCCAAATCGTTCCATATCAGCTTTTATGTCTTTCATTATTTGCTCTTTTCCTCCTTGAGATTCTACTTTTGCATAAGCAGCTCTTATTTCAGGGTAATTAGCATTATTTGTGATTATTATTATTCCTTCATCTGCTACTGTTGATTTCCATTCATACTTATAACTTATTGCTATTAACCCATCTTTATTTATTTTTTGCTTTTGTTCTTCAGCTAGTCTTTTTTCTTCAGCTAGTCTTTTTTCTTCAGCTAATCTTTTTTCTTCAGCCAATCTTTTTTCTTCAGCCAATCTTTTTTCTTCAGCTAACTTCTCTTCTTTTATTTGAATTTCTTTTAAGAATTCATTTTCTTCTTTTGTAAGCAATCTATTTAGTTTATCATCTTTTTTATTAATTCGCTGAATATATGTTTTCTCTTTAATATTATTTTTCCATTGATGAGCTTCTCTAATATTATAATATGGACCAATAAATACTTTATAGTATTCTTTATCAGTATTTATGTGTTCGTTTATTTGAAAATAATCAGCTTCAAAGCCTTTTACTTGTAGACTGTTTTTCTTTAGTTTTGCAGTATTTTCTTCTTTTAATTCTTCTTCTATCATTACTATGTAATGTCCTTTTTGTGAGAAATTATTAAAATTATATTCTAAATTAAGTGTATTTACTACTTCTTCTACTATTTCTTCTTCTACTATTTCTTCTTCTACTATTTCTTCTTCTACTACTAATACTTCTTCTTCTGTTTCTATATTTGTTATTATTTCTTTATTTTCATTAGAGGTTGACACTGGCATTAAATTATCAAGATTTGTATATATATACATTGCTCCTAGAATTATTACACATAATATTCCGACATTCCTAATCCAATAAAATGAACTTTTCTTTTCACTTTTTTCTGTATTTACTTCTGTGTCATTCGCATCAAGATTTATGTTTGTTTTTTGCTTTACGTCTTTGATTGAATTAGGCTGTTCATTTTTTTGTTTGATTTGCGCTAATCTTTCTTGTAAAATTTTTAGCTTTTCATCATTTGTTTTGTCTGCCATTTTCTTTATATAAAAATTTAGGATGCTAATATATTACTAATTATTTAGTGTTCAACAAGCATGTTTGAAAAATTTGACTAATTTGAAATTTTCCAGATTTAATTTGTTTAGGTATTATGCTTTCTTCTGATAATCCTGGTATAGTGTTAATTTCTATTATATATATTTTATTTTTCATTATAATATAGTCTATTCTACATATTCCTTTTAATAGGATCTTTTTATATACATTAATTGAAGTTTCTTGAATTTCTTTTGTTTTTCTCTTACTGATTCTAGCTGGAGTTATTTCTTGTGATTTCCCATGATATTTAGCTTCATAGTCAAAGAAATCATTATCACTTATAATTTCTGTGATTGGTAGTGCAATTATTTTTTTTCCATTGTAGAAAACTCCAGAGCTTACTTCTGTCCCATTAATAAATTCTTCAATAATAACTTGATCATCATGTTTAAGAGCTTTTTTAATTGCATTATCTAATTCAGATTCATTGTTTACCTTGGAAACTCCGAAGCTTGATCCTGATGCATTTGGTTTCACGAAACAAGGAAAGCCTAGCTTTTTTATGATATTTTTATCTATTTTTTTATTTTTGGTATATAGATAAGATCTAGCACAATTAAAGCCTAAATCCTTTAGTTTTGAGTTACATTGGTATTTATTAAAAGTTAAAGAAGCGATTTTGGCCTTACATCCAGTATATGTAATATTTAATTTGTCAAAATACAATTGAATTATTCCGTTTTCAGCTGGAGGTCCATGTAGAGCCATAAATACTTTTTTAAACTCTATCTTTTTACTATTATATATAAAGGAGAAATCTTTTTTATCTAGTACTATTTCTTTGTTATCGATTATGGTTGTGAAAATATTGTTTTTTAAATGTATAATATATCTTTTATAGATATTATGATCTAGATGTTTAAATACAGTATTAGCACTTAATAATGATATATCATATTCTGCTGAATCACCTCCTGTTAGAATTGCAATGTTTTCCATTATAATGATTAATATAACAAACTTACAAATATTTTTTATTCTATAATGCAAGCATCTGTGCATGTATAATTTTTATATTTGTATTACGTTTTAATTAAAAATTTTCTTAGTTAGTGTATAAAATAATACAGCATTTAATTTCTTTTTTAAAAGAAATGGTTTCTTCTCCATTTCTTCGTCATTTCGCATATGCTTTTATAACACTTATTCTTTTGTTTTTTATTTGGTTGAAATTCCTTGATATTTACACATTACATGACAATTATATTAAGGTTCCTAATTATGTTAATGTTGAGTTATATAATATAGACTCTATTACAGAAGCTAATAATCTTCGTTATATTATTATTGATTCTATCTTTGATAGAAAAAGGCCTAAAGGTATAGTGGTAAATCAGGATCCTGAACCTCTTACAGATGTTAAAAAGAATAGAAGAATCTATTTAACTATTAATTCATTAGAATCAAGAAAAGTTCTTTTTCCAAGTATTTATGATTTATCTCTGAGACAGGCTATTAGAAAGTTAGAAAAGTTAGAGTTAGAAGTTGGAGAGCTAGAATATCGTGCTGATATTGCAACGAATAAAGTGTTAGATTTTAAGGTTAATGGCATCAAGATTCTAGAAGGAGAAGAGTTATACGTAGGTACGGTTGTTGATTTAGTAGTAGGTAAAGGTTTAAGTCATGAGAGAGTGATAATTCCTAATTTGATTGGTCTTAATAGAGTAGAGGCTAATATTGTTTTGAAATCTAATTCTTTAAATGTTGGTTCAGAGGTTTTTTTATCTTCTATTCAAGACTCTACTTTAGCAGTTATTTATAAACAATACCCAGAAAGTAATGATGAAAAGGAAATAAGTATAGGTTCTTCAATTGATTTATATTTTAAAAGTAAATCCTCAGAATGATGAATAGATATTTATTTCTTTTTGTATTTATTACTATTAGTTTTACTCTTTCTTCACAGGAGGTAATTAGTCATTTATTATTTGGCCCTCCTTCTAAAGATATTGTTGCTAAATCTAAAATTAAGAATGGAATATCTTTGCCTTTTATTGATGATTTCTCGTCCTTTTCTTCCGGTTTAGATACTAATTTATGGTATTCAGGTAATGTTTTTTTAAATTCTACTTATCCTATTAATCCCCCTACTATAGGTGTTGCTACTTTTGATGGCCTAAATGCTAATGGGTTGGCTTATGCAATTGATATGTCAATACCTGAAGGATACGCGGATACTTTGATGTCACAAGAAATTGATTTGTCAAATATAAGTACGGCCTTCTTCTTTTTTTATTATCAACCTCAGGGTATAGGAGACAATCCAGAAATACAAGATTCATTAATTTTAGAATTTAAAGATGTTAATGGTGATTGGAATGTGCAATGGAAAAAAGAAGGTGATTATAGTTATGAGTTTAAGAAACATGTTGTTTTAATTAATACTTCAGATTATCTTATTGAAGATTTTCAATTTAGATTTAGAAATAAAGCTACACTTTCAGGTAATTTTGATCATTGGCATATAGATTACATTAAGTTAGATGAATATATTAATCCTTCAGACACAACGAGTTTAGAGGATGTATCTTTTGTATATAGTAGTCCATCGTTTTTGTCTAGATATAATGAGATGCCTTGGTCACACTTCTTAAATAATGAAGCTTTAGAAATTAAAGATACGCTTGATATTCTAATTAGAAATAATAATAGTAGTATTAATATTGAATATCAATATAATGTGTATGATGATGTTAGTTTGGTAGCACATTATCCAACTATAGGTGTTAGTCGTAATGTAACGATTCTTAATTATGATTCCATTGGTAATTTTTCTTTTTCTCCACCTATTTCTGTTGCTAGTAATACATTTTCCTCGATTATGTTAGATAGTGTTTCATTTAATATTGAACATATTATAGGCACGGGTATTAATGACTATAAGAAGAATGATACTATAATAAGAACTCAGAATTTTTTCTCTCATTTTTCTTATGATGATGGTATTGCTGAGTCTGCGTATGGTATTAATGTAGATGGTGCAAAGATAGCTTATCAATTTAAATTAAATAGGCCAGATACATTAAGAGCTATTCAGATGTATTTCCCGCAAATGTTAGATTCTGTTAATCAAATCCCTTTTAAATTAACAATTTGGAGTGATATTTTTGCGAGTGAATCTGTAATTTATCAGCAAGAGGTTTATCCTTTTCATACTGATTATGGTGAGTTTCATACTTATAGATTAGATTCTCTTTTTCAATTAGTTGGTACTTTTTATGTAGGCTGGGAGCAAACTACAGATGATTTATTAAATATAGGTTTAGACAAGAATTTACATGCTAATCAATATATGCATTATAATGTAGGTTCTGGGTGGATGAATTCTCAGTTTCCAGGTGCTTGGATGATTCGCCCTATTGTTAGTCAAAAACCATTACCTTTAGTTACTTCAGAGAGTAATCATAATTTTACTTTATATCCAAATCCAACTAATTCTAATATCTTTATTAATACTAATTGTAATAATAATAGAGTTTCTTTTTATACTTTACAAGGTGTACTTGTAAAGCAAGTTTATATAAGGGATAATGTGAATAATATCTCTATTTCTGATCTTCCTGCGGCATTATATATAGTTGAGTTGGAAAATAACGTCAGTAAGAAGTATGAAAAATTACTTGTTTATTAATGGAGGAGTATCACGAGTTTGAACATTATAAATTTATTGCAGATAAAGGACAGAGGCCTTTACGGATTGATAAGTTTTTATTAAACTTTATTGAGTTTGCTAGTAGAAATAAAATTCAACAAGCTATTAAAGATGGAAATGTTAAGGTAAATGCTAAGATAGTAAAGTCAAATTATAAAGTTAAGGCAGAAGATATTGTTACCGTTGTTTATGATTTTCCTAATGAAAAACATGAATTAATACCCCAAAATATAGCCTTAGATATTACTTATGAAGATGATTATCTTTTAATTGTTAATAAGGAAGCTGGCATGGTAGTTCATCCTGGTTTTGGTAATTATGAAGGCACGTTAGTAAATGCATTAGTATTTCATTTTAATAACTTACCAAGTTATCAAGGTTATAATCGTCCTGGATTAGTACATAGAATAGATAAGAATACATCTGGATTATTAGTTATTGCTAAAACAGAGAAGAGTATGATTTCTTTATCAAAGAAATTTGAAAAAAGAGATCTTAATAGAAAATATATTGCATTAGTATGGGGGAATTTAGAAGAAGAAGAAGGTACGATTACTGGTAATATTGGAAGAAGTTTAAAGAATCGAAAGATAATGGATGTTTTTCCAAATGGAGAGTATGGAAAGCATGCTGTTTCTCATTATAAAGTTAAAGAACGATTTAGATATACCACATTAGTTGAGTGTACATTAGAAACTGGAAGAACACACCAGATCCGTGCTCATTTTAAATATCTAGGTCATCCTTTATTTAATGACTCAGATTATGGAGGAAATTTAATACTTAAAGGAACGGTATTCTCTAAGTATAAACAATTTGTACAAAATTGCTTTAAGATTTGCGATCGTCACGCTCTACATGCCAAATCATTAGAATTTAATCATCCAATAACTTCTAAGAACTTATTATTTGATTCTGAATTACCTAAAGATATGTCTTTTTTAATTGATAAATGGAGAAAATATTCTTCTAATCAGAAGTATTAATATTCTTTAATAGTATTATATAGTGTATCTCTTTCTACAGGAGTCTTTCCTGCATCTTTTATTAGCTTAACAATTTCCTCTGTACTCATAACTGGATTTTGATCTTCAGCTCCAGCCATTGAATAAATTTTAGTAGTGTCGTCAATAGTACCATCAATATCATTTACTCCAAAAGATAATAAAGACTGAGTGGTTTTTTTGCCTATCATTGGCCAATATGCTTTTAAATGTTTGAAATTATCCATAAAAATCCTAGAAAACGAATATAAGCGTATATCTTCAATTAAACTTACTTCTTCAATATGTGACATTTGATTGTTTCCATTACGATATTTAAGTGGAATAAAGGTGTTAAATCCCCCTGTCTTATCTTGTAAAGATCTTAATTTGCTCATGTGGTCAATAATATGAATAGGATCTTCGATGTGTCCGTATAACATAGTTGCATTAGAAGGCATAGATAATTTATGAGCTTCTTCATGTATTTCTAGCCATTGTTCTGTAGTACATTTATCTTTACAAATTTCTGATCGAATATCATTGTGAAATATTTCTGCGCCTCCTCCAGGTAAAGAGCCTTGTCCTGCATTCTTCAACATTTCTAAACCTTCTTTATAGCTGACCTTTGCTTTACGACACATATATTCTAGTTCCACAGCGGTAAATGCCTTTATATGTAGTTTTGGCCTAATTTTTTTAATTTCTTTTATTAAGTCTATGAAGTATTTTAATCCCATTTTAGGATGTACTCCTCCTACTATATGCACTTCTGTGATTTCTCCTTCTTTATATTTTGTAATCTTTTCACACATTTCATTAATTGTATACTCCCATCCTTCATCTTTATTTCGAAGTAATTTTGAGTATGCACAGAATTTACAATCAAATACACAAATATTTGTAGGTTCAATATGTATATTTCTATTAAAAAACACTTTTTCTCCATTTGTTCTTTCTCGAATAGAATTGGCAAGGGATCCTAATAATGCGAGAGGTGCTTTTGTATATAATAGCAAGCCTTCTTTTTCTGATATTCTTTTCTGCTGAGAAACCTTCTTTACAATCGGTTTTAAATCTTTATTTATATGTTCAGTAGATAACATTATTTTTTCAGAATGATTTTTTTAGTATACGTTTGATTATTTGTATTGATAGTAATAACATATACACCATTGTTTAAGTGACCTAGATCAATTTGGTTGTTTTTTATTTGATTCTTTAGCAATACCTGACTGCCTGCTACTGTAGATACTGATATAGATTCTATGTTTTCTAAGCTATTAATTAATATTATTCCATTATTAGGATTAGGGTGTATATCGATTGTATTTAATGAGATATAATTATTCATGGTAATATCACCACAATTTACATTTGTTCCTGAGCTTATAGAGTTTTTTAAGCTTAATCTATATCCATTCAGTGTAGCTTGCATTACATTAGCTTGACTATTTGTGAACATCCATGTATCAGATGCATATGACATATAGTTCTCATGCATGTCAGGCGAATCAGAGTTAAAACCATAGTTCATATCATTACATGAATTATATGAGGAAGAAGTAGGAGATGGCGTACTATTATTAACACCATACCAATATACTCCATCTGTAGGAGGTGTGTCATTTACATTTCCATTGTCTTGATCACAGCAGCCTCCGCTTTGTGATTCACAAAATGTATGTTCTAAACCAAGATAGTGGCCAATTTCATGAGTTGCAGTTCTACCATCGCTGGCTTGAGCAGCTCCTATGCTTCCAAACCATTGGAAGTCTACAACTAGGCCATCTCTCCATTCCCACCACCATGGTAATCCTGGCAAGTAGGCATAACCTAAAACCATTCCTCCTCCGGAAGTTGTGGCTAAATCACATACCCATATATTTAGATATTTTGATGGATCCCATCCATCTCTTCCTCCTGTATTATTTTTTTTCATATCATCAGCTTCTGTATCAGGATCGAAGTTGTTTTTTGAAGATGAAGTTCTTGTGATACCATTTGTTGGATTTCCATCAGGATCAACACTAGCTAAGCAGAATTCCAATTCAGGATTACTTGCCTGATTTAGAAAAGTTGTTCTTGGAGGATTAGGAAATTCTGAATTTGATTTACTATAATCTTCATTTAGTATTCGTATAGCGTCTTCAATTTGATCATCTGATATATTTGTGCCAGATCCTATATTAACATGTGTATTTCTGTGTATAACATGTACGACTATAGGTATTGTGATTATTGTTTTTTGATTCTTTTGATCAATCCAATGTTTATTATTCTCTTGTATTTTTTTTCTATTTTCCTTATATGTAATATTTTCCTCTAGTGCTTTATTCATGATGTTTGTTGTATTACACCAAAATCTATTTTCTTGCGCATTCATAATGTTAATATTGTAGAATAATAATAGAAGTAGTATTTTTCTCATTTTTTTAGTATTATTTTATGGTGATAGTGCTTTTCTTTATTATAAATTATAAGTTGATATAAACCTTCTTTTAGTATGTTTAGGTTAATTTCTTCATCTTTAATTTCGGTATGTAAGACTTCTTGACCAAGCATGTTAAATATTCTTGCGAATATAAGCGGATTCTTTGATTCAAGATTATTATTTATGTAAAGTTTTCCATCTGTTGGGTTTGGATATATTTCTAAATTTTTTCCTTCTTCATTTACTGAGTTTGCACCTAGACAAAAATATGTAGTATCGGTAAAAGAAAAATTCTGTACGAAAGTAATAGGTGTTGTAGATGTATGCTCGTATAATTCATAATAACCATTTCCAAAATTACAGCAAAAACCATCTCCATAACTATCATTAATTATAAATTTATAACAGCTATATTCTAAACAATAAGAAAGTTCATATAATGTATTGTTGAGTAAACTGTCATTACTGTCTATGACTATATTATCTTCATTTAATAATTTCCAAGAATTTTCATTACCATAATTATCAGTCATTATGTTTATATTTATTAGTTCTCCATTAATTGAGGAGAAAATTAATTGTTGTTGATCATTACTTGGATTAATATCTGCACTACCATTTGGTAAAATGGTATTAGCAATTAATAATTGAGTTGTTCCTGAACTCATTATGCCTGAAAGAATTATTGTATCTGTTTCTAGAGGAGATAAGTTTCCATTCCAACTATTGGTGTAAATATTACTTCCATTAACTGAGTATTCAATAGATACAGAATTTAATATATTGCCACCATAGTTTTTAAGTACAACTTTTGGGTATATAGGATTAGCACAGTCTGAAAAATCTGGCTCTATAATTTTACTAATACCGGCATCACTATTAGGAATTGTTATAGGATTACATCCATTTGATGATAAGAGATCTATCCTATAGTTGTATATTCCTGTCCAGACTCTATTCTTTTGTCCTAGAGTGAAAGAATTCATGCAAGCATCATTTGTATAGTCCATATAGTTCATGAACATATCTCCATTATTATTACAACTTTGATGAGGGTGAATTTTACATCCAAAGTTTGCTTGTTCTTGTTCAGGAGTATCATTTACCCAGTCATCTCCACAATTAGTGTCTCCCCATATATGATATAAGTTTAACCAATGTCCTACTTCATGTGTTGTAGTACGTCCTAGATTATAAGGATATATAGCTGTTCCTGTCTTTCCAAAGTGTTCAAAGTTTATTACAACTCCATCTGTGTTTACATCTCCTCCTGAAGGAAATTGTGCCCACCCTAGTATTCCATCTTCAATATCACAGACCCATATATTTAAATATTTTTTTGTGTCCCATGCAGAGCTTCCCCCTAGTGAATCATAGAATATAGCATCTCCGTATAGAGGGAAAAAGTTATTGTTTGTTTGTTTTCTGATTATTCCATTAGTTGGTAGGCCATTAGGAGTTTGTTGAGCTAAACAGAAATTTATTTCCATGTTTGCTGCAATGGGAATAAAATCAGTTGGTGTATTTGAAGCATCAGTATTTGTTCTGGTAAAATCTTTATTTAAAACATCAAGTTGTTCATATATTTGATTGTCTGATATGTTTTCGTATGGATTTTTATAAACAATATGAAATATAACAGGGATAATAGTATTTGTGTTATGTTCTTTTATGTTTTTTCTAATTCTTTCTTCAATTTCTTTTCGTTCTATTTTCTTTTTTGTGTTTGATTCTAGATAATAGTTTAACCGTTCTTGACTCCCACAATTATATTCTTGTGCACAGAGATTACATTTAGTAAATATTAATAAGGCAATTAATAATCTCATAATAAAAGATATTCTTGTAGAAGAATATATCATTTGTCTAAAAAATCAGGATCAGATAATGTTTTGAGGAATGCAATTAGATCTTGTTTTTCTTCATTTGTTAGTTGTAATCCTACACCTAATTTTTTCATTAAAGGGTCAACTGTTGAAGAGAAATTTCCTCCTGAGTTGTAATGCTCTACAACTTCTTCTAGAGAATTAAATCTTCCATCATGCATATATGGTTTTGAAAATTCAATATTACGTAAAGTAGGCGATTTAAATTTAGCATTATCTAAAGGGTTGTTGGTTATATTTCCTAATCCCCAATCATTAAAAGGTTCTGTGTCAAGCCCATTATTATGAAAAAGATTATCTGTAAACATTTGAGTTCCATGACAGTGAAAACAGTCGCCTTTTTCTGAATTAAATATTGCAAATCCATTTAATTCAGAGGGGGTGAGCTGAATTTCTCCTCTAAGATATTGGTCATATCTACTATTGACAGATATTAATGTTCTTTCAAATTGAGCAATTGCTTTCACTATATGTATTGAATCAATATAATCAATATTAAAAGCATTTTTAAATAAAGTAGGGTATTCAGCATGGGTATTTAATTTCATTTCTACATTTTCCCATGTGTTATTCATTTCAATAGGATTTCTAATAGGTTCAAATGCTTGTTCTTCTAGATTTCTTGCGCTACCATCCCAATTAAACTGATTATTCCATCCAGCATTTATAATTGTTGAGGCATTTCTATCTCCTGCTAAGCCATTGATTCCTATACTAAATTGATTAGTGTCTGAGAATCCTGCTGTTTTTATATGACATGAAGCGCAGGATACCGTTTCATCACCACTTAATATATTATCATTAAATAATTTTTCTCCTAACATTATACCTTCAACAGTCATAGGATTGTCTTCTGGTATAATCATGTCTGGAAAACCAGGAGGTGTTGCTATTGTATAAGGAGTTGGGTTAAAAGGAGTTGGGTTACATTCATAATCATCTTCTTTTCTGCATCCGAAAAGAGTAATCATAATTAATAGAAGACACGTATTTTTGGTCATTATCATTCTAGAGAAATAGAGAAAACATTATTACCATTATTTCTTAATTGGTTTTGAGTTAATTCATCATCCATAATACCATTTATGGTAAAGTTAATTATGTTAGGGGCGTACCAATTATTAATCTCCATATTTATAATAATTCTATTATTTTCTAATATATTTTCTTCAAAATTAGTCTCTACTAAAAAAGAATAATTATTTCCATTTGTTGGGCCAGTATGTGTTGCATAACCTTGGAAAGGAGTAATAAAATCTCCTTCTAATTGCATGTAATGATATCCTCCCCCTAAGAAGTCAGGCCATGCAAATGAGGGAAAGAAACTTTCATTTATAAATAATTCTGTTTGATTATTTAAGCTATCTAATCCCATAGTAAAAGAAATCCCAGTATATGTCTTATTAGGAAGGTTAGGGATATTTATTATAAAGGTTGAGCTATCTATTATATTCACAAAATGAACATTGTATATTATCGAATCATTAATGCTAGGTCCTTTAAGGGTTATGTTTGAGATTAAATATTTTAATGTTTGCACACTGTAATCTTCTCCCGCTGCATTAGTATATATCATTTGGTTTAACTCTAGTGGAGAGTTGTTTACTGTATGTGTAAAATTTATTTCCAGGTTATATTTACATGAGCCATTATTTTCTTCTGCCTGAGAGTTGTAATTAATAGCGGTAGGGTCTGTACATCCTTTTTCTTTTTTACATGATATAAGAATGATTACAAGTAATATGATTAGATATTTTCTTTTCATTTTTTTTATTTGATGTCAAATTTAGGAATTCTTTTTTATAATCTTTAATTGTCTTCGTACTCTAAATATTGATTAGATTATAATTTGTTTATAATTAACGGTATTAAATAAAAAAGTATTCGGTCAAAATAATCATATTTGTTTTAATGAAAGTGAAAGATTTTTATGTAGACATTATCCTTCCCTTACCGGTTAAGGGTACTTTTTGTTATGCAACTAATTTTCTAAATATTCTTGAAGGTCAGAGGGTTGTTGTGCAGTTTGGTTCACGTAAACTATACACAGGTATTGTAAAAAGAATACATCATGAAAAACCTGAGAATTATGAGGCGAAGCCTATTTTGGAGGTGTTAGAGGAACCTCCAATAGTTAATTTAAGACAATTGGAATTTTGGGATTGGATGTCAGGTTATTATATGTGTAATATAGGTGATGTGATGAATGCAGCTTTACCTTCTTCCTTAAAATTAGAGTCAGAGTCAAGAATTGTTATTTCTCCTTATTTTGATGGTGATGTAGATTTTCTCGATGAAAATCAACAGAGATTACTAGATTTATTAATTGTAGAAGAAGAATTGACATTAAGTAAGATTTCAAAATTATTAAAGAGTAAAAATATTTTTCCTTTTATTAATGAATTAATTAGAAAGCAAATAGTTATTATTAAAGAAGATCTTCATGATAAGTATAAAAAGAAGAAGATTAAGTTTTTGAAATTAATTATAAATGAAGATGATTTATCTAAAATCAGATTAACAAATAAGCAGCGTATATTTATTAATACCTTCATTAAACTTAATAACCAGGAAAGGGAACCTAAATTAACTATTTCAGAAGTGTTGAAGTATATAGGTTTTTCTAGGTCAATTTTAAATAGTTTAATTGTGAAAAAGGTATTTGTAATAGAGGAGAAGCCAGTAAGTAGATTAATATTAGCTAGGGAAGATAAGAATGTAAATATAAAATTGTCTGATTTTCAACTTCAGGCCTTAAAAGAAATTCGTCAAGTTTTTACAAAAAATAAAGTATGTCTTTTGCATGGTGTGACTGCTTCAGGAAAAACGGAGATTTACATAAAACTTATTCAAGAAAAATTAGATCAAGGGATGCAAGTACTGTATTTATTGCCAGAAATAGCCCTTACAGTACAAATCATACAGCGTTTGCAAGATCATTTTGGAGAAAAAGTATTAGTGTGTCATTCACATCTTAGTAATTCAGAAAGAGCAGAAGTGTGGTATGCTGTACAAGGGAAAGCGGGTGTTTCTAATTATTCAATTATTTTAGGTACTAGATCATCTTTATTTTTACCATTTCTTAATTTAGGTCTTATTATTGTTGATGAAGAACATGATACTTCATTTAAACAAAGTCGACCTTCTCCTAGATATCATGCTAGGGATTCTGCCATTTTTCTTTCTAAGCTTCATGGTGCAGATATTTTATTAGGATCAGCAACTCCATGTGTAGAGAGTTATCATAATACTATTATTAATAAATATGGATTAGTAGAAATGAAGAGTAGGTTTAATAAAATTAATCTACCCGTAATTGAAACTATTGATATTAGGAAAGCATACTTAAAGAAGCAGATGAAGTATCAATTTTCTCCAGTAATGATAGATAGTATAAGAGAAGCATTAGAGGAGGATAAACAGGTGATATTATTTCATAATAGGAGAGGTTATTCTCCTCTACTTAATTGTTCAGAATGTTTTTTTACTCCTCATTGTACATATTGTGATGTTAGTCTTACTTATCATAAATGGAGTAATATTTTAAAATGTCATTATTGTGGTTATTCAGATGTAGTTCCTACAAGTTGCTCAAAGTGTAATAGTTTAGAATTCGATGATAAAGGTTTTGGGACTGAACAGATAGAAGAAAACTTAAAAGATATCTTTCCTACTCATATTATCAAACGTATGGATTATGATACTACAAGAGCAAAGAACTCATACAAAAAGATAATTAGTGAATTTCAAAAGGGAAGTATTCATGTCTTGGTTGGGACTCAAATGGTAACTAAGGGTCTTAATTTTGATAATGTAATGTTAGTTGGAGTATTAAATGTAGATAGTATGCTTTATTTTCCAGATTTTAGATCTTATGAGAGAGCATTTCAGATGATGATACAGGTAGCAGGAAGGGCAGGAAGAAAATCAAGTGAAGGTAAGGTTTTAATTCAGACATATGATGAAGATAATGACATCTTTACCTTATTAAGATCAAATTCTTATACTGATTTTATAAAAAAAGAAATTAAAGAAAGAGAGCAATTTAATTACCCTCCTTATAGTAGGCTTATTCGTATTACATTAAAACATTTAAGAAAAAAGAAGGTAGATCTCTCAGCGGATGCATTAGCTTTCTCTATGCGTAATAGTTTTGGAGATAGAGTGCTTGGGCCTGAATATCCTTTTATTTCTAAAGTGAGGAATTATTATCAGAAAGATATATTATTAAAGATTGAAAAGAAAGCTTCTTTTACTAAGGCAAAAAATATTTTAGATCTTATTATTAGTAATTTACGTAGTAAAAAAGATTTTCGTTCAATAAGGTTTATTGTTGATGTTGACCCTTTATAGTTTGTTTATTTGCATGCTTTCCATATATTGTTATTTGGTATGGGTGCTGTTATTGTAATTTCTCTTTTTGTTGTGGGGTGAGTAAATTTAATCTCTTTTGCTACTAGCGATATTCCTTTGTCTTTATTACTTCTTTTTGCGCCATATTTTATATCTCCCTTAATAATACATCCAATATTTGCTAATTGTACTCTTATCTGATGATGCCGACCTGTTTTTGGTTTGATTTCTAGATGAACGAAATTTTGTAATTGTTTGATTACTTTATAATCTAACATAGCATATTTGCCTTTTTTATCTGTAATAACAGATTTATTTTTTTTTTGATTTTTCATTAAATAGTTCTCCAACGTTCCTTTACTATGAGGAGGATACTTATCTACTATTGCCCAATATGTTTTCTCTATCAATTGGTTGCGAAATTGTTCATTCATTCTTTTTAGGGCTTTACTTGTACGGGCATAAAGTATAATGCCAGAAGTAGGCCGATCTAATCTATGAATTGTGCCTAAAAACACATTGCCAGGTTTTTGATATTTTTTTTTAATATACTCCTTAATATATTCTGATAAAGGTTTGTCTCCTGTTTTATCTGCTTGTACTATGTCTCCTGGTTTTTTATTTATGGCAATAAGATGGTTATCTTCATATAAGACATCTATCATTAGTATTGTTCTTGTTTATTTGGGAAGTCTTGTGTTTTAACATCTGCTATATAATTTTTTACAGCTATTGATATATCATCAAATAGATTTAGATATCTTCTAATAAATCTAGGGTTAAATTCATGAGTCATTCCAAGCATATCATGTGATACTAATACTTGTCCGTCCACATTGTTTCCAGCTCCAATTCCTATTACTGGAATATTAATTGATTTTGACACTTTTTCTGCTAATATTGCAGGTACTTTTTCTAACACTATAGCAAAACATCCACTTTCTTCTAATAATTTTGCATCAGATAATAGTTTTTTTGCTTCTGCTTCTTCTTTAGCGCGTACAGTATAAGTTCCAAATTTATAAATAGATTGAGGTGTTAGTCCGAGGTGACCCATGACAGGAATACCGGCTTTTAGAATCCTCTTTACGGAATCAACTATTTCTTCTCCTCCCTCTAGTTTCACTGAATGTGCTCCACTTTCTTTCATTATTTTAATAGCAGAGTTTAGTGCTTTCTTAGAGTTTCCTTGATATGTTCCAAATGGTAGATCTACTACTACTAAAGCTCTTTTACTTGCTCTTATAACTGATGATGCATGATAAATCATTTGGTCTAATGTGATAGGCAAGGTTGTTTCATGACCTGCTATTACATTGGATGCAGAGTCTCCAACTAAGATTATGTCAACACCTGCTCTGTCAATAATTTTAGCAAGGGTATAGTCATATGCGGTTAACATAGATATCTTTATGCTGTTTTTTTTCATTTCAGCAAGACTATGGGTGGTTATTTTTTTGTAGTCTTTTTCTTTCACTGTTTTTATTTATTAGGTAGAGTTACAATAAAGGCATTTACATATCCTAGTTGTACTAATTTTATTTTATGTTCTGTTGCTTCTAATGGTGATGTAAAGCGTCCAGAAAAGTATACATATGCTCCTTTTTCTGTAGTTTCATACCAAACATCTTTTAGTCCTTTCAGTGTTGTATTTGGTTGTACACTCATATAAACACCTATTTGTACTGAATAAGTCTTATTATCTTTTAATTTTTTAGAATCTGGGTAATTTATTTTTTTTATTAGTTGAGATGGTTTAACTCCATTTACTTCAAAGTCTCTTAGAATAAATAATTCTTTTAGATTTTTGTTTTTTGATTCAAGATCTTTTACTTCTTTTTTTAATTCATTTAATTCAGTGCTCTGATTTTCTATAACAGCATTTAAATTATTATTATTATTTTCTAGTTCATTAATTAAAGATGTTTGTTTTTTATTTTTATTTTTTGCGTTAGCAAGAGCATTATTACTTTGAGATAATTTATTTGATAATTCTTTTGCTTTTGCGTTAGCTTTCTTCTTTTCTTTATTTACTGCGTTGTATTTAATTTTTTCAGATGACAATTTATTTACTAGTCCTTCCTTTTCTTTTTGCAATGCATCTATACTAGATTTAAGTTCTTGAATGTTTTTATTGAGTTTATTTTTCTCTTTAGAGTGTGTGTTAATAGTGTTTTTTAATTCTTTTTTGATTTTACTATTTAAATTCTTTTCACTTATTATTTGTTGCTGGATTAATTCAATGTCTTTATTTAACTTCTTAATTTTTGTATTAGCTTTTAAGTTGATGTTTTCTAGGTTGATTTTTTCTTTATTCAATATTTCAATATCTTTATTTAGCTTCTTAATTTTTGTATTAGCTTTTGAGTTGATATTTTCTAGGTTGATTTTTTCTTTATTTAATATTTCAATCTCAGTTTCAGATTTCTTGAGTATTATTCCATTTTCTTTGATTATCTCTTTTTTACTTTTTTCGGTTTCAGCTAAAGCTTTTTTATTTACTTCTAATTTAAGATTTACTTCATCTAGTTTAATATTAATGTCTTGCATGTTTGATTTTAGTAATTCTAGTTCATTATTTTTATCAATGATTGTCTTTTCTTTCTCTTTAAGTTTTGTTTCTGCTTCAAGATTCGTTGTTTGTATTTTATTTTCTAATTGAATATTTTCGGATTTAAAGTTTTCAGTTATTTTTAAACTATTATCAAGTTGAGTAGTAAGTTTAGTGATATTTGTATTTAATATTACTATTTCATTTTCTTTATTTTTAATATCTTCTTTTAATGCTAGTTGTTCAGTCTTATTTTCTTTTTCTGTATTTCTTATATTTAATAGTTCAGCATTTATTTGATTAAGTTTAGAGTTATTTTCTTTAAGAATATTTATTTCTTTATTTATTTCTTCAATTAATTTATTGTCATCTTTATTTATATTATTTGTGTTAAATGCATTTGTATTGATACTTTTTTCTTTTGTATTAACATAGTAATATGATATTCTTGCTTTTGTTCCTGAATTAATGATCAGTCCACAAGATCCACTTGTGTAATCTGTGATAAAAAATGTGGTTATATAATTATCGTTAATATAGAGTTCATATATATTTTTTTCACTTCTTATTTCAATAGTATTTTCTTTTTCTAGTTTATTTATGTTTTGATTTTTAATCCATCCATTATTTAGTCTATTTCCACTTATTATGTTGTATTTATTTAAATTTAATTGTTTAATTCTGTAATGTCCTTTTTTATTAACTTCAACTATAATCGCTCCTTTTCCATCTTGTTGTGCTTTTAAAATGATTCCTACACTTGCTTTTTTGTTAGATGAAGGGCCAATTCTTATGTTGGTTTTTAATATGAAATCAGTTACAGAGGAGTTTTCTGCTATAATAGCATATTCATTATCTTTATTATTTCTACTTAGTAAATAGTCTCCATTGTCAATAATAAAATAATTATCTATAGTAGTTATTGTTTTGAATATATTACTTGACTCATAATTAAATTCTTCTTTTATTTTTTTGTTTGTATAGCCTTCTGTTGATATTGTCTGAGCAGAAGATGTATGAATAAATATTATAGCTAATAATATAGTTGAGATAATTCTTTTCATTTTGTTTTGTTTTTTTTCTGATATGTGCAAATTTACAAATATTGCGTTATGATATGATATAAAAAGATAACTTTGCAAACATGAATAAAATATATTTAATGCTTATCTCTTTTTCCTTGATTTTTTCATCTTGTGAAACAGACTTTGACGTTAATGCTCAATGGCAAGAGATAATGGTTGTTTATGGGCTTTTAGATCAGAGTCAGTCTAGGCAATATATTAGAGTTAATAAAGCTTATTTAGGAGCAGGGGATGCGTTTCAAATGGGAAGTATTTCAGATTCAATTAATTTTCCTGATTCAATATTAGAAGTAAAAATATATAAGTTGTTACCAAACACTGACATTATTGATTCTATAGAATTAGATACTTTGACTATAATGAAAGAAGATGGTTTGTTTGCATCAGATAATCATTTTGTTTATGCTTCGTTAGAGTCACATTCTTCTTTTTTTGTTAGTGACAAACTATATTCTTTGTTAATTCGAAATAAAAGATCAGGTCATACAGCAACTTCAGTTACTTCACTTGTTCCAGTTTCTACTTTCACCAACTTACCTTCTGAGATTACTATTGATAATCCTTTTAAATTTAATTTTTATAATCCTAATTATGCAGATAGTTTAAAATTTCAGGTTAAAAAAATAGATTGGAATAAATATACGCCTGGTCGGATATATCAATTAGATGTTAGGTTTAATTATTTAGAGAATAATGTAGACACATTAAGTTTAATTTGGCAACAACCTTTGGTTTCTGATAATTCAATTAATCTAGAAGGGGCTGAGTTTTTTAGTTTTTTGCGTAATAATATAGATGATAATAATGCTGTTAGAGAATTTATTTCACTTGATCTTTTTCTGACTGTTGGAAGTATTGAGTTAGCAAATTATATAGCTCTTAATAGTCCTTCTACTTCACTTGTTCAACAAAGGCCTCCATATACTAATATTATTGACGGGGAAGGTTTTGATGGAGTTGGTCTTTTTTCATCTAGATCGACAACACAGCTTTTAGGTATAGATCTACATGAGATGACAAGGACATATCTTATAGAAGAATTAGATAGAAACTTCAACTAACTGTCTTTCTGTCAGTTTTAGATTGTTTTTTTTTATTTAACCTGTATTTCTGTCAGCTTTTTAAAGCAAAAATCTTTTGGCATTATAATTGCGATATTTTCTTATTGTATAAACAAGAATATTAAAATTTAAAACATAAAAAAATGAGTAAAATTATTGGAATTGATTTAGGGACAACAAATTCATGTGTCTCTGTAATGGAAGGTAATGAACCAGTGGTTATCCCAAATGCTGAGGGAGCTAGAACTACTCCATCTATTGTTGCATTTATAGAAGGAGGAGATCGTAAAGTAGGAGATAGTGCTAAACGTCAGGCAATTACTAATCCAGAAAAAACTATTTCTTCTATTAAGCGATTTATGGGAGAAAGCTTTTCTGCTATGAGTAAAGAAATCAAGAATGTTTCTTATAAAGTAGTAAAGGGAACAAACAATACTCCTAGGGTTGATATTGATGGAAAAAAATATACTCCTCAAGAGATTTCTGCTATGATATTACAGAAAATGAAGAAAACTGCAGAAGATTATTTAGGGACTAATGTTTCTGAGGCTGTTGTTACTGTACCTGCATATTTTAATGATGCACAGAGGCAGGCAACGAAAGAGGCGGGAGAAATTGCAGGATTAACTGTTAAAAGAATTATTAATGAGCCTACTGCAGCAGCACTAGCTTATGGTTTGGATAAAACAGAAAGTGAAAAAACGATTGCTGTTTTTGATTTAGGAGGAGGTACTTTTGATATTTCTATTTTAGAGTTAGGTGACGGTGTATTTGAAGTTAAGTCTACAAATGGAGACACTCATCTTGGAGGAGACGATTTTGATCAAGTGATTATTGATTGGTTAGCAGAAGAGTTTAAAAAAGATGAAAAGATGGATTTAAGAGAAGATCCAATGGCTTTACAGAGACTTAAAGAAGCTGCAGAGAAGGCAAAAGTTGAACTTTCTTCATCTACTCAGACAGAAATTAATTTACCATATGTAACAGCTACTTCTTCAGGACCGAAGCATTTAGTTAGAACTTTAACTAGAGCTCAATTTGAGCAATTAGCAGATGAATTAATTCAAAATACTATTAAGCCATGTAAGGCTGCTATGAAAGATGCAGGAATGAAATCTTCTGATATTGATGAGGTTATTTTAGTTGGAGGTTCAACTAGAATCCCTGCTATACAAAAGGTTGTGGAGCAATATTTTGGTAAACAACCTTCAAAAGGAGTGAATCCTGATGAGGTAGTTGCAATTGGTGCTGCTATTCAGGGAGGAGTATTGACAGGAGATGTAAAAGATGTATTATTATTAGATGTTACACCTCTTTCTTTAGGTATTGAGACAATGGGTGGAGTTATGACTAAACTTATAGAGTCAAATACTACTATTCCAACAAAAAAATCAGAGGTATTTTCAACTGCTGCTGATAATCAGCCAGCAGTTGATATACATGTGCTTCAAGGAGAAAGACCAATGTCTGCAGATAATAAATCAATAGGAAGATTTCAACTTTCTGATATTCCTCCAGCTCCTAGAGGAGTTCCGCAGATTGAAGTTACTTTTGATATTGATGCAAATGGTATATTGAATGTTTCTGCTAAAGATAAAGCAACAGGTAAAGAACAGAATATTAAAATTGAAGCATCTTCTGGTCTTTCTGATGATGAGATTAGTAAGATGAAACAAGAAGCAGAAGCTAATGCAGATGCAGATAATAAAGCTAAAGAAACTGCTGATAAGATTAATGCTGGAGATGCTATGATATTTCAAACGGAGAAGCAGCTGAAAGAATTTGGAGATAAATTATCAGAAGATAAGAAAACTCCTATTGAAGAAGCTTTGAAAGAGTTGAAATCTGCTCATGAGTCTAAAAACTTAGAGTCTATTGATGCGGCTATGGAGAAGATTAATGCTGCTTGGACTGCAGCATCAGAAGAGATGTATAAAGCTTCTCAGGCAGCAGAAGGAGCTGAAAATCAGGATTCTTCATCTGAAAAAGATGATGTGACTGATGTTGAGTTTGAAGAGGTGAAAGAGGACGACAAAAAAGAGGATAAGTAATTTATTATCTCTTATTTTATAAACGTGAAAAGCCTCACAGATTTGTGAGGCTTTTTTTTATCTTTGCGATATCTTGCGAGTTTTTTAAACATATATTATAAAACATCCTAATTTTTAATAAATATAAATAGTAATGGAATTATTAAAAGGAAAAACAGTGTTGATTACAGGGGCAACTAGAGGTATTGGAAAAGGAATAGCAGTTTTATTTGCTCAGCACGGAGCAAATATTGTATTTACTTATCGATCATCAGATAAAGAAGCGAAACTATTAGAAAAAGAACTTTTTTCATATGGTTCTAAGGTTGAAAGTTATAAGTCTGATGCTTCAGATTTTTCTTCTGCTCATGAATTAATAGATAATGTGATGAATAATTTTGGTAGTATTGATGTTTTAGTTAATAATGCAGGAATTACAAGAGATTCGTTATTAATGAGAATGAGTGAAGATGATTTTGATAATGTAATGAATGTGAATATGAAGTCAGTTTTTAATTTAACTAAAGCTGTTTTAAAACCTATGCTTAAACAAAGACAAGGTTCTATTATTAATATGAGTTCAGTTGTTGGTTTAAAAGGTAATGCAGGTCAAGCTAATTATTCTGCATCAAAGTCTGCGATTAATGGATTTACAAAATCTATAGCATTAGAGATAGGTTCTCGTAATATAAGATGTAATGCTATTGCTCCGGGATTTATAGAAACTGAAATGACTGAAGCATTGCCTGAAGAAACGGTAAGTCATTGGTGTGCGCAGATCCCATTAAAAAGAGGAGGAACTACTCAAGATGTTGCTAATGTTTCACTTTTTTTAGCATCAGATATGTCTAAATATATTACTGGACAAGTAATTAATGTGTGTGGAGGTATGCTAACTTGATTAGATGAGTTTAGCAGTTGATTTACCAATATTTTATAGTATTTCTTGTTTTCTTTTAGCATTTTTATATGCATATTATCTTTATAAGAAAGAAAAAATTATTAAGAATAAATTATTGTTAAGAATATTGTTCTTATTGCGTTTCATAGTCATTTTTCTAATAAGCTTTTTATTGTTAAATCCTCTTATAAAATCTTTTGAGGAGAATACTGAGAATCCAGTTGTTATTATTGCTCAAGATATTTCTTCCTCTATTAAGGAAAAGACTTCTCAATTTTTGATTAGAATCTCAGAAGAATTTCCAGAATTTGATGTTTATGCTTTTTCTTTTTCCTCTGATGTAGAATTAGGTTTTTCAGAGATTAATAATGGAACTAGTACAAATTTCTATAAATTATTTAATGAAATAAAGGCTCGTTTTGTTAATAGGAATATTTCAGCATTTATTATAGCTACAGATGGATTGTATAATGAGGGAGAAAATCTTCTTTATCATAATATTCCTTATCCTGTTTATCCTATTGCTTTAGGTGATACCAATGTTAAAAAAGATGTTAAAATTTTAAGAATACAAAAAAATGATATTGCATTCTTAGGTAACAGGTTTCCTGTTGAAGTGTCAATTTCTATGCAGGAGGCTATAAATGAGAATATTACTTTATCACTTTTAAACGATGGTAAAAAACTTTTTTCTAAGCAATTAACAGTTAGAGATAATGATGATTATAGAAAAATTAAGATATTAATAGAAGCATCTGATGTAGGTTTACAGAAATATGATGTTCAATTATCATCACTTATTGGAGAAGAAAATATCCGTAATAATAATTATACATTTTATGTTGATGTTGTTGAATCTAGATATAATATATTGATATTGAATGGGGTTTCCCATCCAGATCTTTCTGCTTATAAGAGTGTATTAGAAAGTAATAAGAATTATAAGTTAGATATATATCGTGAAGATGAATTTATTGATAATTTAGATTCTTATCAATTAGTAGTGTTATTTGGAGTTTATGATGAAAAAGAAAAAGAAATTATTAAGAAGTTGTCTAGCTCATCAGCTTCTTTACTTGTATTTCAATTATCTGCTAGAGATATTGATAGTGAATTATTTCCAAACATTAAGTTTAGTATGCATGAAGGTATAGAAAAAGTTGCGCCTGCGTTTAATAATAACTTTACTAAATTTACTTTGTCTTCAGATTTTTTAGATTTTATTAGTCAGGCACCTCCTTTAGATGTTTTTTCAGGTCGTTATACTTTGTCAGATGATTGTGAATTAGTTTTATACCAGAAAATAGGCGAATATATTACGGATCGGCCAATTATGTTTTTTTCTGATTATAATGACAGAAGGATTGGTTATATTACTGCTCAAGGATTTTGGAAATGGAGAATATATGATTATTTAGATAGTCAAACAAATGATATTTTAGATGAGTTATTTGGAAAAATCACACAATACTTATTAATTCAAGAAGATAAAAATAGGTTTAGATTAGATTATGAAAATCAAATTATAGAAGGAGATAATGTTTGTTTTGATGCAGTGTTATTTAATGAGAGTTTTGAGATGGTTACAAATAAAGATATTCAAATGAATATTACTAATCAAGAGGGAGATCAATATAGATTTGATTTCTCTAAGTATAATAATAGATATTTTTTAGATATTGGAGTGTTAGATATTGGTAAATATTATTTTATGACAAAGGTTAAAGGCTCTTCATTTAAGAAGGAAGGATTTTTTGAAGTGCAACCAATACAATTAGAGCAGTTATATACAGTTGCAGATCATAAATTATTATTGTCTTTAGCTGAAAGAAGTGGTGGTCAGGTTTTTGACATTGCTAATATTGACCAGTTGGTGTCTAAAATAAATAGTCAAGATAATTATCATAAAAAAATATTTCTGAAAGAAAAAATACTTGGATTAATTAATATCCCTTGGATTTTATTAAGTTTGCTCTTGTTAATTTTCTTTGAGTGGTTTATTAGAAAATATAATGGATTAGTTTAGTCTTTTCTATTTTTAAAATAATTAAGTAATAAATAAAAAAAACAGAAATTATGGAAAATCAAGGATTACCAAAAGTATTAGTAATGGGTATTGTGGGTCTTATCTTCTTAGTTTTATTTGGCTCCAGCATGTTTTATACTGTTGAGCCGGGAGAAAAAGGGATTATTTTTAGGAAATTTGGTGGAGGATTAGATAAAGAAACAATTTATGGTCAAGGCTTTCATGTAATTGCTCCTTGGAATACTTTGCATGTTTATGATGTAAAGATTCATGAAACTTTTGAAAAGATGGAGGTGTTATCACAAAATGGTTTATCAATACAGATTGATCTGTCTTTTAGATATAATCCTGTTCATGAAAAGATAGGCTATTTACATGATGAAATTGGTAGGAATTATTTGGAAAGAATTATTAAGCCAGAGATTCGGTCAGTAACAAGAGAGGTGATCGGAAATTATTTACCAGAAGAATTGTATTCAACAAAAAGAGAAGCTATTGAAGATGAGATAGAAGAATTAACAAGAAATAAGATTGCATCAAAATATTTAACACTTGATGCTATCTTAATTAGAGATGTGACTTTACCTCAAACTTTAAGGGCAGCTATTGAACAAAAATTAAAGCAAGAGCAGGAAGCTCTAGAATATGAGTTTAAGATAGATAAGGCTAAAAAAGAAGCAGAAAGAAAAGAGATAGAGGCAAAAGGTATAGCCAAATTTCAAAGAATTGTCAATCAGACTATCACTCCGCAATTACTTAAATGGAAAGGTGTAGAGGCAACACAAGAAATTTCAAAATCTCCAAACTCTAAGGTTATAGTTATAGGTAATGGAGATGGTGATTTACCTATTATCTTAGGAGGGCAATAATATTTGTCTATTTATTTCGTTAGATAATATGGTTAATATTTGTTAAATATAAAAAAGTAAGAAAAATGAAAAAGTTGATATTATTAACATTGGTAGCTATAATTCCTTTCTTTACGATGGCTCAGAAAAGAGGAAAAAAGAGTAAAAATCAGACTACTAATGCGACCTATGATTTTATGATTATTACTGCGTATCAAGTGTCAATTGATCAGGAAAGAAGTGAAGGTCCTGGGGCGGTACTATCTCCAGATGCACAGTTAAAAACACTTATGAAATCAAATACAAAGCTTATAGTAGAATTTGATCTTGGTCCAATTAAATCACCAGAATCTATAGAGCTAAATAAACAATCTCGTAATTTTAAGAGTCTTGCAGATGTGGTAAATACGGCTGCATCTAGAGGATGGAATTTTCATAGCGCTACTGTTGAGCAGGTAGGTAATATTAAAACGCACTATTATTATATGTTACGTGATAAATAGTTGGAGATAAATTCTAATAAATTAGCCCCTTTTTTAGGGGCTTTTTTATTGGATAATACCATTAATTATCACTTTCTTAATAATGTTTTCTCCAAAGTTATACGGTAAGTAGCTGTATGAAGGTATTGGTTCAGTAATAAATAAGTTTGCTTTCTTTCCGATACATATGCTGCCTAATTCTTTTTCTACTCCCATGGCATATGCTGTATTAATCGTTGTAGCATTGATAACTTCTTCAGGGGTCATTTTTAATTTTATACATGCTAGGGATGCTACGAAATTCATATTTCCACTAGGAGAGGAGCCTGGATTATAATCTGAGGCAAGAGCAACAGCTAGACCTCTTTTAATCATTTCTCGTGCAGGGCTATAGGTAATGCCTAGGAAAAAAGAACAGCTAGGTAAGATAGTAGGTATACATTTAGAATTTGTTAATGCTTGAAAATCTTCTTCTTTCATTTCTTCTAGATGGTCAACAGATAAAGATCCTAAATCAACAGATGCTTTAACCCCTCCTATAGCATTAAATTGATTAACATGTGTTTTTCCCTTGATATTAAATTTATTTGCAGCTTTTAATAGTCTTTTTGTGTCATCAACATCAAAATAACCTTTTTCACAGAATATATCGATATAATCAATTAAATTTTCTTCTACTGATTTTGGTAATATTTCTTTAATTATTAAATCTATATATTTTGCTTTATTGTTGCTAAATTCTTCTGGTAGTGCGTGTGCTGCTAGTAATGTAGATTTGATTTTTATATTTGTGTTTTCTTTTAGTCGTTTTATTACTCTTAGTATTTTTAGTTCTGAATCTATAGTAAGTCCATAACCGCTTTTAATTTCTATTGCGCCGGTTCCTAGATGAGTTAATTTATTTATACGAGAAAGAGCGTCATTGAAGAGTTTGTCTTCATCAGTATTTTGTAATTTCTTAGCAGAATTAAGGATTCCTCCTCCTTTTTTCGCGATTTCTTCATAAGTAGCTCCATTAATTCTGTCTATAAACTCTGTTTCTCGACTTTCTGCAAATACTAGATGGGTATGGCTATCACAATATGTAGGGAAAACCATGCCTCCTTCTGCATCAATTATCTCTGTATTGTTCCAGTCTTCAATTCCTTTCCATTGCTCCATGCTTCCGAAATCTGAGATTAACCCATTTGTGATTTCAAGAAAAGCATCTTTTATAGTATTTAATTTTGACATTTCTTTGCCAGCGACCCATTGTTTTGGATTCTTTTCGGTTTGTATAAGTTCTGCGATATTTTTAATGACAGTTTTCATACCATAAAATTGATTGTGTAAAAATACAAAAATCACATCAATCATTATTGTATATTTGCTGTTATGGGAAATACTTTAGGTAAGGTTTTTAGATTAACTAGTTTTGGGGAGTCTCATGGTGAAGCGATTGGAGGGATTATTGATGGTTGTCCTGCAGGTTTAAAAATAGATATTGAGAATATTCAAAAAAACTTAGATAGAAGAAGACCAGGACAATCTGAAATTACTACACAAAGAAACGAATCTGATAAAGTTAAATTTCTTTCTGGTATCTTTGAAGGTGAAACCATTGGTACTCCTATAGGTTTTATTATTAATAATCATAATCAGGAAAGCAAAGATTATTCTCATATAAAAGATGCTTTTCGCCCATCACATGCTGATTTCACTTATTATACTAAATATGGTATTAGAGATTATCGAGGAGGAGGAAGGTCTTCTGCAAGAGAAACAGCCTGCAGGGTAGTGGCAGGGTCTATAGCACAACAAATATTAGCTAATATAAATATTAAAGTTAGTGCTTATGTTAGTAGAATAGGCAATATTAGTTTAAATAAGTCCTATAAAGAATTAGATTTAAGACTTATTGATAATAGTATTGTAAGGTGTCCAGACAATAATTGTGCAAACAGGATGATAAAGGAGATAGAGAAAATAAAAAATGATGGTGATACAGTGGGAGGAGAAATAATAGCTGTTGTTGAAGGTGTGCCGGTTGGTTGGGGGGAGCCGGTATTTGATAAATTACATGCAGATATAGGTAAAGCTATGCTTAGTATTAATGCTGTGCATGCTTTTAAGTATGGTTTTGAAGGGTTAGATATTGTTAAAAGTAGAGGAAGTCAGGTTAATGATGTTATTTTAGATACAAAAGGGACTACTAAAACAAATTATTCTGGAGGTATACAAGGAGGTATTAGTAATGGTAATGATATTTATTGTGAGGTTGTTTTTAAGCCTGTAGCAACATTGATGAAAGCTCAGGAAACGATCAATATTGACGGTTCTAGAATAAATTTAGAAGGGAAGGGAAGGCATGATGCTTGTGTAGTGCCAAGAGCAGTTCCTATTGTAGAGAGCATGTTATCACTTACTCTAGTTGATCATTATTTAAGAAGTAGATTGAATAAAGTATAATATTTTATGTATTAATATTAAATTTGTTGTAAAATGAGAATGAAAAAAACAATTATTATTCTATTTTCAGTTGTAATTACATTAGGAGCGTCAGTTAGTGTGACCGATCTTTATAATAGAAAACAAATTGATTTTATGGTAGATAGAATAACATCAGGCGGTGTTAATTCTCATACATATCTTTCATTAGATAATTTATGTTACATAAATATACATGCATATATTGATGCTAAGACTGGATTGTTTGGAGCGGCTGGTGATTACACTCCTGATGAATATCGTTTTGGATGGAGGAAATTATTTGCTTCAAATCCACAGCTTGGCTATTCTGCATTAAATATTTATGGAGAGTATTTTATTAGACAAGTAAATTCACATTTAGCGTATGATATATCTCAGCAGGATGGAGTCAGAAGCTTTTCTAGTAAGGAATATTGGGAGCTACACATAAATACGATTTACAAGTATAAGGCTTTAATTACTAAATTATTATTATTAAGTGATAAAGACTTGAATTATTTTATCATGAGTAATACTTCTAATGAGAGTAGTTATGAGTTTAATAAATGGTTGCTTGATAATGGAATTGTAGACAACATTAAATGGTCCCCATCTAAAAATTGGGGTGACTATCCTGGTGATCTTCTATGTTTAACACTGAGAGTGTGGGATGATTTTCCAGAATGGAATCCTCGTAAATTCCTTACAGAAGTTAATAAGTTTAGTGATGCAACTATAAAGCAGATTAAAGAAACCGAAAACCTTTAATTTATTAATTAAAAATAACATGAAAAAGCTAGCATTGCATTGGAAAATAATAATTGGTATGATATTAGGTGTGGTTTATGGTCTTATTGCTAATAAATTAGGTTTGGTAGATTTTACCAATGCATGGATCAAGCCTTGGGGTGTGATATTTGTAAATTTATTAAAGTTGATAGCTGTTCCTCTAGTTTTCGCATCTCTTATAAAAGGTGTAGCTTCTTTGTCCGATATAGCAAGGTTGTCGAGAATAGGAGGTAAAACAATTATCTTTTATTTGTTTTCTACTGTTTTAGCTGTTACTATTGGTCTTTTTCTTGTTAATAGTGTGCAACCAGGAAAGACATTTTCTGAAGAAAAAAGAATAGAACTAAAAGAAGCTTATGCTTCTAAAGCTGGAGAAAAGATATCTGCTGCTAATAATGTTAAAGAAGAAGGTCCTTTACAATTTTTAGTGGATATTGTTCCGAGCAATATTATAGAGTCAGCTGGAAGTAATAAGAATATGTTACAGGTAATTTTCTTTGCAATTTTGTTTGGAATTGCAATGGTTATATTACCCAAAGAGAAAACTCTGTATGTGAAAGGTTTCTTTGACGGTGTAAATGATATTATTTTAGTTATAGTAGATCTTATTATGTTGATGGCTCCTTATGGGGTTTTTGCGCTCTTAGGAGGTTTGATTGTTGATTTTGGAGGTAGTTCAGATCTTTTTCTTGCTCTTGGAATGTACTCTTTAACTGTTGTTATCGGTTTATTATTAATGATTCTATTGATATATCCTATTATTTTAAAGTTTTTCACTAAGGTTAAATATTTTGATTTTTTTAGAGCAATTTCTCCAGCTCAAATGTTAGCTTTTTCTACTTCTTCTTCTGCCGCAACCTTGCCAGTTACTATGGAAAGGTGTGAAGAGCATTTAGGTGTTTCAGAAGAGGTTTCTTCATTTGTTTTGCCTTTAGGAGCCACTATAAATATGGATGGCACGTCTTTATATCAGGCTGTAGCTGCAGTCTTTATTTCTCAGGCTTTTGGTTACGATCTTAGTTTATCAGCTCAACTTACTATTGTGCTTACTGCTACTTTAGCTTCTATTGGTGCTGCTGCTGTACCTGGAGCTGGGATGGTTATGTTAGTTATTGTTCTTTCTGCTATTGGTATTGATCCTGAGGGAATCGCTTTGATTTTTGCTGTCGATAGAATACTTGACATGCTAAGAACAGTTGTTAATGTTACTGGAGATGCTACAGTTGCTACAGTGGTAGCTTCTAGTGAAGATCAGTTAAATTTAATTTCAGAAAATAATTAATGATTACATATTGAGAGTCTTTGTTCTTATATTCTTTTTTTTATATGTTCAGTCTGGTTGGGTTTGGGCTCAAGATTGTGTTCCTGATAAGAAGCAAGCAAAGATTGTTAAGAAAATAAATAGGAGTATCTCTAAGGGAAATTTTTATAATGCATTAGATTTGCTGAATGGCCAAGATGATGCTGTTGTTTATTCTGCTTTAAAAACAGAAATAGCTTGGTTGCAGGATAATGATTTAAGTGCAGAAAAATTTGGTTTGTATACGATTTCTATTTGTCCAGATAACTTTCCTAAGGTTTACTATTTTTTAGGAGAGATAGCTTTCTCTAGAAAAGATTATATTTCTGCTCGTGTGTATTTGCAGAAAAGTATAGATTTTATTGTTGCAGAACCGTATTATTCTAAGGCGGCTAATTACCTAAGTAAGGCAAAAGTTATTGCTGAAATTTTAGAGAACCCTGTGCCATTTAATCCTGTTATTGTAGAAGGGGTTTCAACAAAGTCAGATGAGTATTTGCCTATTCTTTCTCCAGATCAGGATTATTTCTTTTTTACTAGAAGATTTCTTAAGAAGGGTCTTGATATGTTGGTTCCTACTTATATTGAGGAGTTTGTTTGTAGTCAGAAAAAAAGTGGTGATTTTTTAGTAGGTGAAGCTATGTCTTTTCCTTTTAATCAGGAGAGTAATGAAGGAGGGGCAAGCGTTTCAATTAATAATAATGTTTTGTACTATACAAAATGTAAAAGAAATAGATCAGGTTATAATAACTGTGATATTTATTATGTTTATAAGACGGAAGAAGGTTGGTCAGATGTTCAGTCTTTTTCTAAAAAGATTTCTCAGGATTCAACATGGGAATCTCAACCTTCTGTTTCTGCAGACGGCAATACAATTATTTTTTCTAGTGATCGGGCAGGAGGTTATGGAAATATGGATTTGTATGAAATAAACTTTGTAAATGGACGTTGGGAGGAGCCAAAGAACTTAGGTCCTGTTATTAATAGTAGTGATTATGAAAAATCACCTTTTTTACATGCTGATGGTAAAACTTTGTTTTTTTCTTCTAATAGTTTTCCTTCAATTGGTGGCTTTGATATTTTTTATAGCAGGAAAGATAGTTTAGGAAATTGGCAAGAGCCAATTAATATAGGCTCTCCTATTAATACTGTATTTGATGAGATTTCATTATTTGTTAGTACGGATGGGGAAAAAGCATATTTTGCGTCTAATCAGCTTAAAGGTGTTGGTGGATGGGATATTTATACTTTTCCGTTATATGAAGAGGCTTCTCCTGGCAGGGTTCTTTTTTTAAAAGGAGATTTATTGAATAAGGATGGTAATCTTATTGATAATGTGCAGCTTGAATTTAAGAATATAAGAACGCAGGAAGTGGTTACTGTAGATGCTGTTCAGGGTCGTTATGTGACTGCATTATCATTAGCTAAGAATGATGATGTGTTGCTTGTAGTAAAAAAGGAGGGATTTGTTTTTACATCTGAATATATTAGTTCTAAGGATACGATGTTTAGTGCTCCGTCTACTTTAGACTTAGAATTACAGAGTTTAGAAGCAGGTAAATCGTTTAATTTAGATAATGTTTATTTCTCGACTAATTCTTTTGCTATTAATTCAGTAGTTTCTCAGGTTCTTGAAGAGTTTGCGGATTATTTGTTGCTTAATGAAAACTTGATTATCGAGATTAATGGATTTACTGATAATGTAGGTTCTGCAATTGACAATCAGATTCTTTCAGAGAGAAGAGCAGAGGCGGTTTGTAAGTTACTATTGTCTTATGGTGTTCCTTCCTCTAGAATTTCTTTTAATGGTTTTGGAGAGGGTTATCCTATTGCTGATAATAGTACGGAAGCTGGAAGATCTCAAAATAGACGTACAGAGTTCAAGATTTTAGATGAGTAAATAAAAAACCTGCTTTTAAGCAGGTTTTTTAAATATTGTTTGAATTATTTTACTTCTTTAATTCTTGCTTTTTTACCAGTTAATCCTCTTAGATAGTAAATCCTCGCTCTTCTTACTTTTCCTTTTTTATTTACTTCAATTTTTTCAATTAACGGAGAGTTAACAGGAAATATTCTCTCTACTGATATAGAGTGTGATATCTTTCTAATTGTAAATGTTTCTGTTGCTCCACTTCCTTTTCTTTGTATAACATCCCCTTTAAAGAATTGGGTTCTTTGTTTACTTCCTTCTTTAATTGTATAATAAACTGTAATATTATCTCCTGCTTTGAAAGCAGGCAGCTCTTTAGCTTCGGTTAATTGATCTGCTATAGTCTTAGTAATATCCATTGTATTTATTTTTCCAAAATAGGTCTGCAATATTACAATAAATATTTTATTTATCTGATCTGTATCTAAGATTTTTATTTTAACAGATCAGGTCTTCTTTTTTGTGTTTTTTTGAATGACTGCTCTTCTCTCCATTGGCTGATGAGTTTTTCGTTTCCTGATAGTAGTATGTCAGGAACTGTTAATCCTTTATAGTTGGCTGGTCTAGTGTAAATAGGTGGGGCTAATAAATTGTCTTGAAATGAGTCGGTTAAGGCGGAAGTCTCATCATTGATTACTCCTGGTATTAATCTAGTAATAGCATCTGTTAGAATTGCTGCTGGCATTTCTCCTCCTGTTAAGACATAGTCTCCAATACTTATTTCTTTTGTAATATGTAGTTCTTTTATTCTTTCATCTATTCCTTTGTAGTGTCCGCATAGTAGGATTATATTTTCATGCATTGATAGATGATTGCATATGTTTTGGTTTAATGTCTCTCCATCAGGAGAAAGGTAGATTATCTCATCATATTCTCTATCTTTTTTTAATTTACTTATTAGTATATCAATAGGTTCTATTTTTATTACCATTCCTGCGCCTCCTCCAAACTGGTAGTCATCTATGCTTTTTTGTTTGTTTGTAGAGTAATCTCTTATATTGTGAATTGCTAATGTTATTTTTTCTTCTTCCTGTGCTCTTTTAAGTATTGAGTAGTTGAAGATGTGTTTAAAAAAATCTGGAAATATTGTAATGATATCAATTCTCATCTTGCAAACTTACAAAATAGATTATTATGTTTTTTTGGCTATTTTTACTTATAAAAAAGGCATGACATTATGTCATTTATTTTTTTTAAACATTTATTTTTCAGTAATTTATAAAATTCTTCTAAAGTTAAATTTTATATATATATAATTAAGTATAATAATTTATTATTTTTTGGATAATTGTATAAATAAACGTCTTTTACTTAACTTTAGTTGATGTTGATTTTCTTTATTTTTTGTTTGCCTTTTAAGTTGGTGGCGTTAATTAAATAGATTCCAGGTTTTAAATTTTTTAAAGATATTGAGTTTGTGTTTTTTGATTCTGTGATTAAACTTCCATTTATTGTATATACTTTAATATTAGCGATTTGATTTGTTTCTACTAATTTATTTATAGAATTAAATACTATTTCTTCTTCTTTCATGTTATTTGTAGAATTAGTATTACTTTCTTCAAAGTTTATTTGCTTTGTGTAAAGCATATCTCCACTATTTGTCCCGTCCTCATTTGTTCCAAGGAATGCTGCGTAAAATATAATATTACCGATTCCAGCATTAGGGGCTTGCCAGTCAAAGGTCCAGCTTTTAGTATTATTTATTCCTGTATTTCCGCTAGATTTATGCGTTACGGCTGTATTGTTATTTACAAGTTTTGTTTCATTACTATTTGTTATAATAAAAGTTCCTGCTTTAGAAGATCCCAAATTTCCCTCTTCACTAGTTATCTCAAATCCAAACTTATTTGTTCCTGATTGATTTATTGTTGCGGTAATGCTATATATCTCATTAGGTGTATATCCATCTGAAGGAATATTGGATGTTATAGATATATTATTTTGGTTGCCGTTTCCTGCATAATGACATGCGTTGCAGCTTGCTCCATCAGTAGGTGATCCTGTTTTTCCTCCAGGAGAACCTGAGGAACTACTATTTATAACGTTTGGATAAAAAAGATAGGCTAAAAATACTAGTATTGATAAGAATATTATTTTTTTCATTTTCTTGTAATTTTCTTGGTTTATTACAAATATAAGCTTTTTAATTCGCCTCTCTTAACATTTTTGTAAATTTGAGGAAAATTTTGTTTTATGATAAAAAGACTATTTATTGTTGTTTTTTGTTTTTCTTTTTTTCTGATGCAGGCCCAGTCTCAATTATTAGAGAAAGAATCAAATAGATATAGATTAAAGAAAGGTGTTTCTCTCGCTAAAGAGGTAAACACTAAGAAGTTGACTAAGATTACGCCAACTGTCTTTATTAATTCTGGAATAATTCAAGAAAGTAATTTGATTACTCAACAGAAAAGAAAACCTAAAAAACCTGTTAAATTATCAAAGTATAGTATTAGGAATAAGAATGATGAGTAGAAGCTTTTTAATATTATTATCATTAGTTCTTTTCTTACAGATTAGATTATATTCTCAATGTGGTCCAAATGAGGCTCAAATAGTAGTAAGTATTCAGACAGATAATTTTCCTTTGGAAACCTCTTGGCAGTTAGTAGATCAAAATGGAACAGGTTTTTATATTTCTCCGGGTGATTTAAATTTAACTAATTCATTATACGTAGATACTTTTTGTGTTCCAGATACAAATTGCTATAGTTTTAAGATTTATGATACATATGGGGATGGTATTTGTTGTAGTTCTGGCTCAGGATTCTATAATGTAACATATGCTGGAATTACTGTAGCTAGTGGAGGGTCTTTTGGGTCTAGTGAAACAACATTTGATATTGGAAATTGCACATCATCTCCTCCTTCTTGTCCAGCTAATGAGCAGGAGATGGTTATTACTCTTACTACTGATAGTTTTCCTTTAGAAACTTCTTTTACATTAGTAGATCAGAATGGTAATTTTTTATATAGTCCTAGTTTAACACTTCCTAATCATACATATAGTTGGACGCTTTGTGTGCCTGATACAAACTGTTATCAATTTACAGTGTATGATTCTTATGGAGATGGTTTATGTTGTGTGTATGGTAATGGTTCTTATACAGTAGCTTATTCAGGAGATACGGTGGCTTCTGGAGCTTCTTTTTTATCTTCTGAAACAACATCAGGTATTGGTTATTGTCCTCCGGTTTTAAATTGCAATAGTGGAGAAACTGAAATTATTATTACAGTTTCTACTGATGATTATCCTACTGAGACGTCTTGGTTTTTAATGGATCAATTTGGAGGGGGATGGACTAATGTTCCTTTAACTACAAATGATGCAAATACGACATTTACATGGATATTATGTGTTCCAGATACTCATTGTTATACTTTTACTATGCTTGATTCGTATGGAGATGGTATTTGTTGTGGTTGGGGAAATGGGTCTTATAATGTGACTTATGATGGAGTTTCTGTTGCTAGTGGTGGTGCTTTTGGGTATTCTTATGAGCATTGTGGTATAGGCTTATGTGTGCCTAATTGTCAAATTACAATTCCTTCTGGTGTAATACCGGAAGGAGAGCCTTGTGGTGTTGATTCTAATCATGGTTGTGATGACCATTGGAGTATTTCTAATTTTACAATTACTGGCGTTACAGATATATGGGCATTTGGAGGTGTAACTGTTCCTATACCTTTTACTAATAATTATTGGGATATTGGTGACACACCTGATTTATATGTTTATATGAGAAAGAATAATCAATTCTTTTATTATTCTGATTATTATCTTGACACATGGTATGCTAATTCATTTACAACATCTGGAAATTTATACGATGATGTGACGTTGAATCCTGTGAATGCTCAGCCTCTTAGCTTCTCTATGTATGCTAATAATAATACCCCTGCCTTAGAAGTTCCTACTTACGGATTATACACCTCTCCTTATGTTGCTGGTCAGAACTTTAATTATGATTTTCTTGTCGGGGATGATGATGCAGGATCTTTTTTAAATGTTTTTGGAGCTAATGATTTTATAGGTTCTTATGTTCTTCCTTCATTTACTACTGCTGGCACTTTCTCTGTGCTTACTTCAGGAGGTACAGATGGTAATGCGTATGTAGATTACACGACTGTTTCTCCTACTGTTTTACATACTTCTTTAACTAATGGCAATATTATTCATGGTTCTTTCTGGTCAGAAAATAATGTTAGAGATACTGACTGGTATGAATTTATTGTTAATGGTAGCGTTGATTTTTCATTGTCATCTATTTCTGAGACTCCTTATAATGTTATTCTAATGGAAGCTAATGGAGGGTGTGGGAATACAAATATTATTGATTCGGTTTTTGCTTATGCATGTGACAGTATTAATATTCAGCAAACATTACCAGCTGGTACTTATTGGCTACTTACATTTCCTACATCATATTCATGTATGTCTTGTAATGATTCTATTGATTATTTATTAGATGTTGCTTGGCAATATAGTGCGCCTATTTATGGCTGTACAGATACTGCAGCATTAAATTTTGACCCTTTAGCTAATACTGATGATGGTAGTTGCACGTATCCTGTTATTTTAGGATGTACAGATCCTTCAGCATTTAATTATAATCCTGCAGCTAATGTTGATGATGGATCGTGTATTCCTGTATTTTATGGCTGTACAGATCCATTAGCTTTAAATTATTATCCTGGAGCTAATATTGATGATGGTTCTTGTATTTATGCAGGCTGTACAGATCCACTAGCTTTAAATTATGATCCAAGCGCTGTTTTTGATGATGGTTCTTGTGTTTATGTAGTTTATGGTTGTATGGATTCTACAGCTTTTAATTATGATTCATTAGCTAATACTTCAGATAGTAGCTGTATAGCGGTGCTACTAGGCTGTACAGACTCATTAGCCTCAAATTATGATATGTTAGCTAATACTGATAATGGTTCTTGTTTGTATGATGGTTGTACAGATACTTCGGCTATTAATTATGATGTGAATGCAAATAATGATGATGGTTCTTGTATATATGCTGGCTGTACAGATTTAAGTGCTGATAATTATGATCCAAATGCGACTATTGATAATGGTTCTTGTATTTATCTTGGATGCACAGATACTCTAGCAAATAATTATGATAGTGTAGCAAATGTTGATGATGGTAGTTGTTTTTATTTAATCTATGGTTGTTTGGATTCCTTAGCATTAAATTTTGATTCATTAGCTAATACTGATGATGGTAGCTGTGTTTATCCTGCTGTTCTAGGTTGTACTGATTCGACTGCTCTTAATTTTGATCCGTTAGCTAATACGGATGATAGTAGTTGTGTTTATCCTGTTATTTTGGGTTGTACAGATTCTACAGCGTTTAATTATAATCCAAATGCTACGGTTGATGATGAGTCATGTATTCCTGTCTTTTATGGTTGTACAGATCCATTAGCTATAAATCATTATCCTGGGGCTAATACTGATGATGGCTCGTGCCTGTACCCTGGATGTACGGATGTGTTAGCATATAATTATGATTCAACAGCTAATGTTGATGATGGTTCTTGTGTATATGCTGGATGTACAGATACTTTGGCTTTAAATTATGATTCAAATATGACTATTGATGATGGTTCTTGTGTATATTGTTCATACGGTTGTACAGATCCAGCAGCATTCAACTATGATTCACTAGCTACATGTGATGATGGTTCATGTATTGCAATCTTATATGGTTGTACAGATCCAGCAGCAGACAATTACTTCGCCGGTGCAAATACTGACGATGGTTCTTGTGTTTATGCAGGTTGTACAGATCCAGGAGCTTGTAACTATGATCCAACAGCAAATGCTGATGATGGTTCATGTGAATACACTTCATGTGCGGGTTGTACAGATCCAACAGCTGACAACTATGATGCTAGCGCTACCATAGATGACGGCTCATGTACTTATCCATCATCATCATCTCCATCATTAATAAGTGATTGTGATGATTTTGTTCCTGGTCCTAATGCAACTTGGACTCACGTGCTTGTAGCGACAACTATTGCGGATGGAGCAGCTAGTCAAGCAGCTCAAACATTCACAATGAATGTAACTTCGTTACCAGCTGGTGGAGCAAACTATAGAGTAGTTAAAACTGTAGCTAATGGTAATTGGTTCAATGGAAATGCACAAGCATTGACACTTGGTACAAATACTGTTACTGTAGCTGCTGTTAGTTTTGATAGAGCAGTTAAATTCCAATTCTCTAGTGGAGATGTAGAATTTGATGCTTTAACATTAAATGGTGTAGTTTCATCTTGTAACGACACTGCAGTAGCAGTTTCAGGATGTATTGACCCTACGGCAGATAACTATGATTCTAACGCTACCATAGATGATGGTTCATGTACATATACTACAGATTGTGCTGGAGTGATTAACGGTACAGCAGTAGTTGATTCATGTGGCACATGTAATCAAGCATATATTTATAATTTTATTGTTCATGTAGCAACATTTGTAGATGATGCAAATGCTTTAGTTCCTGGATTGGATTACAATCCTTCACAGGAAATGGTAGTACTGCCAGGAGCAACTGGAGACCCATACTGGAACTCTTCTTGTTCAGGATGTATTGACCCTACGGCAGATAACTATGATTCTAACGCTACCATAGAT
>CAJWCP010000008.1 GCA_913031595.1 uncultured Flavobacteriales bacterium | reverse complement strand
TGCAGACCCTAATGTTCTAAATGCAACACCATGGTTTGGAGCAACTGAGGATTATACAGTGATTCTGAATAATCCTAATTTATCACTTAATTATGTATGGTCAACAGGATCAACGCTAGATAGTATTAGTAATTTATCTTCTGGTGTATATACTGTAGTTATAACTGATCAAAATGGCTGTATTACTAACGATACAGCTATTATTAATACTAATTCCTCTAATATTTTTGTTTCTGCTGGATCTGATCAGATAATTTGTCATGGAGGCACACCAAACCCGATTTCTGCTGCTTCAAGTTTTTCAGGAAATTATCATTGGACACCTGCTAGCAGCTTTATAGATCCAAATATTTCAAATCCTGTTTTTTCTTCTGGATTTAATACTACAACCATTTTTACTGTTAATTTAACAGATACTAATGGGTGTGTTGCCAGTGATTCTATTACAATTATTGTGAATCCAGTTCCTAATGTTACATTATCTGCTTTACCTAATCCTGCTTGTGTTGGTGATGATATTCAGCTTACTGCAACATCTTCTATACCTGTTAATAGATATAGATTTCAGTATAATAGTGGATCTGGATGGCAGAATATAATTACAACAAATGGAGGAGGTTGGGGAACAAATAATATAGAGTTTTATACTAATATACTTAATAACACTCAGTTTAGAGTAAGAGTAAGAGAAGATTGGGGTTGTACTGTGAGCCCCTGGTCTCCTATAATAAGTGTGCCGATTAATTTAATTAGTACACCTTTAATAAGTCATAATTAATAATTAAAATGTTAAGGTCATGAAAACAACAAACACTACTTTAAGAATATTAGCTGTATTAGCTATATTCTTAAACAGCAATTATTTAATTGCTCAAACGAACACATCACCCACACAAACGGTATGTGCTGGATCAATTGCTGAACCATATTTAATTAATCCACCTTCATCGGGATCTACTTATCAATGGTCACTAACTGGTGGAGGAACTTTGAATGCAGGTACTACAACTGATAATATAACTATTGATTGGGGTGTAACACCAGGTACTTATACAGTAAGTGTTATTGAAACAGACATGTATGGTTGTCAAGGTAATCCAGTTACTGTTGATGTAACAGTATTGCCATTACCTACAGCTACTATTGCAACATCGCAAACAGCATGTTTTGGGTCAACAATACCTCCTTTAACTGCTATTGGTGCAAATGTTAATTGGTATTCTGATGCGGGACTTACAAATCATGTAGGTTCTGGGAATACATTTTACTCTCCGAATACTACAGTTGGAATTTATACTTATTATGTAACGGAGACATTGAACGGTTGTGAAGGGCCTTCAGTTTCTGTTACTTTAGAGATATATAATTCAGCAAGTGCCCCATCTGCTATCGATGAGATTGCTTGTGAGGGTTCAGTTATACCTCCTTTAACTGCTACAGGTTCTAATCTAACTTGGTATTCTGATGCTGCTTTAACAAATAATGTAGGTACAGGTAATAGTTTTTCTACATCAAACACAGCAGTTGGTGTCTATACTTATTATGTTACAGAAAATAATGTTAATGGTTGTGAAAGTGTTGCAACACCTGTCACATTAACAATTAATGCTACTCCTTTAGCGCCTTCTGTTTCTAATGAGAATGCTTGTTTTGGAGGAAGTATACCTTTCTTAACAGCTACTGGATCAGGCTCAACTTTTAATTGGTATGATGATATATCATTAAGTAATTTAGTTTCTTCAACAAATCCGTTTAATACTGGACAAACAAATCCAGGGATTTATACATATTATGTTACAGAGACATTAAATGGTTGTCAGAGTTCCTCTTTTCCTGTAACTTTAGAAATTTATACAACACCTAATACTGGGCCAATTAATCATTGGTAAGATATGAGATCCTATATATTCCTAATATCATTTTTCTTATTAACTCTTCAATTAAAGAGTCAGAGTACTATTAACCTTTGCAAGGGAGATATTCATAATTTCTCTGTCCCATTTACAAATGGATCAGTTTATAATTGGCAGATACAGAATCCTTTAATCGCTAATATTAGCTCTGGTAATGGAACTGAACACATCACACTTGACCTTAACAATTCCGGTGTTGTTCAGCTATTAGTTGAAGAGATAGATTTAAATGGCTGTGTAGGTTATGATAGTATATTAATTCATGTTCATGATTTGCCAGAGGCTAATATTTCAGTATTAGGGTCTTCTTCTTTCTGTGAAGGGGATAGTGTGCAAATTAAGTTGGAAAATGATTTTACTTATAATATCTGGAATAATGGATTATCTACTCCTTTTATATATGCAGATACATCAGGCTTTTTCTTTACAACAGTTATAGATAGTAATGGATGTTCAAACACCTCTAATTCTATATATATTAATGTTGAACCAAAGCCTTTGGCTGATTATTTTATAGTAGGAGATTATTGTGTTAATACGCCTATACAATTTATTAATACTTCTGCTGTTAATTCTGGTGCTAATTCAACATTAATTTGGTATTTTGATAATAAGATAAGAAGTGGGGATACTGTGATTCAGTTTTATAATACCGCAGGAACTTATTCTACAGAACTTTTAATTATTTCTGATCTGGGTTGTTCGGATACTGTAAATAAAACATTTACTATTTTTAATAATCCTGTTGCTAGTTTTACATTTCATCCTACGGAGATATCAATTCTTAATCCGAATGTAAATTTTATTAATACATCGGTAGACTTAATTTCTTCATTTTGGGATTTTGGAGATTCTACTATATCATTATTAGACAATCCTACTCATGAATTTGATAATCCAGGTGCTTATGATGTTTTACTAACTGTATCAGATATTAATCAATGTGTAGATTCTGTAGTGCATAAAGTTATGGTATATTATGATTATATTTTATATATTCCAAATACCTTCACTCCTAATAATGATGGTGAAAATGATCTTTTTGGTCCTAAGGGTTTAAGAATGAATAAATATATGAATTATCAATTTATAATATATAATCGTTGGGGGGAAGAAGTTTTTTTTACAGAAGATGTTAGTGATAATTGGAGCGGAGAAGGCTCTCAAGATGGAGTATATAATTGGGTTGTTATTATAACAGATGAGTTAGGACGGGTTAGAAAAGAAGTAGGAGAAATTATGTTAATTAGATAATATTATCTCAAGTCAATTATTTCAACATCACCATATTGGTCAATATTAAAATCTAAAGGTTTAGTCAAACTATTACTTTTAAAAGTATTAATAATATAACTGTATGTTCCTCCATTTTTATCAAATAATATTAGTTTTTCTAATTGGTTTTTTATTACATTAATATATAATGTAATTTTCATAAATGAATTACTTTCTTCAGGAAATAAATCTATTACATGTAATCTCTCTCCATTCTTTGATTCAGCTCCAATATAGGTGTATTTATAATCTTTCTCATAGATTTTGAATAATTTATCAGGATTCATCATTTCGTCTTCACTATCATGTTCAATAATTTGCAGCTCATTAATATCTGAATTATATATCCATTGTGTTTCACCATCATTAAAAATGATTTGATTATCTAACTCTAATTTGAAGTTGTCATTTTCTAATATAATTTTACCATTTTGTGTTTCTCTTATTTCTTGACTTTTATTCTCAAAAATAAATTCAAAATCAATGGATATGTTTTTATATGATTCAGTAGTTGAGCTTAATTTATCTAAGACTTCTTTTGCTAATTGATCTTGTGCAGACATACTAAATGTTAGTACTAATAGTAGTAGTGTGATTATTTTATTCATTTGTAGATAAATTTTTTAGTAAATATTCAAGTTCCATCTGATCTTTAATTAACACTTTTCTTGCTTTACTTCCTTCAAAAGGGCCAACAATTCCTGCAGCTTCTAATTGATCAATTATTCGTCCCGCACGATTATAGCCTAGTTTTAATTTTCTTTGTATAAGTGATGTTGATCCTGATTGGTGTTGTATTATTATTGATGCTGCTTCTTCAAAAAGAGCATCTTTCTCCTTAAGATCTTTATCTCCTCCGACAATATCCTTATCTCCTTTATATTCTGGCAGCATATGGGCGTCAGGATATGCTCTTTGTGAACCAATGAACTCACAAATTTTCTCAACTTCAGGCGTATCTATAAATGCACATTGTAATCTTGTTAGTTCACTTCCTGTTGATATTAACATGTCTCCCATACCAATTAATTGTTCAGCACCTTTACTATCCATAATTGTCCTGGAGTCAGTCGAGGAAGTGACTCTAAATGCAACTCTAGCAGGGAAGTTAGCCTTTATAATTCCAGTAATAACATTAACAGAAGGCCTTTGAGTCGCAATAATTAGATGAATTCCTATTGCTCTAGCTAATTGAGCAAGTCTTGCAATAGGAGTTTCAATTTCTTTGCCTGCAGTCATAATTAAATCAGCAAATTCATCAATTACAAGCACGATATAAGGCAAGTATCTGTGTCCCTTATCTGGATTTAGTTTTCTTGATATAAATTTTTCGTTATATTCTTTGATATTTCGACAATGTGCTATCTTACATAATTCATAACGTTCATCCATTTCGATACATAGTGAATTAATTGTATTAACCACTTTTTTTGTATCTGTAATAATAGCATCTTCTTCTTCAGGTAGTTTAGCTAGATAATGTCGTTCTATTTTATTAAAAAGAGTAAGTTCTACTTTTTTAGGATCTACTAATACAAATTTTATTTGTGAAGGGTGTTTTTTGTATAGTAATGATGTTAGAATAACATTTAATCCTACTGATTTTCCTTGTCCAGTTGCGCCAGCCATTAGTAAATGAGGCATCTTTGAAAGATCTACAACAAATGTTTCATTTGATATTGTTTTACCAAATGCAATAGGAAGTTCCATGTTATTATTTTGAAAATTCTCAGATTTGAGAACTTCCATCATTGATACAGTGTTCTTCTTTTTATTTGGTACTTCGATGCCAATTGTTCCTTTCCCGGGTATTGGAGCGATAATCCTTATTCCTTCAGCAGCTAAGCTGAGAGCAATATCATCTTCTAGGTTTTTAATCTTGGATATTCTAATTCCTGCATCAGGGACAATCTCATAAAGTGTTATAGTAGGGCCTATTGTAGCTGATATTGATGAGATCCCAATGTTATAGTGACCTAATGTTTCAACAATTCTATTTTTTTTCTCTTCTAGATCATTTTTGTCTACTTGAATTTTTCCGCTTCCATATTCATTTAGTAGATCCATGTTTGGCATTTGATATTCTGACAATTCCAATGTTGGATCATAATCTTCTATTTCTTCTAATCTTTTTTTAATTTCCGAATCACTTAATGTTTCTTCATTTTTGCCTGTGTGTATTTCAATATTGATTTTATCATCATTATTTTCTTCTTTCGTGTTTATTTTCTGTATTTCTTTTTCTTCTGGAAAGTTTCGAATTTCTTCTGTTTCTTCTTTTATAGTGTTGGCTGGTTCTTCTATTACTGTATTTTTATTTATACTTTTCTTTTCTGAAGTAGGTTTTATTTTATATATATAGTATTTGATTTTTTCTATAGTAATATCAAAAGAGATGATAAGGTATAAGCTTATTATAAGTATAATTAATAATTTAGTGCCTAATTCCCCTATGCTGATATTTAAGATTTCTTCTGTAAATATTCCAATACCTCCTGCTATAATTGGATGACCGAAGAAATGGCTTACGCTAATAGGAACTATTATCATCATTAATAGAGAATGAAGAAAAATTTTTCCAATATTTAACGTCTTAATTCCTAATATCTTTAGGCCAACAATTAATGTGATTAAAGGAATGAAAAATGCTGTAATTCCAAGCCATTTTTTAACAAAAAGATTTCCAACATAAGCTCCAAAACCTCCAATTCTATTTTGTATTTTTTTTTCTGTTATAACTTCAGCAAGGTTTTTCCCATTTACAATACTATCATCTGCTTTCCAGTCAAGCAAGAACGATATGAAGGCTATAAATAGATAGAAAGATATTAATATTAAAAAACCACTTAAAATTCTATGATTATTTTTGTTTTTAAAAGGTGCAGTAATTTTATTTAAACTTACTTTTCTTACTTTTCTTACTTTTAATTTTTTCTTTTTCATATCTTATCTCAAAAATACAAATTGATTTCTATTGCTTTTATATACAGAGCTAATATTATACCATTAAATTGTTAATAAATTGAAGTTAAAAGTCTTTTAATATTCTATAAGGAGATGTTTAATTCTTAATTAAATTTGCATTAATTATGTTAAAGTTAAATATTCAAAATGAAACAGGTAGTTTAATAGCTGTTGTTGTTGGTATTGCTGATGATTTTGGAGGCACACCTGATTTAGAATTATGTTATGATCCTAAATCAAAGGCACATGTTGTTTCTGGAAAATTCCCTAAGCAGGAGGATTTGCTCTTAGAGATGCAGTCTTTTATTTCTATTTTAGAGAAATATAATATTAAGGTATATCGTCCTTCTAATATTCAGGGTATAAATCAGATATTTGCAAGAGACATCGCTTTTGTTATTGAGGATAAAATTTTTATGCCTAACATAATTGTTAATAGACAGAAAGAAATTCATGCATTGGAATTTTTATTAAACGAGATTGATGATAAAAAGATTATCTATATGCCAAAGGATTCTAGAGCTGAAGGTGGAGATGTGCTTGTTTGTAATGAGCATATTTTTGTAGGTTATTCTGAGTTAGAGGATTTTGAGAGATATACGGTTGCTCGAACTAATAGCGCAGCAATTGAGTTTCTAAGCAAGCAATTTCCAGATAAAAAAGTTAAAGGCTTTGAACTTAAAAAATCTGATAAAGATCCAAGAGAGAATGCATTACATCTTGATTGCTGTTTTCAGCCTATAGGAAATAATATGGCAATACTTTACAAAGATGGGTTTAAGAATGATCAGGATGTTACTTTTTTGATGGATTATTTTGGGAGAAGTAATATTATTGAAATATCAAAAGAGGAAATGTATAATATGAATTCTAATATATTCTCTATATCAGATAATATTATTGTTTCAGAGAGAGGTTTTGTAAGATTAAATAATCTTTTAAGAAGTAAGGGGTTTGTAGTAGAAGAAATTCCTTATTTTGAAACAGCTAAGATGGAAGGTCTGTTAAGATGTTCAACTTTACCTCTTATTAGAGAATAATGATGCAGAATACAAATAATATTATGATGATAAGACCTTTTTCTTTTAGGTATAATCATGAGACAGCGATTAATAATTATTATCAGAAAGAATTACGTGATTTAACTGATAGTCAGATACATGAGAAGGCGCTTCAAGAATTTAATTCTTTTGTTTCGTTATTAGAAAGTATAGGTGTTAATGTTATTGTTATAGAGGATACTAATGAGCATGATACTCCCGATTCAATATTTCCAAATAATTGGATTTCTTTTCATGGTAATGGTCGAGTTACACTTTATCCTATGTGTGCAAAGAATAGAAGAAAGGAGCGAAGAAAAGATATTCTTACTAAGTTAGCAAATGAATTTAATTTTGAGATAAGAGAGATTAAAGATCTTACCTTTTATGAAGAAAATGAAAAGTTTTTAGAGGGAACAGGAAGCATGGTTCTTGATAGAGAAAACAAGATTTGTTATGCTGCTATTTCTATTAGAACAGATAAGGATTTGGTAAGGAATTTTTGTAAAGAATTTGGATATACATCAGTTTGCTTTACAGCTAATCAAAATATAAATGGATCTAGATTACCTATTTATCATACTAATGTAATGATGTGTATAGCAGATCATTTTGTAATTATTTGTTTAGATTCTATAGATAATAAGGATGAAAGAAATAAAATTGAGAGTATATTAAAAGAATCAAATAAAGAGATTATTGAAATCTCAGAAGATCAAAAAAATCAATTTGCCGGTAATATGTTGCAGGTTATAGGTAGTCAACCTTATCTTATTATGTCAGATTCAGCATATAATAGTTTGTCAGATATTCAGATTAGTAAAATTGAGTATTATTGTCCTATTATTTCTGCTTCTTTAGATACTATTGAAACATGTGGAGGGGGTAGTGCTAGATGTATGATGGCAGAAATATTTTTACCTAAAAGAACATGATAAAAGATATTTTATTAGAACAAATAGAAGGGGCAATTACTGAATTGTATTCAGTAGAAAATCAGCAGATTCAATTTCAGAAGACCAATAAAGATTTTGATGGAGATGTTACTGTGGTTGTTTTCCCTCTTTTAAGGGTCTCAAAGAAAAGTCCAGAAGAAACTGCTAAAGATATTGGAAATTATCTTAAAGAAAATACTAAAGAAGTCGTAGGTTTTAATGTGGTGAAAGGATTTCTTAATCTTGAAATTGATCAGGATTTCTGGTTTAATGAATTTCTTGATGTTTACAAAATACCTGATTATGGAATAATAAAGCCAGATCAATATTCTCCCACTTACTTGGTAGAATATTCTTCGCCTAATACAAACAAACCTCTTCATTTAGGACATATTAGGAATATTCTTTTAGGTTATTCGGTTTCTAAGATTATTCAAGCAAGTGGAAGAAATGTTAGAAAAGTACAGATCATCAATAATCGAGGTATTCACATTTGTAAGTCAATGGTGGCATGGAAAGATTATGGTAATGGAGAAACTCCTAAGAGTACAGGTCTAAAAGGAGATCATTTTGTTGGTAAGTATTATGTAGAGTATGATAAACAACACAAGAAGCAAGTTGCTGATTTAATTGCTTCTGGTATAGAGAAGAGTCAAGCAGAGAGAAAAACACCTATTTTCTTAAAAGCACAGGAAATGTTAAGATCTTGGGAGTTAAGAGAGTCTCATACTATTGCATTATGGGAAGAGATGAATAGCTGGGTTTATGAAGGGTTTGATGTTACTTACAAAAGATTAGGTGTAGATTTTGATAAAAATTATTATGAAAGTGATACTTATTTATTAGGTAAAGATGTTGTGAAGATAGGTCTTGATAATAATATTTTTTATAAAAAAAAGGATGGGTCAGTTTGGATTGATCTTTCTGATGAAGGTCTTGATGAGAAAATTATTTTACGATCTGATGGAACAGCTGTATATATGACTCAAGATATAGGAACAGCTATACAACGACATGATGATTTTAATTTCTCTAATATGATTTATACAGTAGGTAATGAACAAGATTATCATTTCAAGGTATTATTTTTGATTTTAAATAAACTAGGATGTTCTTGGGCACAGAATTGTTATCATTTGTCTTATGGTATGGTAGATTTACCTTCTGGAAAAATGAAGTCTAGAGAAGGTACTGTTGTTGATGCTGATGATTTAATAACAGAGATGGTTTCTACTTCCAGGAATATAGCAAATGATTTAGGAAAACTTGATGGGATGACTTCTCTAGAGGCAGATGAACTATATGAAAGGGTAGGGATGGGAGCTCTTAAATATTTTATCTTAAAAGTTGATCCTAAAAAAAACATGTTATTTGACCCTGAAGAATCTGTTGATTTTAATGGTAATACAGGTCCTTTTATTCAATATGCTTATGCAAGGATCCAATCATTAAAAAGAAAGTTTAATGCTGAGCTAACAATACCTAAAAAGGTTTTACTTCATGAAAAAGAAAAACAGATTATAAAACAGGTGTTAGATTTTCCAGATATAATACAACAGGCAGCTAATAATTATAGTCCTGCTTTAGTTGCAAACTACATTTATGAGTTAGTTAAAGATTATAATAATTATTATCAATCTATCCCTATACTTAACGCTGAAAGTGATCAATTGATTCATTTTCGTTTAGCTTTATCTTTGAAGGTTGCTGAGGTTATAAAAAACTCTATGAGTTTATTAGGAATAAAAGTTCCAGACAAAATGTAAACCGGTAAGAGTAGGTGAGGGATGAGTAAATAGAAAAAATAATTAGTTTAGTTGTATGAAAAAATTATTATTAATAGTATTATTTTTTTCTCCTTTAATCATTTTGGCACAAAATAATTTTTATTTAGGGGTAGGAAATATTTCTTCTTTTGCGCATACAATAAATGATAATGAGAATTATTTGTCAAAGAATATGTCTGATATCGGAATCTATTATGGTAATAACATTTTGTTAAATGACTATTTAGAGACATCTATAGAAGTTTTTTATCTTAATCATAAAGTAGTGTTAGCTCAGGAAGGTGATAATAGATTTGAATTGCATCAGAGTCTAGGTTTTACTATAAAACCAGGTTTATATTATAACAAACAAGGTCTTCGATTTAGTGGTGGAGTTTTAGCTGTTTATGTTTTTGATAAGAATGAAGTGCTTGGTAATCAACATGATCATTTTGATGAGTCTTATTTTTATGGTTTAGAATATATTTATGATATTACAAAAAAAGTTTCTTTTAGTTTGGGTTATATGTTTTCTAAATTTCAATCTATTAGTAAATTGACTAATCATACTTTGACAGATTTTTCTGTTATAAAATATACCGTGCAGTACAACTTATATTAATCATTTACTTAAATTCTTGCTTTATAGTAAGAGTTTTTACTTTTTTATAAATTTTGATACATTCTACAGCTTCTTTTACATCATGTACTCTTAAGATGTTTGCTCCATTATTTAGAGCTAATGTGTTTGTGATAGTAGTCCCATTTAGCGCCTCTTTCGCTGATACAGATAAAACTTCTTGGATCATAGATTTTCTAGATATCCCTACTAATATTGGGCAGTCAAGCTTTTGAAATTGCTCTAGATTATTTAATAATTCGTAATTATGGTTAATTGTTTTTCCAAATCCGAATCCTGGGTCAATAATAATATCTGAGATGCCTTTTTGATGAAGTAGTTTAATTTTTTGTTTAAAGAAATTAAACACTTCTTTTGTAATGTCTTCATAACTTGGATTTTTTTGCATATTGTCTGGTGTTCCTTGCATGTGCATTAGAATGTAAGGAACTTTTAATTCAGCTATTGTTTCAAACATTGTGTTATCAATTTCTCCAGCAGAAATATCATTAATGATATTTGCCCCTTCTAATATAGAGTTTCTTGCAGTTTCTGCCCAGAAAGTGTCAATAGAAATTAATATATCTTGGAATTCTTTCTTTAATAATTTAATTGTAGGGATAATTTTTTTTAATTCTTCTTTTGAGGATATTTGATGAGATCCAGGTCTAGATGATTGAGCACCTATATCTATTATCTTAGCTCCTTCTTCTAGCATTTTTTTTGTTTGTTTAAGAATGTGTTTTTTATTCATATATTTTCCTCCATCATAAAAAGAGTCGTCTGTAATATTTAGGATTCCCATGACGATTTTCCTTGTTGAAAAAATACTTGAACAACTTATATTTTTTATGTTAATTCGGTCTTTAAAAGATGTATATTTCGCCATTATTAATGATTAGAGTTACATGCAAAAAACAATTATAGAATACGATTCAATAATAAAAAAATGTAAGGACATTTTCGCAAAGAAAATGAAAGATTATGGAAGTGCCTGGCGTATCTTAAGAATTAGCTCATTAACTGATCAGATATTTATTAAAGCACAAAGGATTCGATCCATTGAGCATAAAGGATGCCAGAAGATAGAAGAAGGATCAGTGAATGAATTTATAGGTATTGTGAACTATGCGATTATTGGACTTATTCAATTAGATATTGGTGTTAGTGAGCAACCTGAGGAGATGAATTATGATGATGTTATGAACATTTTTGAGAAACATGTGAATATTGCAAAAAAATTAATGTTAGATAAAAATCATGATTATGGAGAGGCATGGAGAGATATGCGTGTAAGTTCTCTAACCGATCTTATTTTGCAAAAATTACTTCGGGTTAAGCAAATTGAAGATAATCAAGGGTCTACTTTAATATCTGAAGGAATTGATGCGAATTACTTAGATATGTTGAATTATTCTGTATTTGCTTTAATAAAATTAAATAAATAGTATGTTGAAAAAGAATTTACCTTTAATAATTAGATGCTTAGTGTCCGCTCTATTTTTATTATCAGCAGTTGCAAAATTGTATCCAACACCGATGTATGGAATTACTAAGATTTTTGAGGAAGGGCAATTAATTCCTATGGGTTTTGGTGAAAGTATTGTTCCATATATTTCAAGATTGATTATTGGGCTAGAATTTTTTATTGCCTTTGCAATCTTACAGAAAAATTATCTTAAACGTGTAATTATTCCTCTTTCATTATTATTATTAGTTACGTTTACATTGCATTTGTCTTTTCAGATATTTTCAGGAGATAATGAGAATTGTGGTTGTTTTGGAGAACTTATTCCAATGACTCCAATTGAAGCTTTTATAAAAAATGTAATTACGATTCTTGTCTTGATATTCCTTTATAGGGTTACATCATTTAATATTCATAATAAAAGATCAAGTATTATTATACAGTTTTTATGTGTTATGCTATTTATGTTTGCTTTTATTCCTGTGCAGACTGTTTCAAATAATCAGAGAGTGTCTAATTTTAGTGAATATGTTATTTCAGAGTTTAATATAAATGAGGGAAAGAAAGTGCTTTGTTTTTTTGATGCTGGATGTGAGCATTGTATGGAGGTAGGTAAATCATTAAATGTGTTGTCAGAAACAATAGATGATTTTCCAGAGATTCATATTATATTTTCTGATACAGAGGAGGAAAAGATTCCTTTATTTTTTGAATATATAGGAAAGCCACTTTCTTATCAAGTTTTACCGTTTTTTAATGATGACGATGAGATTAATTCTTATTTAGAAGTATTAGGATATGAATATGAGAACCCGGCAATTATTTATTTAGATAATGGTAATCAGCTTCGTTTTTATGATGGTACAGGTTTAAATGAATATAATGAAGATGAATTTAGAAAATTATTTGTTGAATAAAAAATCAATGTGATTTTATTTGTTATTAGAAAATTAATTTATGGAAGTATAGTTTTATGGGGCGTACTTACTGTAGTCTTCTTTTTATTTAATATTTTACCTGCTGACCCCGCTCGTATGATGCTAGATAAACGAGAAGATGCAGAACAATTAGCTGTTATTAAGCATAAATATGGATTTGACAGACCTATTATTGAACAATATTTTATGTACATTAATGATGTTTCTCCTTTTTCAATTCATTCTAATGATACAGAAGATTTTACATCATTAGAAACTAATAAGTATGACTATGTTAAGTTATTTTCAATATTAGAAATGACAGTTGTTGCTAAGATTCCTTATTTAAGAGAGTCTTTCGTTAGTGCAGGAGAATCTGTTGTTTCTATTATTTCTAGAACTTTTAAAAATACATTTGTTTTAGCATTTTCTGCAATATTGATAGCATTATTAATAGGTTTATTATTGGGAATTCTTTCAGCTATATATAAAGATACATTTTTAGATAAGTTGATTTTATTTATTTCAGCTTTAGGAATGTCTCTTCCTTCTTTTTTTGCTTCCATATTGATAGCGTGGATTTTTGGTTTTATTCTGCATGCTTATACAGGTCTTTCTATGACGGGCAGTTTATTTGAAGTTGACGATTATGGAAGAGGATTGTCATTAGAATTGAAGAATTTAATACTACCAGCAATTACGTTAGGCATTCGTCCTTTAGCTGTTATTATTCAATTGTCTAGAAGTTCGCTTTTAGATGTCTTTTCTATGGATTATATACGTACAGCAAGAGCAAAAGGTTTAAGTAATGTTGTGATAATTATTAAACATGCTTTAACTAATGCTTTGAATCCAGTAGTTACAGCTATTTCTGGATGGTTTGCTTCTTTGCTTGCTGGAGCTGTATTTGTTGAATATATATTTGGCTGGAATGGTATAGGCAAAGAAATAGTGGATTCTTTAAATAAAATGGATCTTCCTGTTATTATGGGATCGGTACTATTGATAGCCTTACTTTTTGTTGTGATAAATATACTAGTTGATTTAATTTACGGGTGGCTTGATCCTCGTGTAAGAATTTAATAAAATGAGAAAAAATATAGTAGCAGGAAATTGGAAGATGAATTTAGACAAGGAAGAGGCAATATCTTTAGTAAAACAGTTATTATTAGAGATAAATGTTAATGCTTTAACACAAATTATACTTGCTCCTTCTTATATATATATAAGTGATATTTTAGGTTTATGTATGAATAGTCAGCATGTTTCAGTAGCCTCTCAGGATTGTAGTGTGCGAGATAAAGGGGCGTTTACTGGAGAAGTAGCTGCTTCTATGCTTAAGTCTATTGATGTTGAATATGTTATCGTGGGACATTCTGAGAGAAGGGCATATTTTGATGAAGACAATCAACTTCTTAAAAAGAAGGTTATTAAGGCTTTATCTAATGATTTGAAGGTTATATTTTGTTGTGGAGAAAGTTTAGAACAAAGAAATAAGCAGCAGCATTTTGATTGGATTAGATCTCAATTATCAGAGAGCTTATTTAGCATAGAAGAATTAGAAAGCAAGATGTCTAATATTATTATCGCTTATGAGCCAATATGGGCAATAGGTACCGGAGTGAACGCTACTGTTGAGCAAGCACAAGAGATGCATAGTTTTATTAGAAAATTAATATTAGAAAAATATAATTCTCAGACTGCAGAAAATATTTCTATTATTTATGGAGGTAGTTGTAATGCTAATAATGCATCTGATTTATTTGCAGAAAAAGATATTGATGGAGGTTTAATAGGAGGCGCTTCTTTATCTGCAGCTAGTTTTTTATCAATTATTAATTCATTTGAATGAAGTATACCGAGTTAGATGTTACATTCAAAGAATTTATTCCTTTTGCGGATATTTTAGTTGCTCAATTGAATGAAATTAATTTTGAAGCCTATATGCAAGATGATAATAGCTTAAAAGCTTACATTCAGACAGATTTATTAGATAAAGATTCTCTCTTGAGTATTATTAATGATGTGAAAAAAGAAACTGATATTTCTTTTGCTATTTCAGCTGTTGAGAATCAGAATTGGAATAAAGAATGGGAGTCTGCTTTTTCACCTGTTTATATTAATGAAAAATGTGTTGTGCGTGCTGATTTTCATTCAGTTCCTTCATTAGTAAAACATGAAATTATTATTAATCCAAAAATGTCATTTGGTACAGGTCATCATGAAACTACAGCTTTAATGATGAATCAAATGTTTGATATATCTTTTAATAATAAGAATGTGATTGATGTTGGATACGGCACAGGTATATTGTCTATTTTGGCTTCTAAGTTAGGAGCATTAGACGTGTTGGGAGTAGATGTTGATCAATGGGCATTTGAGAACGCACATGAGAATGCGCAATTAAATAAGGTTTCAAATATTAAATTTTTAAAAGGAAGTGTAGAAGATATTAGTAATAATAATTTTGATGTCCTATTAGCAAATATTAATCGAAATGTGATTTTGAAAGATATTCAGAAGTATTTTAATTTAGTTCAAGATAAAGCAGATATATTACTTAGTGGTTTTTTAAGGCAAGATATAGAGTTGATTTTGCAGGAGATAGAAAAATTTGATTTTCAATTAGTTTGCTCAAAACATAAGAATAAATGGGAAATGATACATTTAAGAAAGGGTTAATTCTTTTTATAATTTTTAATTTAGTTTTTATTTCAAATTCTTTTACTCAAAAGAGAGATAAGATAAAACAGTTTACGTTAGATTTTCCTGCTTTTATTATGGAGTTAGAAGACTTTATGAATACTTCTCAAAAGTCTGAATTAAAAAATATTTTAAAAGATTTTAAGAAAGAAAGTCAGTCATTTTCTTTATCAGAGAAGGAACTTATTATTAATATATCAAATAATATGCTTGAAAAGAAATGTAGGTCAACACCTCATTTTAAATCTTTTCTGGAGACTATACTTGTTATTAAAAGATATAACAAAACTGATAAATTTCTTTTACAATGGTCCTCTGTTGCCAAACAAACTATTACTAATTTGAGTCCTAAGAAGTTTCTTATTTTTTGTTCATTTACCAATAAATTGCTTAAAAAGGGAACTCTTCGTTCTAGTAAATCTACTGAATGGATTGTTAGTTCTAAAGATTATGTCTTTACATTTGAAAAAAACAAGCCTTCAGTTTCTTTTTCTGATAAGACTAATGTTAGTTGCTTGTCTTTTGGTAATAGAATGGATGTGTTTAATACAAGAGGTGTTTATTATCCTTTGTCAAGTAGATGGGTAGGTGGTGATGGTATAATTAATTGGCAGAAGAGAGGTTTATCTGTAGACTCAGTCTATGCTCAGCTCTCCAATTATAATATTGACACTAGGAATAATAAGATAGTTGCTGATTCTTCAATATTTTATAATAAGTATATTTTTAAAGAAGGAATCCTTGGTCAAGTAGAAAATAGATTAGTATTAGGTCAGAAGAATGAGGCTTATCCTCAATTTACTTCGTATAGTAGAGATATTAGAATTGAAGAAATTTTCCCTAATGTTGATTATAAAGGAGGATATAAAATATCAGGAAAAGATTTTATTGCAGATGGTGGAGATTTAAAAGCAAGTGTAATATTTAAAAAAGAGGGTAAAGAATTTTTTGTAGCAAATGCTCAGAGATTTAGTATTACTCCTGATAAAATATCTTCTAATGAATCGAGTGTTAAAATATTTTTTGATCAGGATTCAATTTATCATTCTAATATTCGTTTTAAATATCTTAATGGTTCTAGAAGACTGGAGCTTTATTGTAAAGAAAACCATTCTTCTCCTTCTATGATTAACACTTATCATAAGTTGAAGATGAATTTTGAATTTTTAGAATGGAATATAGACAGTGATATTATTACTTTTGGGGCTCTACCAGGTACAGCTCGATCTGTTGTAGATTTTGAATCAACTGACATGTATTTTGAGTCACGTTTTGAATCTTTACGTGGTATAGATAAAATAAATCCTTTGTTTGTTATTAATAATTATGTCAAACAATCTAATAATGATCGCTTTACTATTGCAGAATTTGCTAACTCTATGCGCTTGTCAGAGAGTCAGATGCGATCATATTTATTTCCTCTTGTTGAGCAAGGTTTTCTTTTTTATGATTCATCAAATGATTTTTTTGTTGTAGAACCAATGTTATATCATTATATTGATGCATATATAGGAAAGTCTGATTATGATGTTATAGTGTTCCGTTCTGAGGTGAATGCAGGAGATTATGTAATTAAAGGAGAGAGAAAATTGGTGAATGCAGCGTTAGACCTAAGAACAAAAGACTTAAATATTCTTGGTGTCCCTAAGATAGAATTAAGTAGTTCGCAAGCTGTTTCTATTTATCCTCAAAATGGCAAATTGATTATGAAGAAAAATAGAGATATGTTGTTTAACGGACAAGTTTATGCAGGAAAAGGAAGACTTAATCTTTTTGGAAGTAAGTTTTATTTTAATTATGATGATTTTAAGATTGATCTTAATAAGATTGAGGCAGTACAATTGTCAGTTCCTATTTCTCCGATAAAGGAGGATGACCATGGAAATAAAATTCTTACTTCGGTTAGAACACTTATTGAGGCAGTTACAGGTGATCTGATAATTGATCATCCTAATAATAAGTCAGGCATGTCTAAGGATAGTTTTCCTAATTTTCCAATTTTTAGATCTTTTGAAGATTCATATGTGTTTTATGATGATAAATCTATTTTTAATGGAGTTTATAATAGAGATAATTTTTTCTTTCATTTACAACCATTTGAAATAGATAGTCTAAATGATTATACGGGAGAGGGTCTAACTTTTCCAGGTTCCTTTAATTCAGCTGGTATTTTCCCGACGTTTATTGATACATTAAAATTACAACCGGATTATTCATTAGGTTTTAAAAGAAAAACATCTCAAAAAGGGATGCCTATTTATTCTGGAAAAGGCATGTTTACTGATTTAATACATCTAAGCAATGACGGTTTGATAGGGAGAGGTGATATTGAATATTTGTCGGCAGAAGCTTCAAGTAATAAAATTTTATTTTTTCCAGATTCTTCTAATTTTCACACAAGTTCTATTAATATAGAAGAAGTGACTGATGGTATTGAATTTCCTGAAGTATCAAGTAGAGAAACTTATGCGCATTTTATGCCATATTTAGATAAATTACAAATTTATGAAGAGAAAGATAGTTTTAATATTTTTAATAATAGAGCAATATTTAATGGTGATTTGCTAATGCAGCCTACAGGATTAACGGGTTCAGGTACACTTAAATTAGATAAGGCTGAGTTGTATTCCGATTTCTTTTCTTATAATGCTAATTGGTTTGGAGCTGATACAGCCTCTTTAAGTGTTTATGAAGATAATGGAGGTGTAGCATTTTCTGCAACTAATTTGCGTTCACATATTGACCTTAATTTACGTGAGGGAATCTTTTATTCAAACGGTATAGGTTCATATGTAGATTTTCCAACAAATCAATATATATGTTATATAGATAAGTTACAATGGGATATGGATAATTCAGAATTAACTTTGGGAGATAATAGTTCATCTCTTTCTTCTGGATCAAGATTCATTTCTACAGCTACAGAACAAGACTCTCTAACTTTTGTTGCTAAGTCAGCCAGTTATAATCTAAGTGATTATATTATTCATGCGGGAGGTGTTGATGAATTCTTTATAGCAGATGCTATTATTCAACCTAATTCTGGTATTATAACTGTATCTAAGAAAGGATTGTTAAATACGTTAAAGGATGCGACTGTTATAGTTGATAGTGTAGATAGATATCACACATTTATGCATTCTAATGTAGATATAAAGTCTTCAAACGTTTATTCTGCTAATGGTTATTATACATATGAAGATGGTATGAGTAATCAACAAGAGATATTTTTTGATAAGATTATCCTTAATCAGGATAATATTACAACCGCGTATTCTACCGTTAAGAATAATAATCCTTTTCATATTGATAGTAAATTTCATTTTAAAGGTTCTATAGAACTTATTTCTAATGATAAAGATTTAATTTTTGATGGTTATTTTAAAGCTAATCATGAGTGTAATCTAATTAGTCAAGAATGGGTTAAGTTTCGATCTTCAATTAACCCAAAAGATGTTCAATTTTCTTTAGGTGATGATCTTTATGATGATAGTAATAATTTATTATCCTCTTCATTAATTTTAGGTTTAGATGAATCTAATTTTTACACTACTTTTTTAAGTAAAAAAGAGAATTCTATTGATTTGGAAGTTGTTGGTGCTTCTTCTACTCTAATGTATGATAATAAAAATCAAAGATATGTTCTTGGTGGCTTAGACTCTTTGTCTAATCAATATATTTTATACGATAAAGTTTGCAAAGTTGAAGGTAAAGGTGTATTTGATCTTAATTTAGATTTGGGACAAATAGATTTGCGATCTTTAGGTTTTTTCTCGCATGATTTGCTTATTAATAAAACTGATTTCAATGGTTTTTTAATGATTGATTTTCCATTTTCTAAAGAGGCTATGGATATAATGGCACAAGATATTTATTCGGCTCCTGGTGATGGGTTTTTTGAATATGACAGTCTTTTTTCTTATAACATTTCTAGATTATTTGGAGGAAAGAAAGGAGAGGAAACTCTATTTAATTTAGAAATGGATGATACGTATGGTAAGAAGTTTCCTAAGGAAATGAATTATTCACTTGCTTTTACAAAGGCAAATTTTATTTGGGATAATGTTAATAAGGCATATATATCTAGAGGAGAAATTTGGTTAGGTAATATTCATGATACAGAAACTCATGCTTTGTTAGAAGGATATGTTATTATTGAGAAGGGAATTAAGTCTGACGTTTTAACAGTTTATTTAGAAACAGAATTATATGATGAATATTATTTTCAATATCAGGATGGTACAATGTTAGCGTGGTCTACTAATCCTGATTTTATTGATGTGATAGATAATATTTCTGATTCTAAACGTAAAAATAAAGGTAAAAAAGGAGAGAGGGATTATAGTTATTCTACTGTGTCTAATGATTTTAGTATTGAGACATTTCTTGATATGGTGAAGAATAAATATTAAAATTTACAAATTTTTAAATGGTTTCAGAACAAGTTATATTATTCTTTATATTATCCTATCTCTTAGGAGCTATTCCTTCAGCCTTTTGGATTGGTAGATTTTTTTATAGTATTGATATTCGTGAATTTGGTTCAGGTAATTCAGGTGCTACAAATGCTTTTCGTGTTTTAGGATATAAAATTGGTATCATTGTTTTATTGTTTGATATATTTAAAACTTGGTTAGCGGTCTCTTTAGTTGATTTATTTTCTATTACAGCTATTTCTAGTCCTGAATTATTATTTGAAACGAAGATAGCCTTTGGTATAGCTGCGGTTATAGGTCATATTTTTCCAATTTATATTGGATTTAGAGGGGGTAAAGGAATTGCTAGTCTTTTAGGACTTATAATTGCTTTAGAAGCTGAGGCTGCTTTTTATTCTATTATTGTTTTTTTATTAGTACTCTTCATTACAAGATATGTTTCTGTATCTTCAATACTCGCTTCGTTTGCTTTTCCTATTATTGTTATATTTATTTTACAGTCTTCTATTATATCTCTTAATCTATTTGCTGTCTTTCTTCCTTTTTTATCGTTAATAACTCATCAAAAAAATATTGAGAGATTAATTAGAGGGGAAGAAACAAAAGTTATATTTGGCTCAAAATAGTTTGGTATGAAACAGATTCCTAATTATCTTTCTAAGACTACTGCAGGAAAGGTTGATGATAAAACTTTAGTTCTAATTAATGATGATTATAATACATTTGAGCATGTTATTGATTGCCTAATGTCGTTATGTGATCATACCGCTATTCAGGCTGAACAATGTGCGTTACTCACACATTATAAAGGTAGTTGTGAAGTTCTTACAGGTATTTCTTCTGATTTAGAACTAATTAAGGAAGATTTAATACTTTATGGATTAGATGTTAAAATTCTATAATTTATATTTTTAATTTAAAATGAGAGGCTCTGTAGCTTAATTGGATAGAGCACCTGACTACGGATCAGGAGGTTGGGGGTTCGACTCCCTCCAGAGTCACATTTTTTATATTAGTGAATCAAATTTGATTCCATTGAATTCACCAGAGCTCATCATTAATAAGTTATAATTTGTTTCTTTTATTGATTTTAAATAGATGGTTAATTTTTTTGAGTCAGAGAAGATTAATAATTTTTGATTATTAAAGGCATGATATATTTCTTTTTTCTCGATTGGATCCATATTTTTGTGTTTGATAGATTTCTCATTAAAATAGATAACAGGAATGTCAACATCATCCATACATCCTTTATATTGTTTTAAGAATTTTTTATTAAGACTACTAAAAGTATGTAATTCCATACAAGCTATTAATTTTCTTTTTGGGAATTGTTTTTTCATAGCTAAACAAGTTGCTTTTAGTTTTGATGGAGAATGAGCAAAGTCTTTATAAATAGCAGTATTTTTATTACTTTTTACTAATTCTAATCTTTTATTTGCTCCTTTAAAAGAAGCGATATTTATATAGAATTCTTTATTTTTCACTCCTAATTCATTGCAAATTAATCTTGCAGCCTCTAGGTTTTGCAGGTTATGTTTTCCAAATATTTTTAGATTAGTATTTCCTATTTTAGTTATGCCATTCAGTATTTTATGTTGAGGTGTCTTATAAGCAATTGATTTACACGACACACCTTCTCCTATAAGTTTTAATAATTCTTTTTCTTCTGCACAGTATATTAGAGTTTCTTGGATCATATTCTTAAATATTCTAAATTGATCGAAATATATATTGTATGTAGGAAATACATTTATATGGTCCCAGGCGATTCCTGTGAGTACAGCAATGTGAGGTTTGTATAAATGAAATTTTGGCCTTCTATCAATAGATGAACTTAGATATTCATCTCCTTCTAGAATAATTACAGGCGCATTAGTCAGTCTAACCATTGTGCTGAACCCTTTTAATTGAGCACCTATTAGGTAATCACAATCAATATTTGATTTATGTAGCACGTGTAATATCATTGCTGTTATAGAGGTTTTCCCATGACTCCCTCCGATTACTATCCTTTTTTTATTTTTACTTTGATTATAAATATATTCAGGATAGGAGAAGATAGGTATTTTTAATTTTTGAGCTTTTAAGAGTTCAGGATTATCTTCTTTAGCATGCATGCCTAAAATTATGCAATCCAATTCTTTTGTTATTTTATTAGGGAACCATCCTGTATTTTTGGGTAATAAGTTAAATTTTTTTAATCTAGTTTTACTAGGTTCAAATATTTTATCATCGGAACCGGTAACTATATACCCTTTGTGATGTAAGGATAATGCTAGATTATGCATTGCACTACCTCCAATTGCTATTAAATGGATTTTCATTTAATAAATTGTTTTGGAAACTAAATTAAAGATTAATGACATTTATTATTTTTGACTCTATAAATTTTACTAACATGCAATTGTATACAATAGAAACAGGTTATTTTAAATTAGATGGAGGAGCTATGTTTGGTGTTGTTCCAAAGGTTTTATGGAGTAAAACTAATCCTGCTGACTCTAATAATCTTTGTTCTTGGGCCATGCGTTGTCTATTAATTAAAGATCATGATAGATTGATGTTAATCGACAATGGAATAGGAGACAAACAAGATGAAAAATTTCTTAGACATTATTACTTACATGGAGATATTGATTTACATACTTCTTTAGCAAAATATGGTTTTTGTGCTGATGATATTACTGATGTGTTTTTAACTCATTTACATTTTGATCATTGTGGAGGTAGTGTTAAACGAAAGAAAGATAATTCTGGTTTTGAGTTGGCTTTTAAGAATGCAAAATACTGGGTAAGTAAGAAACATTTATTATGGGCGCTTTCTCCAAATAACAGAGAGAAAGCATCGTTTTTACCTGAGAATATATTACCTATTCAAGAATCAGGAAGGCTTTATTTTATTGAGAATGATTTAGATTTTTTCAATAATATTTCAATATTATTTGTTAATGGACATACCGAGTCACAGATGATTCCTCATATTCATTATAAGAATAAGACTATAGTCTTTATGGCAGATCTTTTACCAAGCATTGGTCATATTCCTTTGCCTTATGTTATGGGATATGACACACGGCCTTTACTAACATTAAGTGAAAAAGAAAAATTTCTAAATATTGCAGCTGATAAAGAATATATTTTATTTTTGGAACACGATTATAATTATGAATGTTGCACAGTTATGCATACTAATAAAGGCGTGCGATTAAAAGAGACATTTAAACTTAGAGACATATTATGAGAAATATATTTACCGAACATCCTAAATCAGTTGGAGAGTCATATTTTGAACATTTATATCATGCATTTAGTTTTTCACTCTTATTATTGACTTTGAGTGCTAAAGCTTTTATTCATGCGATTTTACCATTTCTTTACATCACAACAGTGAGTGATAAAATTAAGTCATTAAGTGAAGACATGCAAAGAAGAAGAAACAAGGGAGATAAGAATTAAATATTTTCCAGCTATTCGTGAAGTCATTTATGTTATTCTGATCATGATCAGTTCTTCTCTTTCTAAAAAGAGTAGTAGTTTGTCCATTTACATTTTTTAGATTAATACTTTCATATTCATTGACATCTTCTCCTTTAGGTATTTCTTTTGTGTAGCCGATTTTTTCTAATGATTTAATGTTTTTCTTTTTCATACCATCTTTCCTATTACAAACTTATATAAACTTTTAATATTTTTTAGATCGTTTTAAGTTTATTTGAAAGTGCTATTTTTGCTTAATTATATATGAAGACAATTAATAGATATAATAGCTTTTCTTCTTTTATTAGAAGTAAGTTTAATGAAAGGGTGCAAAAGGTTTCAATTAATGCAGGATTTACTTGTCCTAATAAAGATGGTACTAAGGGTATTGGAGGTTGCACTTATTGTAATAATAATACATTTAATCCTGATTACTGTAAGCCTATAAAATCTATTAGTCAACAAATTGATGAAGGGATAGAGTTTTTCTCTAAGAAATATAAAGGACAAAAATATTTAGCTTATTTTCAAGCTTTTACTAATACATATGCGCCTTTGTCTAACCTTATAGAGATGTATGAGGAGGCTCTTGCTCACAAAGATGTTATTGGTTTAGTTATTGCAACTCGTCCAGATTCTATAAAAGATGAAGTGTTAGACTATTTAGAAAATCTGGCTGCAGAAGGAAATTTTATAAAATTAGAGTTTGGCTTAGAGTCTACTAAGAATGAAACTTTGGAATTAATAAACAGATGTCAAACACATGAAGAGGCGATTGATGCTTTTTTTAGAGCTGATGGTAGAGGTATTCATCTAGGAGGACATCTTATATTAGGATTGCCTGGAGAAAGCAGGGAAGATATGTTAAACCATTCAAGGATGATTTCAGAGTTACCTATTAATACACTTAAGATTCATCATCTTCAGATTGTTAAGCATACTATGATGGCTGTACAGTTTAAAAGAACACCTGAAATGTTTCATTTTATGAGCTTGGATGAATATATTGAGTTAGTGGTAGATTTTATAGAGCTTCTAAATCCAAAGATTATTATAGAAAGATTTTTTAGTGAATCACCTGCTAGATTACTAATCTACCCTAAATATGGTCTTAAGAACTTTGAAGTGAATTCTCTTGTTGAAAAACGTTTAGTATTACGTGATACTTTTCAGGGTCGTTTGTTTAAGATTTCTGAATAGTTTTTTATTTTAAAGTAATAGTTACATTTGTAGAAAAAAATAATTATGTCAGATGATAAGAAGGTAATTTTTTCAATGGTGGGATTATCTAAATCCTTCAATAATAATAATAAACAAGTTTTAAAGGATATTTACCTATCTTTTTTTTATGGAGCAAAGATTGGTATTATTGGACTTAATGGTTCCGGAAAATCTACCTTATTGAAAATTATAGCAGGTGTTGATACTTCTTATCAGGGGGAAGTTTCCTTTTCAGATGGTTATACTATTGGCTATTTAGAGCAAGAGCCAAAATTAGATGATGATAAAACAGTTATTGAAATTGTAAAAGAGGGTATGAGTGAAGCTGTTGATGCATTAAAAGAATATAATGCTATTAATGATGCTTTTTCTTTGCCTGAGAATTATGAAAATCCAGATAAAATGGAAACTTTAATTAATAAACAAAGTGCTTTGCAGGATAAGATTGAATCATTGGGAGCTTGGGATATTGAAACAAAATTAAATATTGCTATGGATGCTTTACGTTGTCCAGATCCATCTACGAAGATTTCTATTTTATCAGGGGGGGAAAGAAGGAGAGTAGCTCTTTGTAGATTATTATTAAAAGAACCAGATGTTTTATTATTAGATGAGCCTACAAATCATTTAGATGCAGAATCTGTATTATGGTTAGAACAGTACCTTTCAAAATATAAAGGAACAGTCATAGCGATAACTCATGATCGATATTTCTTAGATAATGTTGCGGGGTGGATTTTAGAATTAGATAGGGGGGAAGGCATACCTTGGAAAGGAAATTATTCTTCTTGGTTAGAGCAAAAAACAAAGAGATTAGCTCAAGAAGAAAAAACAGAAAGTAAAAGAAGAAAGACATTAGAAAGAGAGTTGGAATGGGTTAGAATGTCTCCTAAAGGTAGAAGAACAAAATCTAAAGCACGTTTAAGTAATTATGAGAAATTATTAGCTGATCTGCCTAGAGATAGAGAAGAAAAGATAGAATTGTATATTCCTCCTGGCCCAAGATTAGGCAATAATGTTATTGAGGCTCAGGGAGTAAGTAAGTCATTTGGAGATAAGTTGCTTTATGAAGATTTAGAGTTTAGCCTTCCTCCTGCAGGTATTGTTGGTATTATTGGTCCAAATGGAGCAGGTAAAACAACATTATTCCGTATGATAATGGGTCAAGAAAATGCTGACACAGGTGTTTTTAAGGTTGGCGATACAGTTAAGATTGCATATGTTGATCAAAAACATGCTCAAATTGATATGGAAAAAACAATTTGGGAGCAAATTACTAATGGGAAAGAAGAAGTAAAAGTTGGAGGACGATTTATAAATTCAAGGGCTTATGTTGCAAGATTTAATTTTAATGGTTCAGATCAGAATAAGAAAGTCGGTGTTTTATCAGGAGGAGAACGTAACCGTTTACATTTAGCAATGACTTTAAGACAAGAGGCTAATGTTTTATTGTTAGATGAGCCAACGAATGACTTAGATGTAAATACTTTAAGGGCGCTTGAAGAGGGTTTAGAGAATTTTGCTGGTTGTGCCGTTGTTATTTCACATGATAGATGGTTTCTAGATAGAATATGCACCCATATTCTAGCTTTTGAAGGAGATTCTAATGTGGTATATTTTGAGGGAGGGTTTTCTGATTATGAAGAGAATCGTAGAAAAAGGTTAGGAGATATCTCTCCAAAACGCATAAAATATAGAAGAATCAGAAAAGATTAGGTTATTTATTGCTTTTTTTTAGGAGTATAATTGCTGCTAATAAGAAGATTATATTTGGAATCCATACTGCTAACATTGGACTAAGATTGCTATTTGTAGAAAATGTGGTGCTAATTTGCATAAAAAGAATATAACTAAATGCAATTAATATGCCTAATCCAAGATTGACGCCAACACCTCCCCTGATTTTCTTACTAGATATTGCTACTGCGATTAGAGTAAGTATAATAGATGCAAAAGGGAAAGCTATTCTTTTATTTTTCTCAATTTTATGATATATAATTTCTTCTCCTCCTTTAATTTCTTCTTGTTTTATAAATTGATGAAGTTCAAATATATTCATAGTTTCTACTATTTTTTTGTATTTTCTAAAATCAGAAGGTTTTAGATTAATTATTGTATCAATATTACTTCCTTTTTTTACAGTCTGTCCATTTGTATTAAATATTCTTATTTCGTAGTTATTAATACTCCATATTTTAGTAATAGTGTCAAACTCCACATAATTTGCTTTTAGTTTAGATGTTAGTTGGCCATCTTTAAAGTTCTCTAGAGTAAATTTATAACCAACATTTCTGTTGTGATTAAAATTCTCTACATAAATATATTGCCCCGGTTGTATTTGAAGATGAATATTTTTAGCATATAGTGAATAATTATTTTTTAAATATTTGTTTTCAAATTCTATTCTTTTTTTATTAGATGGGGGTATAAAAAATGACGCTAAAACAAAAGAAAGAGCAGCTAATATTATTGAGGATATTAAGAAGGGTCTTAATAGTCGATTAAAACTCATTCCACTATTATATATTGCGATAATTTCTGTATTATTAGCCATCTTTGATGTAAAAAAGATGACAGATATGAAGATAAATAAGGGGCTAAATAGATTAGTAAAATAAGGAATAAAATGAAGGTAATATTCATTTAATATAATCTTTACGCTTAATTTATGCTCTAGAAATTCATCAATTTTTTCAGATATATCAAATATTATGACAATTATTATTATGAGACTCAGGATGAAAAAGAAGGTTCCTAAAAACTTTTTGATGATATAAATATCTATTTTATTCATTTATAGTCTATTGCCTAACGCTTTTGTCATTTTGTTCTTCCACTTTGTAAACGAGCCTAGTTTTATTTGTTTTTGTGCCTCTTCCATTAACCATATATAAAAACGAATATTGTGTAGAGTGGCTATTTGTTTTCCTAATATCTCATTGCTTTTGAAAAGGTGTCTAACATAAGATTTTGTATACATATTATCTACAAAAGATGTTCCTGAAGGGTCTAACATGCTATAATCTTTTTCCCATTTTTTATTTTTTATGTTAATAGTTCCTTGACTGGTAAATAGCATTCCATTTCTAGCATTTCTAGTGGGCATTACACAATCAAACATGTCTACACCTAATGCAATATTTTCAAGTAAATTTATTGGAGTGCCTACTCCCATTAAATATCTTGGTTTTTCCCAAGGTAGCACGGAACAAACTATATCTGTCATTTCATACATAATATCATGTGGTTCACCAACCGATAATCCTCCTATAGCATTTCCATCTCTTTTAAATTCAGCAATTTTTTCTGCTGACTCTAATCTTAAATCTTTATAAATGCTTCCTTGTACTATAGGGAATAATGTTTGCTTGTAATTATGTTCTTCTTTTGTTTGGTCAAAACGATTACAACATCTTTTTAACCATCTATGAGTCATATCCATTGATTTTTTTGCATATTGATATTCACATGGATATGGAGTGCACTCATCAAATGCCATTATTATATCTGCTCCTATGGTTCTTTGAACATCAATTGCATATTCGGGTGTAAAAAAATGATGTCTGCCATCAATATGTGATTCAAATTTCACACCCTTTTCATTGATTTTTCTTTTTCTTGATAATGAGTATACTTGATATCCTCCACTATCAGTTAGTAAAGGTTTTTTCCATCCAATAAATTTATGTATTCCTCCTGCTTTTTTAATAACATCGAGTCCAGGTCGTAAATATAGATGGTATGTATTTGATAGAATAATCTGTGACTTTGTATCTTTTAAAAGTTCATGTTGATGTACTGTTTTTACGCTTCCTGCAGTACCTACTGGCATGAATATAGGAGTTTTAATTTTTCCATGTGCAGTTTTTATTTCTCCTAATCTTGCTTTTGATTTTTCATCTTCTTTTAAAATTTTAAATTTCATGACTGCAAAAATACTTAATTTACTTATGTCATATTCTAAGATTATTAATTTAATCTATTATTTATCTTTGTAGCGGTAATTACTGATGCTATCGCTTTAATTTATTAAAGAGGAAAGTCTGGACACCGTAGAGCAGCATAGCGGATAACATCCGTCTACCGTGAGGTATGGACTAGTGCAACAGAAAGGAAGTACAGTTAGGCTGTAGTGAAATCAGGTAAACTCTATGTGGTGCAATACCATGTATATCAGGATTTAAAAGTGGCTCGCTTTTTCTTGAGGGGTAGGTAGCTTGAGGTGATGAGTAATCATCATCCTAGATAAATGATAGCACTCTTTTTGTGAGAACAGAATCCAGCTTATGTGTAATTACTAATTTAAAGCCAACACCTAGTGTTGGCTTTTTTTATTATATGTGTTAAGTTAATAATACACATGTTCTTGTAGATATATATTGCAAAGGTTTAAGGAACGTTATGTTGTTTAATCCAGAGAGCATAGAACTTATATTAAAAAAATACTAATTATATAGTTGATTAAATTATTCTATATAGAGTGATAATTTTATACTAACTTCTTAAATAAGATAGAAAAACATATTATATTTGCACCGTAGAATTTTTAAATAGATAAAATTATGCCGAAAAGAACATTTCAACCATCAAATAGAAAAAGGAAAAATAAACATGGTTTTATGGATAGAATGTCTACCGCTGATGGTCAGAAGGTATTATCTAGAAGAAGAGTAAAGGGAAGATCTAGACTGACAGTTTCAGATGAGATTAAACATAAATAGGGTTTATTTTTTAAATTATAAATAGAAGTGTTGCATAAGCAGCACTTTTTTTTTACGTTGATAAAATTAGATAGTTGTTAATATCTAATTGGTAAACAGAAATAATAAAGAAATTAAAAATTCTAAATTCGCACTTAAAATTTTATATAATGCCTAGAAACAATTCATTAAAGTCAGTACTAATCATTGGTAGTGGTCCTATAGTAATTGGTCAAGCATGTGAGTTTGACTATTCTGGCTCACAAGCTTCAAGATCATTAAGAGAAGAAGGTATAGAAGTTTCTTTGATTAATTCAAATCCAGCTACTATTATGACTGATGAGGTGGTTGCAGATCATATTTATTTAAAACCTTTAACTGTTGATTCAATTGTTGATATATTAGAAGAACGACATATAGATGCTGTTTTACCTACAATGGGTGGTCAAACAGCTTTAAATCTTTGTATAGAAGTAGATGAGAAGGGTATTTGGGAGAAGTATAATGTTGATATTATAGGTGTTGATATATCAGCCATTCATATTACAGAAGATAGAGAGCAATTTCGTAAACTAATGGGAGAGATTGATATTCCAGTGGCTCCAGCTAAAATTGCAACTTCTTTCTTAGAAGGTAAGGCGATTGCACAAGAGTTAGGCTTCCCTCTTGTGATACGTCCTTCTTTTACATTAGGAGGAAGTGGGGCTTCATTTGTACATACTAAGAAGGAATTTGAGGATTTATTATCAAAAGGATTACATGCTTCTCCAATACATGAAGTGTTAATTGATAAAGCAGTCTTAGGTTGGAAGGAATATGAATTAGAGCTTTTAAGGGATGATAATGATAATGTTATTATCATTTGTAATATTGAAAATCTAGATCCAATGGGGATTCATACAGGAGATTCAATTACTATAGCTCCTTCAATGACATTATCAGACACAACATATCAAAAAATGAGAGATATGGCAATTAAGATGATGCGTTCTATCGGTGAATTTGCAGGAGGTTGTAATGTGCAGTTTGCTGTAAATCCAGATTCTTCTGAGGATATTATTGCTATTGAAATTAACCCCAGAGTATCCCGTTCTTCTGCATTAGCATCAAAAGCAACAGGTTATCCTATTGCAAAAATAGCTGCTAAATTAGCAATAGGATATACTTTAGATGAATTAAATAATCAGATTACAAAAACAACATCTGCTTGCTTTGAACCTACATTGGATTATGTTGTTGTTAAAATACCAAGATGGAATTTTGATAAATTTAAAGGTTCAGATATTCAACTGGGATTACAAATGAAGTCAGTTGGTGAAGTAATGTCTATTGGTCGTTCTTTTCAAGAAGCATTACAGAAAGCATGTCAATCTTTGGAAATAGGTCGTAATGGTTTAGGAGCTGATGGAAAAGGAAAAACAGATCAAGATGTTATTTTACATGAATTAAAACATGCAAGTGGGGACAGAATATTTAGAGTGTATGATGCAATGCGTATAGGTATTCCTACTAAGAAGATACATGATATAACTAAGATTGATTATTGGTTTTTACATCAAATAGAAGAGCTTTTAGTTCTTGAAAGAGAGATTGAGAAATATACTATAGATGATATTCCTCAAGATCTTCTTTTAGAAGCTAAGATGAAGGGTTATGCTGATAGACAGATTGCATATTTAGTTAATTGTTTAGAGAGTGCTGTCTATGATAGAAGAAATGCTTGTAATATTAAGAGAGTATATAAACTAGTAGATACGTGTGCTGCTGAATTTAAAGCAGAAACACCATATTACTATTCTACTTTTGAAATGAATAAAGAAGAAGATGGCTGTGAGTTTGCTGAAAATGAAAGTGATGTAACTAATAATAAAAAAATTATTGTGCTTGGATCAGGTCCAAATAGAATAGGACAAGGTATAGAGTTTGATTATTCATGCGTACATGGTGTTTTAGCAGCTAAGGAGTGTGGTTATGAGACTATTATGATTAATTGTAATCCTGAGACTGTTTCTACTGATTTTGACACTGCAGATAAACTATATTTTGAACCTGTTTTTTGGGAACATATTTATGATATTATTTGTCATGAGAAACCAGAAGGTGTAATTGTTCAGTTAGGAGGGCAAACTGCCCTTAAATTAGCTGAGAAACTTGAGCGTTATGGTATTAAGATTATGGGAACTTCATATCATGCATTGGATGTCGCAGAAGATAGAGGTAGATTTTCAGAATTGCTTGAAAAGAATAATATCCCATATCCAAAATTTGCAGTTGCTGAAACTGCAGAAGAAGCATTAGAAATTTCTAAATCTTTAAATTTCCCAATACTTGTTCGACCATCTTACGTGCTTGGAGGTCAGGGAATGAAAATTGTGATTAATGAAGAAGAATTAGAACATCATATTGTTAATCTATTAAAAGATATTCCAGGTAATAGAGTTCTTTTAGATCATTATCTTGATAAGGCAATTGAGGCTGAGGCAGATGCTATTTGTGATGGAAAAGACGTGTATATAATTGGTATGATGGAGCATATTGAACCTTGTGGTATTCATTCTGGTGATTCGTATGCTGTATTACCTACTTTTGACTTAAGTGATAATGTGCGTCAGCAAATGATAGATATTACAAATAAAATAGCTGTAGCGTTAGAAACAGTAGGGTTAATTAATATTCAGTTTGCTATTAAAGACGAAAAAGTATATGTTATTGAGGCAAATCCTAGAGCATCTAGAACGGTGCCTTTTATTGCTAAAGCATATAAAGAGCCTTATACTAATTATGCAACAAAGGTAATGTTGGGCAAGAAGAAGATAAAAGATTTTAATTTTAAACCTACTAAGAATGGTTATGCAATAAAGGTTCCTGTCTTCTCGTTTCACAAGTTTCCTAATGTAAATAAAGAGTTAGGGCCAGAAATGAAATCAACAGGAGAAGCAATTTATTTTATTGATGATTTACAAGATGATTATTTTACTAAAGTATATTCTGAAAGAAATTTATATTTAAGTAGATAGAATGTTAGCTTTTCTAAAATTTTTATGTTGGTTTTTATTTATTTATTATCTTGTCAAAGTATTAGTAAGAATTTTAGCTCCAATATTATTAAGAAACATAACAATAAAGATGCAAGATCGTTTTAAAGATCAATTTCATAAGCAATATACACGATCAGAAGATACTGTTCAGAAAGAAGGTAAAATAACTATTGAAAAAACTAATAATTCACGCAAACAATCTAAAGATATTGGTGATTATGTAGATTTTGAAGAAATAGAAGATTAAAATACTATATTATGGGTAACATAAAAAAAATAACACCACATTTTATAATTATACTTTTATTTTTGGTTATTTCATTAACTTATTTATCTCCCTTACTTCAAGGTAAGATGCTTAATATGATGGATGTTACTCATTGGAAAGGTATGAGTAAGGAGGTTGTAGATTTTCGAGAATCAACAGGTGAAGAGCCACTTTGGACTAATTCTATGTTTTCAGGAATGCCAGCTTATCAGATTTCTACAAAATATAAAGGTAATCTTATACAGTATGTGCCTTCTATACTTTCTTTAGGATTACCCAGACCAGCTAATATGTTGTTTTTATACTTATTAGGTTTCTATATTTTACTGTTATCTTTAAAAGTAGATTATCGTATTTCAGCTATTGGTGCTATTGCATTTGCATTTTCTTCGTACTTTTTTATTATTATTCAGGCTGGTCATATGACAAAAGCACATGCGATTGCTTATATGCCTATGGTTATTGCTGCAGTTCTTTATACTTATCGAGGAAAAATGTTGTTAGGAGGTGTGTTGACTGCCCTTACAGTTGCATTAGAACTTTATGCTAATCATTTGCAGATTACGTATTATTTGATTCTAATATTATTGTTTATAGGTTTTACGGAATTAGTAAAGTCAATAAAGACAAATAATTTAGTTGATTTTCTAAAACGTTCTGCAGTGTTATTAATTGCAGCATTATTAGCTTCAGGAACATCGCTTACTAGACTTTCTACTACTATGGAATATGGTAAAGATAGTACAAGAGGGAAATCTGAATTGACAAATAATCTAGATAATAAAACATCAGGTTTAGATAAGGATTATGCTACAGCTTGGAGTTATGGTGTTGCAGAGACTTTTACTCTCTTGATTCCTAATTTTCATGGAGGGAGTAGTTCAAATAGTGTATTCTCTCTAGAAGATGATTCAGAAACTTTAGATTTCTTACGACAATTTAGAAATAAAAAAATAGCAAATGTATTAGCACAGAAATCTTCATCTTATTGGGGTGATCAGCCTTTTACGTCAGGGCCAACTTATTCAGGAGCTATTGTTATCTTTTTGTTTGTTTTAGCTTTATTGTTTTTGAGATCTGATATTAGAATTTGGGTTTTATTAGCTACTATTATGTCTATTATGCTTGCTTGGGGAAAAAACTTTATGCCCTTAACAGAATTATTTTTAGACTATTTTCCTGGCTATAATAAATTTAGAGCAGTATCTATGATTTTAATTATAGCAGAATTCACTATACCTTTATTAGCTTTTATAGCATTAGATAATTTTTTAAATATTGATAAAGAAGGGAAAAAGAAATCATTACAAATAGCTTTTTATATTACAGGAGGTATAACTCTTGTTTTTGCTTTAATGCCTTCTATTTTTTTTGATTTTCTTTCAGAGAGTGATTTTAGGCCTTTAGCTCCAGATGTTAAAATTCCAAATGGTTTTTTAGATGGCTTAGTTACTGATAGAGCTCATTTATTAAGTATGGACGCTTGGAGATCTTTTGTTTTTATTTCTTTAGCTTTTGGACTCCTATGGATTTATCTGAAGAATAAAATAAAAAAACAATATGTTATTCTGATTGTGGGAGTATTAGTTTTATTTGATATGTGGACTGTCAATAAAAGATATCTACATAATGATCATTTTGTGAGAAAATCAAAAGTAAAGACACCTTATAAACCGACACAGGCTGATAAAATTATTTATAATAAAGAAGGTTTTGATTTCAAATCATATCCAGACTTTCCGCATTTTAGAGTTCATAATAAGGCTGCTAATACTTTTAATGATGCTAACACCTCATATTTTCATAAGTCAATAGGAGGATATCATGGAGCTAAATTAAAGCGTTATCAGGAACTTATAGATTATCATATTACAAAAGAGAATTCTTCTGTAATCAATATGCTAAATACAAAGTATATAATTAATAAACAAGGAAGCGTGGAGACTAATATTAATGCTATGGGTAATGCTTGGTTTGTAAGTGCTATCAATGTAGTACCTAATGCTGATAGTGAAATAGCTGCTTTAAATGGACTTGATGTTAGAAATATGGCAGTTGTTGATGAACGTTTCAAAGATCAGTTAATTACTAATCTTTCTAGTAATAAAGGAACAATTTCTTTACTTGAATATAAGCCTAATTATTTAAAATATGATTCAAAATCTACAAGTGATGGTATTGCTGTTTTTTCAGAGATCTATTATGAGAAAGGTTGGAATGCATATATTGATGATGTACTCTATCCACATTTTAGAGTTAATTATGTGTTAAGAGGAATGAAGATACCTGCTGGTAATCATATTATTGAATTTAAATTTGAACCTTCATCTTATAATATAGGGGAGTCACTCTCATTAACTTCTTCTATTATTCTTTTATTATTATTAGTTTTTGTGTCTTTTAAGGAGTTGAAATCCTAATGAATAAAGTTTTAATTATCTCATACTATTGGCCTCCTTCTGCAGGGTCAGGTGTTCAAAGGTGGTTGAAATTTGCAAAATATTTACCTCAAAATAATTGGAAACCTATTATTTATACTCCTAAAAACCCATATTTTGAGGTAGAAGATGAAAAATTATCAGCAAATATACCTTCAGAGGTTGATGTTTGGAAAACTTCAATTTGGGAGCCATATACATTAAAAGATAAATTATTAGGAAAAGGAAAGAAACATATTCAAACCTCAGGTGTAATTTTAGACCAGAAATCATTTAGAAATAGATTGTTAAATTGGGTAAGAGGTAATTTTTTTATTCCTGATCCTAAAGTATATTGGGTAAAACCTTCTATTTCATATTTGAGTAATAAAATTCAAGAACATAAAATATCACATATTATTACTACTGGCCCTCCTCATTCTATGCACTTAATAGGCTTAGGTCTTAAAGAAGAGTTTCCTAATTTAAATTGGATTGCAGATTTTCGAGATCCTTGGAGTGAATACGATTTGTTAGATACCTTTCATTTATCATATTTAGCGAGAAGAAAACATAAGAGATTAGAGAGAAGTGTTTTGCAAAATGCTGATGTTACTTTAACTGTCAGTGAAACTTGGGCTAGAGATTTAAAAAGGTTAGGGGCAGAGCGTGTAGAGTTATTAACTAATGGTTATGATGAAGATGATTTTCAGAATATAGGCAAGACAAATGATAAATTTATTATTGGTCATTATGGCTTGCTCAATCATTTGAGAAATCCTAAAAGATTATGGAGCGCATTAAATGATTTATGTGAGGAGCATAAAGATTTTAATGAAAAATTAGAGATTCATCTCTCAGGCAATATTGATCATTCTGTTTTATCTAATATCAAAAGTTTTCCTAGACTTAACCTAAAAGTAAAAGAACTGGGTTATTTAAGTCATTTTGAAGTTTTGAAGCGTTATAATGAGACATCACTGTTACTTTTATTATTATTTAATTCTAAGAGTGGAATAGGTAATTATCCAGGTAAAATATTTGAGTATTTTGCTGCGAGAAAACCAATTTTAGCATTTGGGCCTAATAAAAGTGATGTGCAGAAATTATTAGAAAGAGTTAATGTAGGAAGGTATTTTTCTTATGAAAGCGATGATATTAAAGAGTATATATTTGATCTTTTTAATTCTTCTAATAAAGCTCTTATAAATTATGAGATAAGAGATTATTCTAGGAAGAATTTAACCAAAGATTTGGTGAATATTTTAAACACATTAAGATAATGGGAGTTGTTCGAAATCAAAGTATTAAGAATTCTATAAGTTTCTATATTGGAATGGCTATAGGTGCTATTAATACTGTACTTCTTTACCCTAATGTTTTTAATAGTTACCCTGAACATTTTGGATTAATTCAGATTATTGTTGCTTATGCAATTCTAATTTCTACCTTTTCTTCATTAGGAATTCCCAAAATATTTATTCGTTTCTTTCCTGCAGTTAAGGAAAAAGGACAATTATATTTTTTTAGTTTGATTACTTCTTTATTTGGTTTTGCAATCATAAGCTTTATTTATTTCTTTTTTAAAAAAAATATTCTTGATCTTATACAGGCAAGTGAATTGTTAAGAGATAATTTTTATTACATTATTATTCTTGTTTTCTTTATTAGTTTTTATGACTTATTGACGGCAATCTCACGTTCTTTTTTAAATGCTGTAGCGCCTATATTTATTAATGAAGTTTTTTTAAAACTATATAGCTTAATAGCTTTATTATTACATTGGTTTGATTATTTTGATTTTCCAACTTTTTTAAAGGTTTATATTGCTGGATATATACTAAAGTTTAGTATTCTTCTTTTCATGCAGTTGTATAAAAGACGTTTAAGCATTAGTATTTCTTTGAATAATTTAAAGATAAAAGAGATTCTTAGTTTTGGGATATATGTTTTACTTGGAAGTGCTTCTATTATAATTGTTACTAGAATAGATATGATTATGATTGGTGCTATGATGGATTTAAAGCATGTTGCTTTTTATACTGTTGCTTTCTTTATAGGTAATGCAATTAAAGTTCCAGGCAAGTCTGTTGTTTCTATTTCAATGCCTTTATTAGCAAAGGCTTGGGAAGATCAAGATTATAATAAGATAAAAATCTTATATTCTAAGTCATCAATTAACCAATTAATTATTGGAGGTGTTTTCTTTCTTTGTGTTTGGGTTAATATTGACGCAATATTTAGCTTACTTCCATTAAAGTATTCATTTGGAAAGTGGGTTGTTTTGTTTATTGGTTTAGCTCAATTATTTAATGTTTCTTCAGGAGTAAATGGGGCAATCATAATTAACTCAGGTTATTACAGATATGATTTATATACTAATATAATTTTAGTATTTGTCACTCTTTTTACAAATTATATTTTTATACCAATTTATGGTATTAATGGTGCGGCGATGGCTACAGCAATCTCAGTATTTTTATTTAATCTTATCCGTTTATTATTAATTAGGATAAAAATGAAAATGCAGCCATTTAGTATTAAAACCTTATATACTCTTATTATTTTATTTGCAATCTATTTATTAGCTGGTTTTTTACCATTGAGTGGAAATATTTATATTGATATTATTTGGAAGACATTTTTTGTATTTTTCACATTTATTCCCTTAATGTTATTTTTTAAATTATCTGAAGATATTACTAATATATTTTTAGATTTTAAAAATAGATTATGGTTTTAATATATATATATTCATTTGAAATTATCTTTGTCTTATTTAATAAAGATTTTTGAATGCAAAAAGAGAGAATTATATTTATTTATCCTAAGCTTTTTACTTTCATTAAAACAGAAGTTGATTTATTGTCAGATAATTATGAATTAATCTATAAAGATCAAAACTGGACAAATAAATTCTTGCTTCCTTTTAATTTAATTATTCAATTCTTCTTTTTACTATTTAATATAAGAAAGGTAAATACTATATTAATTTCTTTTGCAGGTTATTGGTCATTTTTTCCTTCATTATTTGCTTGTATTTTCAGGAAAGATGTTGCAATTATTGTTCATGGCACCGATTGTGTTTCTTTTCCTGATATTAATTATGGAAGTTTACGTTTTTATTTAATGCGTTATTTTATAAAAAAATCATATCAGTGGGCAAGTATTATTTTTCCAGTCAGTGAATCTTTAGTATATACAGAAAATACTTATTTTTCTAATCAGCCTTTAAAGTTTGGTTATACTCATCATTTAAAAGGAATAAATACACCATATAAAGTGATCCCCAATGGTTTAATTATTAAGAATTGGCAGAAAAAAAATCTTAATAAGATCCAAAAAACTTTTATTACTGTTATGACAGAGGGCCAGTTATTAAGAAAAGGGGCTGATTTAATATTTAATATAGCTAAAAGATTTCCTGAGTGTAAGTTTTACTTTGCAGGAATAAATTATGCTTCTATAAAAGAAGAAAGAATGCCAGATAATATTTTCTTTTTAGGTAGATTAACTCCTAAAGAACTAGAGTTGTGGTATAGTAAAACTCAATTCTATTTGCAGCTTTCTAATTTTGAGGGATTTGGTGTGGCTATATGTGAGGCAATGCTTTGTAAGTGTGTGCCTATTGTTTCACGAGTCAATTTTTTACCTAATATTGTTGGTGACACAGGATTTATATTAGAAAAAAGAGATGACTCATTATTAGAAAAAATTATTCATCAAGCTTTAGAGGCAGATTTAGTAAAGCTGATGGAAAATGCTAGGCAAAGAATTATAGATAATTTTTCTGCTGAGAATAGAAAGAAAATTTTACTGCAAGAATTAAAGAATATAAAAACCCAGTGAAAGTTAATATAAAAATATTTGGAGAAAGAAATACAGGTACAAACTATCTTAAAGAGTTAATTAGAACTAATTTAGATGTAAATATTTTAAAAGGCTCTATTTCAAAAGGTAGTGTTTTTACTTTTAGAGAATGGACCAAGGATCTATTTTTTTCTATAACTAAATCAAATAATCTTGGGTGGAAGCATGCGAGTATTGACTCAGACCTATTAAATAACACCTCTAATAAAGTTTTTGTTATTTCATTAACGAAGAACCCATATTCTTTTTTACTTTCTTTATATAAGAGGCCTTATCATTATAAAGGAAAAAAGACTCATTCATTTATTGATTTTATCAGTCATAATTGGGAGTTGCGAAAGAGGGATAATATTAAAGGATATAAGGTGCTTGAGAATCCAGTAGATCTTTGGAATATCAAGAATAGATCTTATATCAATTTTGCTAGTACTAATAATAATATAATACATGTTAAGTATGAAGACTTGTTAAAGGACCCGAAAAACATTATCCAGCGTATATCAAGGTCAATTAATGTGCCGCTAAAAGATCAATTTACTAATTATGAAGTCTCAACAAAAAAAGATAATAAGATTTTTGTAGATTATCAAGATTATTACTTACATGAGAAATGGAAAGCAAAGATAACTAATGAAGAAACTAAGTTTATTAATTCAAAATTAGATAAAGAAGTGGTTAATTATTTTGGATATATATTATACTAATTATAAAACATGAGAACTTTATATTCTAGAATAAAATATAAATATTTATTGTACCCTTTGGTGGTATTTTTCAGGCTTTTTTCTATTAATAAGAAGCCGTTAGATAGACCTCATTTTTTTATCATTGGTTCTGGTAGAAATGGTAGTACTTTATTAGCTACTATTTTAAATGCACATAAGGATATATTAATACCTCCAGAACAATTTATTTTGCCTTATGCTATCTTAAGAAGATATTTATTTTTCTTTTGGTCTTCAGAAAGATGGGTGAATAATGTTAAGCAATTATTCTTGACTAATACAAAAACAATTAAATGGAATCTTGATATAGGTGATATAGTTGGTAATAATAAATCTATTTCTTCTTTATTTAATAATATATTTACTAAATATCAAAAGAGAGTAAAGCCTGGCAGTATAATTTGGGGAGATAAAACTCCTCTTAATACTAATTTTATACGATATATTTATCCTGAATTCCCAAAAGCTAAATATATATTTTTAGTTCGTGATCCAAGAGATGTTGCTTTATCTTATAAGAAATATCTTGGATTTAACTTTTTTACTTTTGGTATTTGGAAATGGCAGGATAGTGTTAAAGCTTATAATTTTCTTAAAAAGAGGGGAGATGTATTATTAGTTAAATACGAAGACTTAGTGGCTGATCCTGATCAAGAAGTCAAGAGAATTATTACGTATCTTGATCTATATGAAGATAAAACTTCAGATATAGAGAAAGTTTCTGCAAAACAAATGGGAGTTGAAGATGATTATCATCATAAGAATCTTAAAAAACCTATTTCTACAAGATCAGTCGGTAATTGGAAAAATAAACTTTTAGAAGAAGAAAAGAAATATTTTAACGGTGATATGAGTGCTAAGATGCAGAAGTTTGGGTATAAAAGCTAAATTGATCTTATTTTTGAATTGCTTGATTAAGTTTTTTGCTGAATATTTTTGCGCCAGAGTTGTTTAGATGATCAGAATTATAGAAGTTTTCTTTTTTGTATATTGTTATACTATCAGTATATATTTTTACACCTTGATTTCTAAATCTTAATATTTCTTTATTATATCTTTCTTGTATAATGCTAGGTATTTTTTCTTTATATGATATGTGAAGAGGAGTATTAATTAATATAGGTGTAATTTGACGTTTTATACATAAGTTAATTATAGAATCTAGATAGCTAATTGATGTTTCAGATATCTCAGGTTTTTGATTGTTAAAATAATAATGTTTATTTATAGTTTTCTGGCTACCTGATAAATTTGAGTAGTCAGATTTCTCATGATCACCAATATAATATATATGATTTTGTTTTGGAAATAAACAAAGTTGTTTAAAAAGGAAGATATAATATTGTTTAAAATCAATCTTTATTTTATTTATTGATCTGAATTCCTCTATTAAGTAACTTCTTTTAAACATCTCTAATTGCCATCTTTCATTATTAAATTTAAAATCATTAAAATTTGAAATGTTATGTGGAGAGAATCCAATGATGACTTTTTCCGGTTGTGCTTTAGTAATTATCTTTTTTAATTTCCAGAAAGTAATAATATAAGGTTCAGCGCTCTGACAAACATTTATTGCATTTTCTAGTATTTCTGGATTTACACCTCTGCTAGGATGGGAATCTCCAATAATTAATATTTTAGATTTTTTGATTGGAATGTCAGATTTTGTAATTATTAGATAATTAATACTCCAATTAATACTAAATATGATAGTTATACCAAGTAAGAAGAATATTGTATGACTAATAAATTTATTCATGATCTAGAATTGGAAATATATAAATTCTTGTTCCTTTCCTGAGAAAGACAATACTATTATTAAGAGGAAATAATAGAATATATATCTATAGTGTAATTTCCATCTTTTTGTAATCTCTTCAATTGCATACTTAGATCTCCTTCCAAACCATTCAATTATTAAGAATAATATTAATAGAAGGATTATATTGGTCAGTTTACTTTCTAGCTTAATTTCTGGTATTGAAAAGAGAGAGCTTGAGAATATTTTGCTAATATAACTTAATGCATGAGTGATGTTCTCTGACCGGAAGAAGATCCATGCTAATACTGTTAGGCTAAATGTGGAGATCATAGATATCAAGTCTTTAAAATCTGGAAAGTTTTTGTTTTGAGCAATAGTGTCAAGATGTATTCTGTTTTTCTTTGCTAACATTATTGGTATGAAATATAGAGCATTAAGCCCTCCCCAGATTATAAATGTCCAATTTGCTCCATGCCAGAAACCGCTTACTAGAAAGATAATAAAAATATTTCTTATCTTTTTAATGTTATTTCCTCTATTTCCTCCTAGTGGTATGTATAGGTAGTCTCTAAACCAGCTAGAAAGGGAAATATGCCATCTTCTCCAGAATTCAGCAATATCTCTAGAGAAGTAAGGAAACGCAAAATTTTGCATTAGATTAAATCCAAATAATCTGGCTGTACCAATTGCGATGTCAGAATATCCAGAGAAATCACCGTAGATTTGAAAACTAAAGAAGATAGCTCCTATAAGCAAAGTGCTTCCTCCATAATCTACAGAATTATTGAAAATTAAATTTGCATATTCAGCACAATTATCTGCGATAACTATTTTTTTAAATAGTCCCCATAGGATTTGTTTGATTCCATCTTTTGCCTTTAGATAATTAAATTCTCTTTTTTTATGAAATTGAGGTAATAGGTTTTTAGCTCTTTCTATTGGTCCTGCTACTAATTGGGGAAAGAAACTTACAAAAGCAGCAAATGATATTATATCTTTCGTTGGTTGTATTTTTTTATTATATATGTCAATAGTATAGCTTAAAGTTTGGAATGTATAAAAACTAATACCAATAGGAAGGATTATATTTAAGGTGTTAGGTTTTATAGAAAAACCAAGGAATGAGAATGCTTCAATAAAGTTTTCTATAAAGAAATTATAATATTTAAAAAGAGCTAATAGTCCTAAGTTAATAAGAATACTTGCGTATAGTAAGGCTCTTCGTTTTGTTTTATTATTTACAATGGTAAGCCTATTTCCTACAATGTAATCTACAACTGTGCTAAATATGATTAAGGATAAGAATCTCCAATCCCACCAACCATAAAAAACGTAGCTAGATATTGTAATAAATAGATTCTGATATTTAATATTTTTGTTAAATAAGAACCAGTATCCAATAAAGACTATAGGAAGAAATATTATGAAATCAATGGAATTAAATAACATGATTGTTTTTATGCTGTTCCCATTTCCATGCATCAATCATTGATTGATTGATTGATTTTTTTGCTTTCCAGTTTAATTTTTTATTTGCTAGATTACAATTAGCCCATATTTTTTCAATATCTCCACTTCTTTTTTTACCTATAGAATAATTAATCTTTATATTATTAGCCTTTATAAAGGCATTAATTATTTCTTTTACACTTACCCCTTTTCCTGTACCAATATTGAATACATGTTTTCCTTTATTCTTGATTAAATAATTTAGCGCTTTTGTATGTGATTGCGCTAAATCTACTACATGTATATAATCTCGAATACAAGTGCCATCAGGTGTATTATAGTTGTCGCCAAATATTGTTACATTATCTCTTTTTCCAATAGCTGTTTCTGTAATAATAGGAACTAAGTTAGTTGGTTTATTATTGGAATAATCTCCAATTAATCCAGAATTATGACATCCAATAGGATTAAAATATCTAAGTATAACACTATTGCAAGAATCTCTTTTTAATATATTTTCACAAATCTGTTTTGTTTCTGAATAAGGAGATTCTGCTTTTTTAAATGGTGTGTTCTCATCAACAGGTAGGCTTTCTGGATTCCCATATACAGTGCATGAAGAAGAAAAAATAATATTTTTAATATTATTTTTTCTCATACAATTTAATAATACTTCTAACGATCCTATGTTATTGTCATGGTATTTCTTTGGGTATTTTATTGATTCTTCTACTGATTTATAAGCTGCAAAATGTATTGCCCCATGAATATTTCCTTCTTTAAGTAACACTTGATTTAATGCATCTTCTTTTTTACAGTCAATATTATACCATTTTAGTTTTTTTTGTATAATTTGTTCTATTCCAATAATATTTTTTGTAGAACTATTAGATAGATTATCTATTATAATAGGAGTATATCCAGCCTTATCTAATTCAACAACTGTATGAGAACCAATATATCCGAGACCTCCTGTAACTAAAATCTTGGACATTTATAATACTTTATTAAGACCAATTAACCATCTCATTTGTAAAGCATCTATATTTGTTGCAGGAGGATGACTAATAAATAGAGGTAAATCAAATCGAATTGTTATAGGTTTTACATCTTCTAATGGTTTGAATTTTCTTAATGTATAGGTAAATCCTATACCTGCATCAGTGAGAATGTTATCAGATAAATTATTTATTACTTCTTTTGTTAACATTTCATTAGTTATAACACCTGCATCTGCAAAAAAATATGTTTTAATATTATATTTACGTATAAGATAGGGTAGATAATTAGTAATATCAATTTCAGTATTAAAAGATGCTCCACTGATACCATTATAAGTGTTTATTGTATTTCCATCATTATTTTCTCTAGGCACTAAGAGTCCTGCATATCCTCTAATATTGAGTCCTCCTGATTTATGAAAACGATTGGTATTATAATCATAATTCATATAGTCTGCCGATATTATTCCTTCAGATCTAGTAAATTTTGAATTCATCATTTCTTCATTATTTGCGCCTGATATATGTAGTTTGCTTTCTTCTGCCCAATTACTTCCCGATCCAATTTGCATGAAGGCACGTGTCTTAATATTGAATTTTTTAAATTTATTATTATTATTTACTATTAATTTTATGTTGTTATAATCATATGAGCTTCCTAATCCTGAAGATTGTAAAATTAAATTTATAGATCCATTTCCTTTTGTGTATTTATATTTATGTAGTAGGCTTACATCAACACGATTATTAAATTTTTCTAATTCCCATCTATCATAAATAAGGTAATTTTTATTTGTTCTATAAAGAGATAAAAAATCAATAGTTAAGGTGTTATACTTTTTATTGTCAGACTTCACTATGCTTAATTTATTCTTATATAATCCTGCAAGAAATTCTATATGTGTTTTTAATCTAGTATTTAATGAAATTTTATCTAAATTAGTATTATATTTTAATCTATAAGAGTAACTATCATAATTATCTTTTTCTTCATGTTTTAATAAACCTGTATTGATCCAAAAGTTTAGGTCAAACAAATGGTGATGCCTTAAATAGCCTCCAGTTACATTTATCCCTGCCTTGATACCATCATAATTATTCCACCATAGATCAGGTCTATATTTGATTTCATAATTTTTCCAGTCAGGATATTGGTATAATCTATCATCAAAACTATATTTGATATTGTTCTTTGAGTTATTGTCTGGCATATAGGCATCAGCTAATCTATTTGTTGGATCAATAATTACTTCTTCTATTCCAGATGGAATATCTATAATAGTTGAGTATTCAGGGTATAATAAATCCCAGGCATGCCATTTAGGAAGGACTTTAGCATTTGTTTCTTTTATAAACCAATTATTTGGAATATGGTAGTCATAATGTTTTCCGTCTTTTGCAATTACTCTGAAATCAATAGGCATTTGCATTCTAGATTTTCTTTTAAATGTAATTTTATTTCCTTTTACTTTTACAGCATAATCAATACGTTTTGTTGATTCTAACCATTGATCAAAGAACCAGTTGAGATCTACTTTTGTATAATTAATTATATTATTTCTAAAGTCTTCATTGTAAGGATGTGCAATTTTCCAAGTTGCGAAATAGTTTTGCATTGCATTTAAGAAAAGCTCGTCTCCTAACACATATTGTAAGTTATATAGCATTGCAGCAGTTTTGTAATATACATGTCTGTATCCCCCTCCATGTCTTAGTGCACCATTAAATCCATCTGAGTGTGTTGAAATTACAGGGTCATTATATTTTGTAGCATCATAAATATAGGAATAATATATCTCCTCATCAATTGCTTTAACAGGTTTTCTAAATTTTTTCTCCCATTTATTATTTGTTTCTTTTTGGATTACATATTCTCCATCAATTTTGATCATAGCCCATGCTGTTAAGAATTGCGTGAACCCTTCATCTAATAATGCTCTATAGGTTTCATTGTTTCCTATTTGACCGAAAAACCACATATGGCCTATTTCATGGGCAAGAAGATCTCTGTATCCAGGGTCACTACCTCCATCTAATGTTATCATTGGATATTCCATTCCGCTCCGAGCATCAGCTACAATAACTTTGTGATAGACATATCTACCAAAATCTTCTGAAAATACTCTAAGGCATTCTGCTCCAAATTTTGCAGCATTTTGCCATTCACTAGCATGAGGTTCTTGAACTAAAGAATAGCAAACTTTGTCTTCCCACCATGACTCTCCAATTCTATATGTTGGGTCTGCTGTAAATGCAAAATCATGCACATTTTCTGCATGAAATTTCCATATTTTTCTTTCACCTTTTTTATATGGAGTTATAATTGAAGGAGTTGAGTTCCATGGTTTGTCTTTAAAATTTTTAATATCTAATTTCTCCCTTAATTCTTTTGGTAAAACTTCATCTCGATTTAGTAAAAATCCTGTTGCTTCTACGACAAAGTTAGAGGCAAAATCTAATTCTACATCGAATGTACCAAAATTGCCATAGAATTCTTTTCCTAAGTGTTGATCTTTCGTCCAGCCAAATTTTGAGTCATATACACATATTCTAGGGTACCAATGTACGCCATTATAGTGTTTGTAACCCCAGGAATTAAAAATCGCCATTCTCCTTCTTACATCTCCATCATCAAAATAAGTAGTAAACTCTATATTAAAAGTAATACTGTTATCTGGCTTAAGCGTGAAAGGTAAGTAAACTTTGAGAATTGTATTATCTAGTTTTGTTTTGACGTTCTCTCCATTAATAGTTATATTTTCAATTAAAGTTCCTAACTTTTGAGATTCATATTTTCCATATCTTGGGTTTTTCTTATTGGCTGATTGTAATTCATCAAGATAAGAATCAGGTTGGAAAGCATTTTGGTATAAATGGAAGTATACAACATTTAGACTATCTGGAGAATTGTTTGTGTAAACTAGTTGCTGTGTAGCGTTTATTATATCTGTCTCTTCGTCAATTTTTGCCTTAATATTATAATGCACATCTTGTTGCCAATATGCTTTGTGAGGCATTTTGTTTTTCCAATAATTTGGGTTATCATGATTTTGATAAGTATTTGGGGGTGCTAAGGGATTATATACTTCTTTATTAGTCTGAAACGAGTCTTTTATAATGTTATTTGTTAATTCTAATAAAGAGTCTTGTGCAACACAAATAGAGTTAATTATGATAGTTATTATAAGTAAAGCATGTTTCATTATATTATGTTTTTTGCGAATTTACAATTACTATTCTAAATTTTCTTCTTTTTTGCTAGCTGATATACTTGCATTAAGTTCAAATCCTATTAAAAGAATAATAGCATTAAAATACATCCATATTAGAATAATCATTAAAGTTCCAATAGAACCATAGATCTTATTATATTGAGAAAAATTATTTATATAATAATTAAACAAGGCAGATGTTGATATAATACATATGGTTGTAAATATAGATCCAGGAGTTAGGAGTTTCCATTTTTCTTTCAAACAAGGTCCTATATGGAATAATATAGAAATCCCAACTAATAACATTATTAACATAACAAGCCATCTTCCATATATTATGAGGTCAGCAGCCAAAATAGATATTTTGTCAAATTCTGTTAAGTGAGTTATAGTTGTTTTACTGAAGATAATTAATCCAATAGTCATAATTAACATGAAGGAAAGTAGTAGTGTAAGTGCTAAGGATAATAATCTTTGTTCAAATAGCGGCCTAACTTCTTTAATATGATATGAAGAATTAAAAGCCTCAATTAATGAGTTTATTCCATTGGTAGAAAAATATAATGCAAGAATAAATCCAATTGAAAGTAGTCCTCCTCTTGGATTATTAATAATGTCTTCTAATGTGGTGAATGTGATTTCATAAGTAGTTTCAGGCAGAACTATAGCAAGTAGTTCCATTAAATTTTCTTGTATTCCTTCAATAGGTATGTATGGTATGAGTGTTAAGAATACAATCAATGAAGGGAAGAATGCTAGGAAAAAATTAAAAGCAAGAGAAGAAGCTCTAGTTGTAATAGATCCATTTATTAATCCTTTCCAAAAGAAGATAGTAACATCATAAATACTAAGTCCTGAGAATCCCCATGGTTTTATTTTTTTGAAAATTTCTTTCATTTTAGATATCAGAATATTTTAAGGCTTAAATCAAAATTCTTTAAAGAATTTGTGAGTTCTCCAACAGATATGAAGTTTACTCCACATTTTGCATATTCTAATATTGATTCTTTTGTGATTCCTCCGCTTGATTCTACTTCATATTTTTTATTTATTATTTTAACAGCTTCTTTTGTTTGCCTGTAATTAAAATTATCAAGTAGGATTCTTTTGATATTGCCTTCTTGTAATACTTCTTTAACTTCTTTTATGTTTCTTACTTCAACTATAATATCTAAGTTCTTGTTGTTGTTATTTAAGTATTCTTTTGTTCTTTTGATTGCATTTGAGATCCCTCCTGCCGCATCAATATGGTTATCTTTTATCATAATCATATCATAAAGGCCAAATCTATGATTTTCTCCTCCTCCAATTCTTACAGCCCATTTTTCTATTAATCTATTTAAGGGAGTTGTTTTTCTTGTGTCTAGCAATGTGCATTCCAGATGGGAGATTAAAGAGCTAAATTGATTTGTTTTTGTTGCTATTGCACTCATATTTTGCATGCAGTTTAATACTAATCTTTCTGATTTTAGAATTGAATGTGTTTTACCTTTTATGGTAAACGCAATATCTCCATTATTTACTTTATCTCCATCTTTTAGAATAGTAGTGAAATCAAGCTTAGGATCTACTTTATTAAATATTATTTGTGCTAATGAAATACCCGCAATTATTCCATTATCTTTTATTAAAAGTTTTGCTTTATTTTCTTTATGTGGACTAATACTTGCTATTGAGCTATGATCTCCACTCCCAATATCTTCTAATAATGCATTCTCTATAAAGTTATTAAGATTTTTATTAATCATAAATAGCAGAAATTATTAATATTGTCAAAAATACAAAAAATGAGAATTGTATTAATTTATGTAGGAAAGACAAATAAAGAGTGTTTTAGAGATGCAATTAATATTTATCTTGATAAGATTAAGTATTATAATAAATTAGATGTTATTGAGATAAAAACGATTAATAAAAAGAATCTCTCTAAGATAGACGTTTGTAAGAGAGAAGGAAAGTTGATAACAGCTCAAATTAATCATAGTGATCATGTAGTCTTATTAGATGATAAAGGAGTATCTTATACTTCAAAAGGTTTTGCATCTAAGTTAGAAAGGTGGATGGTTTTATCTAAAAAACGTTTAGTGTTTGTTATTGGAGGGCCATATGGTTTTTCTGATTTAGTTTGCTCTAGGGCAGATGAAAAATTATCATTTTCAAGAATGACATTTTCTCATCAAATGATACGATTATTCTTTTTAGAGCAATTATATAGAGCGTATAGTATTATTAATAAACAACCTTATCATCATGAATAAATGGACTTAGTTTTTGCAACAAATAATTTGAATAAACTTTTTGAAATTAGGAGTTTATTACCTGAGTCTATTCGTATTTTGGCTTTAAATGATATTAATTGTACTGAAGAATTACTTGAAGAGCAAGATACTTTAGAGGGCAATGCCTTACAAAAGGCTCGTTACATTTATAATACTTATGGAGTGAATTGTTTTGCAGATGATACTGGTTTAGAAATAGAATATTTAGATGGTAAGCCAGGAGTTTATTCAGCTCGATATGCGGGTGAAGCATGTATTGCTGAAGATAATATTAATAAGGTATTATTAGAATTAGAAGGTGTTATTAATAGGAGTGCAAATTTTCGCACTGTAATTGCATTGATCATTTCTGGTGAAGAATATATTTTTGAGGGTAAATGTCAGGGATTAATTACAGAAAAAAGATTAGGTAAGCAAGGTTTTGGTTACGATCCAATCTTTTTGCCATTAAATTCTACAATGACTTTTGCAGAGATGAGTGTTAAGAGAAAAGGAGAAATAAGCCATAGAGGGAGAGCTGTTTCTGCATTGATAGATTTTTTATCTAATATAAAAATTACAGGTTAATTTCTTTTGGTAAGAATTGTTGAACATTTCCTTTGTTTTTAAGTATTTCTCTAATTAGAGATGAGGAGATGTGTGATAATTCAGGAGGAGTTATAAAGAAGATAGTTTCAATGTTTTTATTTAACTTCTTGTTCATTTGAGCAATATCCTTTTCAAAAATAAAATCATTATGATTTCTTAACCCTCTAATAATAAAGTTTGCCTTTTCTTTTTTGCAAAAATCTACAGTTAAACCTTCATACTGTGTTACTTGAATTTTTTTGTTATTAGCATATACTTCCTTTACCCATTTTATTCTTTTTCTTATAGAAAAATATTGGTTTTTTTTTGAATTTTTGCCAACTGCAATTATTATTTTATCAAATAAAGGAAGTGCTTTTTCAATGATTGCTTTATGACCAATAGAAAAAGGAGAGAATGATCCAGGAAATATTGCAGTCTTTGACATTTTTTCTCGTGACTGTAGAGATAAATTAAGAGCTTGTTCTAAAGAATCAGTAAGCTTTTCGACATCATCAACCTTAAATAACCACCCAGTTTTACCTGGAATAACAGTTTCTTTTGCACCACCATGATCGGCGGCAACAACTGGTCTTCCCATGGCCTGGGCTTCAGCTAAAACTCTACCAAATGCTTCCGGGCGATGAGATGCAGAGACCACAACATCTGCCAACATATAAGCAGCGGCCATATCATCACAACCACCTACTAATCTTACTTTATCACCAAGGTCTAGTTTCTCGATTTGATGCTCCAAAGACCTCCTATAATTATCATTCTTACTTCCATCTCCAACGAATACGCAGCAAATATCTGACTTAACTAAGCGAGCTATAGCGTCAATCAATAAGCTATGACCTTTCCATCTGGTAAGTCTTGCAGGAAGCATAATAATAGATACACCATCTGGTAACCTCCACTGCTCTGCGAGATTCACAATTCGTGCACTACTGACTGATTCTGGATTAAATATTGATAGATCTACACCACGATGAACGACGCGGATCCCTGCCTTTATGGCAGGTGCGGCGCGGTCTCGGTGGAGCTGTGGAGCTGAACAGGTGCGCACAGGCTGATTTCAGCCCAAGTGTGAGCCAGGGGGCCCCAAAGATCGACTTCGGGGAAGCTCGCTTCAGGTGCGTTGCCTTTCTCCCCATGAATCGTGGGGAAATCATGTGACCCGTGATGTGCGCATGTGTCGTTCACGCACCGCAGGTGATACCAAGGCTCCCAGGAGAGCACCGTCTACGAGAGCATCACAGGAGAAGTGGCCGCGGTATGTCGGTTCGACCAGTACCTCCCCCTCGCGAGCTGACCCTCCGGATCGTAGACTTCTTCAACGGTCTACCACTTCGCA
>CAJWCP010000007.1 GCA_913031595.1 uncultured Flavobacteriales bacterium | reverse complement strand
TAGAGCGTTTCCTTGGTAAGGAAGAGGTCACGGGTTCAATTCCCGTCATTGGCTCGAATGATTAGAGAGGGAGTAGTAAGTAAAAAGTAAAAAGATAATTTATAAATAAACATTAATAACTAAATTTTAAAAAAATGGCAAAAGAAAATTTTAATCGTACCAAACCACACTTGAATATTGGTACAATTGGTCATGTAGACCACGGAAAAACAACTTTGACTGCTGCAATTACAAAAGTATTAGCAGAAGCAGGTGGTGCTGAAGTTCGTGACTTTGACACGATTGATAATGCGCCAGAAGAAAAAGAAAGAGGGATCACTATTAATACTTCTCACGTAGAGTATGAAACAGCAAATAGACATTATGCACATGTTGACTGTCCAGGTCACGCTGATTATGTTAAGAACATGGTAACTGGTGCTGCTCAGATGGATGGTGCAATTTTAGTTTGTGCAGCAACGGATGGTCCTATGCCTCAGACTAGAGAACATATTTTATTAGCTAGACAAGTTGGAGTACCTTCAATAGTTGTGTTTTTAAATAAAGCTGATATGGTTGATGATGAAGAGTTATTGGAATTAGTAGATATGGAAGTCAGAGAATTATTATCATTTTATGAATATGATGGTGATAATACTCCAATTATTACAGGTTCTGCTTTAGGAGGTTTGAATGGAGATGCAGAATGGACTCCTAAGATTCAAGAGCTAATGGATGCTTGTGATTCTTGGATTCCAGAACCAGTTAGAGATAATGAGAAACCTTTCCTAATGCCAATAGAAGATGTATTTACAATTACTGGTAGAGGAACAGTAGCTACTGGTAGAATAGAAACAGGTGTTGCTAATACTAGTGATGCTGTTGATATTATTGGAATGGGAGCTGAGAAATTAGCATCAACAATTACTGGAGTAGAAATGTTTAGAAAGATTTTAGATAGAGGAGAGGCAGGAGATAATGTAGGAATCCTTTTAAGAGGTATTGAAAAAACTGACATTAAGAGAGGGATGGTAATTTGTAAGCCAGGCTCAGTAAGTCCACATACAAAATTTGAAGCAGAAGTTTATATTTTAAAGAAAGAAGAAGGAGGAAGACATACCCCTTTCCATAACAAATATAGACCACAATTCTATATTAGAACGACTGATGTTACTGGTGAAATTGTATTGCCTTCAGGTACAGAAATGGTAATGCCTGGTGATAATTTAACTATTACTGTTGAGTTAATTGCTGGTGTTGCAATGAGTGAAGGATTAAGATTTGCAATCCGAGAGGGAGGAAGAACTGTTGGAGCTGGACAGATTACTAAATTACTTTAGTATAGAGTGATTAGTATAAATAGGAAGGTGTTACTTTTAAAAAGTAACCTTCCTATATTACTTGAACGGGTGTAGCTCAATTGGTAGAGTAGTGGTCTCCAAAACCATTGGCTGGGAGTTCGAGTCTCTCCACCCGTGCTCAGTTTAGAAAAAAAGAAAAATGGCAAAAAAAGAATCATATATTAAAAGCTCGTATGACGAGTTAGTTAAAAAAGTTAGCTGGCCAACTTGGTCTGATTTACAAAACAGTACGATTGTTGTTGCTATTGCATCTGCAATAATAGCACTGATTATTTATGCTATGGATTCTGTTTTTAGTAATATGCTTGATGTTTTTTATCGTCTTTTTTCATAAGTATTAGAATGGAACAAAAACAAGTAGAAAATATGAGTTGGTATGTTCTCAGGGTTATGGGAGGAAAAGAAAAGAAGATAGTTGCTGCTATTGAAAAGGAAGTAGATAGACTCTCAATGCGTGATTTTGTATCCCAGATTTTAGTTCCAACAGAGAAAGTTTATCAAATCAGAAACGGGAAGAAAGTAAGTAAAGAAAGAAATTTTTTCCCTGGTTATGTGTTATTAGAAGCAAACTTGGTTGGTGAAGTTCCTCATGTATTAAAGAATATAACTGGGGTATTAGGTTTTTTAGGAGCAACTAAAGGAGGAGTACCTGTTCCTATGCGAAAAACTGAGATAAATAGGATATTAGGAAAAGTTGATGAGATGGCGTTGATGGAAGAAAGTGTAAATATTCCATTTGTTGTAGGAGAAACAGTAAAAGTAATAGATGGACCATTTAATAGTTTTCATGCTGAGATAGAAGTTATTGATGAGCAAAAGAAGAAATTAAAATTAATGGTAAAGATATTTGGAAGAAAGACTCCTCTGGAGTTAAATTTCATGCAAGTAGAAAAAATATAATTATAATAAAAAATGGCAAAAGAAATTTCAGGACTTATTAAATTACAAATTAGAGGGGGAGCTGCAAACCCTGCTCCACCAGTTGGGCCAGCTTTAGGAGCAAAGGGTGTAAATATTATGGAATTTTGTAAACAGTTTAATGCACGAACTCAAGATAAACAAGGAACAGTTGTACCTGTTGTAATTACTGTTTTCACTGATAAATCGTTTGAATTTATTATTAAAACTGCTCCTGCTGCCGCACAAATTTTGTCTGCTGCTAAGAAGAAAAGTGGATCAGGGGAGCCAAATAGAGTTAAAGTTGCTTCAATTACATGGGATCAAGTTAAAGCTATAGCAGAGGATAAAATGTCAGATCTTAATGCATTTAAAATTGAGTCTGCTATGAAGATGGTAGCTGGCACAGCAAGAAGTATGGGTATTAATGTTAAAGGAACTTTTCCTTCATCAAATTAATGTAAAAAGAGTTTAATTAATGGGAACTAGTAAAAATAGAAAGAGTGTTTTAGATAATATTGACTTAAATAAGTTATATTCATTAGAAGAAGCATCAAACATTGTAAAAGATACTTCAACAGTTAAATTTGATGAGACTGTTGATTTAGCTGTAAGATTAGGAGTTGATCCTAAACAAGCAAATCAGATGGTTAGAGGTGTAGCTTCTTTACCACATGGCACAGGAAAAGATTTAAAGGTATTAGCTTTAGTGACTGCTGATAAAGAGGAAGATGCTAAGAAAGCTGGTGCAGATTTTGTTGGTCTTGATGAATATATTGAGAAAATTAAAGGAGGATGGACTGATATAGATGTGATTGTAACTATGCCATCTATTATGGGAAGGATAGGAGCTTTAGGTAGGGTTTTGGGACCTAGAGGGTTGATGCCTAATCCAAAATCAGGTACAGTTACTCAAGATGTTGCTAAGGCAGTTGCTGATGTTAAGAAAGGAAAGATAGATTTTAAAGTTGAGAAAACCGGAATAATACATGCCTCTATAGGTAAAGTCTCGTTTGATGTAGATAAATTAGTTGATAATGCTAATGAGTTAATTCAAACTATAATTAAGTTAAAACCTTCTGCTGCCAAGGGGACTTACCTTAGAAGTATATATATTTCTAGTACTATGGGCTTAGGAATACCGGTTGATACAAGATCATTTATATAAAAGAAGATAAAAATGAATAAAGAAGAAAAAAATCAACTGATAGATGTGATTGACAATATGTTAAATGAGAATAATAATTTTTATTTAGCAGACATATCTGGTTTAACTGCTGAGGAAAGTAGTAGTTTAAGAAGATTGTGTTATAAAAGAGAGGTTTCATTACAGGTTGTAAAGAATACTCTTCTTAAGAAGGCTCTGGAAAGAAATGGAGTAGATTTTAGCAGTTTATATGATGTTTTAACTGGCAATACTTCAATTATGAGGTCAGAGGAGTCAGGCAATGCTCCCGCTAAAGTAATTAAGGAATTTAGAAAGAAGCATAAAAAACCAATCTTAAAGGCAGCTCATATAGAAGAGACTTTTTATATAGGTGATGAGCATTTAGGTACTCTTTCAGATTTAAAATCTAAGAATGAGTTAATAGGCGATATTATTACATTATTACAGTCTCCAGCAAAACATGTTGTTTCTTCTTTACAGTCAGGAGGTAGTAAATTATCGGGTATTATAAAAAGTTTACAAGATGATGTAAGTCGTGAGGCTTCTAAGAATAATCAAGTTGAAGAGAATAAAGTAGATGATCAAGTTGAAGAGAATAAAGTAGATGATCAAGTTGAAGAGAATAAAGAAACAAATTCTTCTAAGGAAGAATAAATAAAGAAAATGCTTCCAACATTAAAATAAATTGAAAATAAATTAAAACAAAAAAAAATGGCAGATTTAAAAGATTTCGCAGAAAAGTTAGTTAATCTATCGGTAAAGGATGTTAATGAATTGGCTACAATATTGAAAGATGACTATGGTATTGAGCCTGCAGCAGCTGCAGTAGCAGTGGCAGGTCCAGCAGCATCCGGAGGAGATTCTGGTGGTGGTGCTGATGAGCAAACAGAATTTGATGTAATATTAAAGGCAGCAGGAGGTGCTAAATTAAAAGTTGTAAAAACTGTAAAAGAATTAACAGGGTTAGGATTGAAAGAAGCTAAAGATATTGTTGATGGAGCTCCAAAAACTGTTAAAGAAGCAGTGAGTAAAGATGAGGCAGAAGGGATTAAGAAGTCGTTAGAAGAGGCAGGAGCTGAAGTTGAACTGAAGTAGAGCAGATCTCTATATTTTAACATATAAATCTTATTCATAATAAGATTTATATGTGTTTTACTTTTTTTTATTGAAACCTTTTAATTAACTAAAAACTACCACATTGGCTACTAAAGAAAAAAATCAAAGAATTAATTTTGCATCAATAAAAAATACAGTTGAATTTCCAGATTTTCTTGATATTCAGCTGCAAAGTTTTCAATCTTTTTTTCAGATAGGTACTACCTTAGAGGAAAGAAGAAATGAAGGTCTTTATAAGGCATTTGAGGAATTGTTTCCTATTACAGATGCTAGAAATAATTTTGTCCTTGAGTTTATTGATTATACGATAGATCCTCCTAGATATTCTATTGAAGAATGTATAGAGAGAGGGTTGACTTTTAAAGTTCCGTTAAAAGTTAAGTTAAAGTTATATTGTACGGATCCTGATCATGAAGATTTTGAGACAATTGTGCAAGATGTATATTTTGGTAATATTCCGTTCATGACTCCTAAAGGAAGTTTTATTATTAATGGGGCGGAGCGTATTGTTGTTTCACAATTACATAGATCTCCTGGAGTGTTTTTTGGTCAGAGTTTTCATTCAAATGGTACAAAATTATATTCTGCTAGAGTCATACCTTTTAAAGGCTCTTGGATTGAGTTTACAACAGACATCAATAATGTTATGTATGCTTATATCGATAGAAAAAAGAAGTTGCCAGTAACAACTTTGTTAAGAGCAATTGGTTATGAGTCAGATAGAGATATACTTGAGATTTTTAATCTAGCAGATGAAGTTAAGGTTTCAAAAAGTGGACTAAAAAAAGTAGTTGGCAGGAAATTAGCAGCACGAGTATTGAGATCTTGGGTGGATGACTTTGTAGATGAAGATACAGGAGAATTAGTTCCAATAGAAAGAAATGAGATTATTTTAGAAAGAGATATAATTATTGAGAAATCACATATTCAAAGTATTGTTGATTCAGGAGTTGAAACTATTCTTTTACATAAAGAAGATTCTAATTCTTCAGATCATGTTTTAGTTTATAATACACTCCAAAAAGATCCTACTAATTCAGAAGTTGAGGCAGTAAGACATATATATCGACAGCTTAGGAGTGCAGAAGCTCCAGATGATGAAACAGCTAGAGGAATTATAGAAAAATTATTCTTCTCTGATCAAAGATATAGTTTAGGTCATGTTGGTAGATTTAGACTGAATCGAAGATTGAAACAGGATATATCATTAGATAAAATGGTTTTAACAAATGATGATATAGTTTCTATTATTTCTAATTTGATCTCTTTAGTTAATTCAAAAGTTGATGTAGACGATATAGATCATTTAAGTAATAGAAGAATTAGAACGGTTGGAGAACAGCTTTCAAACCAATTTAATATTGGATTAAGTAGAATGGCAAGAACGATACGAGAGAGAATGAATGTTAGAGATAATGAGGTTTTTACTCCTATTGACTTAATTAATGCAAAAACATTATCTGCGGTAATTAATTCTTTTTTTGGAACTTCTCAATTATCTCAGTTTATGGATCAAACAAATCCTCTTGCCGAAGTTACTCATAAGAGAAGAATTTCTGCTTTAGGTCCTGGAGGATTAACTAGAGAAAGAGCTGGTTTTGAGGTTCGAGATGTTCATTATACACATTATGGGAGGTTGTGTCCTATAGAGACTCCTGAAGGACCAAATATTGGATTAATTTCTTCATTAAGTGTTTATGGAAAAATAAATAATTTAGGTTTTATTGAGACTCCTTATAGACAAGTAATTAATGGAAAGGTGCAGGTTCTTGAGGATCCAATATATAAGAGTGCAGAAGAAGAGGAAGAAGAAATTATAGCACAAGCAAATGCCCCTTTAGATAGTGATGGAGCTTTTAAGAATAAAAGAATTCAGTCTAGAAGTGAGGCTGATTATTTAATTGCAGATCCTAGTCAAGTTACATTAATGGATGTGGCTCCTAATCAGATTGCTTCTATAGCTGCCTCTTTAATTCCTTTCTTAGAACATGATGATGCTAATAGAGCACTTATGGGATCTAACATGATGCGTCAAGCTGTACCTTTATTAAGGACAGATTCTCCTATTGTTGGAACAGGTCTTGAACCTCATCTTGCTCGAGATTCAAGAACAATGATTAATGCTGAAGGGGAAGGAGAAGTCACTTATGTTGATGCGAATACTATTAGAGTTAAGTATAAAAGATCAGAGAAAGAAAAGTTGGTTAGTTTTGAAGAAGAAGAGAAAGAATATAACTTAACAAAGTTTCAAAAGACTAATCAAAGAACGTGTATTAATATTCAGCCAATAGTTAGAGTTGGAGACAAGGTTGTTGAAGGACAAGTGCTTTGTGATGGATATGCAACAGATAATGGTGAGCTTGCTATAGGAAGAAATCTTAAGGTTGCATTTATGCCTTGGAAAGGTTATAACTTTGAGGATGCTATTATTCTTTCTGAGAGAGTTGTTAGAGAAGATCTTTTCACTTCTTTACATATTGCAGAACATGTAGTAAATGTAAGGGAAACAAAAAGAGGAGCAGAGGAGTTAACGGCAGATATTCCTAATATATCTGAAACAGCTACAAGTGATTTAGATGAATATGGTATGGTGCGGGTAGGAGCTCATGTTAAGACAGGAGATATTCTTATTGGTAAGATTACTCCTAAAGGAGAGTCTGACCCTACCCCTGAAGAGAAATTATTGAGAGCTATATTTGGAGAGAAAGCAGGTGATGTAAAAGATGCGTCTCTCAAAACTAAGCCAGCAGATGAGGGTGTTGTGATCGGTAAATCTTTATTTTCTAAAACAATAAAAGATAAGAAGGCAAAAAATGCTTCTAAAGAAATTGTTGACGCATTAGATTTGGAGTTTACAAAAGAAGCTGACATATTAAAAAACACGTTAGCTACGAAATTATATAATATTATAGGAGGAAAGGCATCTAGAGGGGTTAAAAATATTTTAGGAGAGGATATCGTTAAAAAGAGTACAAAATTTACGAAGAAAATTCTATTAGGAATTGATTTTACTCTGATTGACCCTTATAAATGGACTGGTAGTGATGAACATAATACATTAGTTAATACAACTATTGAGAATTATTTGAGAAAGTATAATGCAATTTATGGGGAACATAGAAGGAAGCGTTTTGCTGTTACTATTGGAGATGAACTTCCTTCAGGAGTTTTACAATTAGCAAAAGTTCAGATTGCACAAAAAAGAAAGATTAAGGTTGGAGATAAATTAGCTGGACGTCACGGAAATAAGGGTATAGTTTCAAGGATTGTAAAAGATGAGGATATGCCATTTTTAGAAGATGGGACTCCTGTTGATATTATATTGAATCCACTTGGAGTGCCTTCTAGGATGAATCTTGGTCAAATTTATGAGACAATATTAGGTTGGGCAGGTGATCAATTAGACAGAAAGTATTATACACCTGTTTTTGATGGGGCAAGTATTGAAGAGATAAACTCTGAAACTGATGAGGCAGAATTACCAAGACTAGGGCAAACGTATCTTTATGATGGAGGAACTGGTGAACGTTTTGAGCAAACTGCTACGGTTGGCGTTATTTACATGTTGAAATTAGGACATTTAATTGATGATAAGATGCATGCTAGATCTATAGGGCCTTATTCTTTAATTACACAACAGCCGCTTGGAGGTAAGGCTCAATTTGGAGGACAAAGACTTGGAGAGATGGAAGTTTGGGCTCTTGAAGGTTATGGGGCATCAAATATTTTACAAGAAATGTTAACATTAAAGTCAGATGATGTAACAGGTAGAGCTCAAGCTTTTGAGAGTATTGTTAAAGGAAAGGATTTGCCTCAAGCAGGGATTCCAGAATCTTTTAATGTGTTGTTACATGAATTAAATGGGTTAGGTTTAAAAGTTTCATTTGAATAAATAATTATGAAAAGAAATAATAAGAATAAGATATACGCTCAGGATATTAATACGATTAAGATTAGTTTATCGTCTCCTGAAGACATTTTAGAAAAATCATCTGGTGAAGTAACAAAACCAGAAACTATTAACTATAGAACTTATAAGCCTGAGAGTGGAGGTTTATTCTGTGAGCGAGTTTTTGGGCCAACAAAAGATTTTGAATGTCATTGTGGTAAGTATAAGAGGATTAGATATCGAGGTATTGTTTGTGATAGGTGCGGTGTTGAGGTTACTGAAAAGAAAGTAAGAAGGGAAAGAATAGGGCATATTAACTTAGTAGTTCCTGTAGCTCATATATGGTATTTTAAAACATTGCCAAATAAGATTGGATATTTATTAGGCTTAGCATCTAAGCAATTAGATATGATTGTTTATTATGAACGTTTTGTAGTTATTAATCCAGGTGAAGGCGTGTTGAATGCAGACGGGGAGCCTGTTAAATATTTAGATTTCTTAACAGAGGAAGAATATTTAAATATTTTGGATCAACAGCCTTTGGAAAATCAGTATCTCAGTGACGATGATCCTAAGAAATTTGTGGCTAAGATGGGAGCTGAAGCTATTCATAATTTATTAGCTAAATTAAATTTAGATGATCTTTCATATCAATTGAGAGATCAGGCTTCTAATGAGACTTCTCAGCAAAGAAAAGCAGAAGCCTTAAAAAGATTACAGGTTGTTGAAGCTATGAGGGAAGGGCAAGAACATACTGAGAATAGGCCTGAATGGATGACTGTTAAAATTATCCCGGTTATACCTCCAGAATTACGTCCTTTAGTTCCACTAGATGGTGGTCGTTTTGCAACTTCTGACCTCAACGATTTATATAGACGTGTAATTATTAGGAATAATAGACTTAAAAGATTAATGGAAATTAATGCTCCTGAAATTATATTAAGAAATGAGAAAAGAATGTTGCAGGAATCAGTTGATGCCCTTTTTGATAATTCAAGAAAATCATCTGCTGTTAAGGCTGATGGTAAACGTGCTCTAAAATCTCTTTCAGATTCTTTAAAAGGAAAACAGGGGAGGTTTAGACAAAATTTATTAGGAAAGAGAGTAGATTATTCAGCTCGTTCAGTTATTGTAGTTGGACCAGAATTAGCAATGCATGAATGTGGATTACCTAAAGATATGGCAGCAGAGCTATACAAGCCTTTTGTTATTAGGAAACTTATTGAGAGAGGTATTGTTAAGACTGTTAAATCTGCTAAAAAAATTATTGATAGTAAGGAATCAGTAGTATGGGATATATTAGAAAATGTTATGAAAGGTCATCCTGTTTTATTAAACAGGGCTCCTACATTACATCGATTAGGAATTCAGGCATTTCAGCCAAAAATGATTGAAGGTAAGGCTATACAATTACATCCTTTAGCTTGTGCAGCATTTAATGCTGATTTTGATGGGGATCAGATGGCTGTTCACCTACCGCTTGGAGCAGCTGCAATACTAGAAGCACAGGTGTTAATGCTTTCTTCTCATAATATATTGAATCCTGCAAATGGAGCTCCTATTACTGTTCCTTCTCAGGATATGGTTTTAGGATTATATTATATGACAAAAGAGAAGCTTTCTACAGATACAGAGAAAGTTAAAGGAGAAGGGATGACTTTCTATTCTCTTGAAGAAGTAAAAATAGCCTATAATGAAGCAAAAGTTGATTTACATGCTGTGATAAATGTTAGAGTTCACAAGAGTCGTAAATTTTCTTTAGTTAAAACAACAGTAGGAAGAGTTTTGTTTAATGAATATGTTCCTAAAGAATTAGACTTTGTTAATGAATTACTTACAAAGAAAACATTGAGAGATGTAATTGGTAATGTTCTTCAAAGTTGTGGGGTTGCTGATACAGTACATTTCTTAGATGCTATTAAAACTATAGGTTTTAATATGGCGTTTAAGGGAGGTCTTTCTTTTAACCTTGGAGATGTTATTGTTCCAGAAGAAAAAGAGAATCTGATATCAGAGGCTAATAAGAAAGTTGATGATATTCGAGCAAATTACAGTATGGGATTCATTACTAATAATGAAAGATATAATCAGGTGATAGATGTTTGGACTACAACAAACGCAAGGTTGACAGATACAGTTATGAGAAATATAAGTAGTGATAAACAAGGTTTTAATTCGGTGTATATGATGCTTGATTCTGGCGCAAGAGGTTCTAAAGAGCAAATACGTCAATTATCTGGAATGAGGGGTCTTATGGCAAAACCTAAGAAATCAGGGGATCATGGAGAATCAATTATAGAAAATCCTATTACTACAAATTTTAGAGAAGGTCTTTCTATTCTTGAGTATTTTATTTCAACACACGGTGCTCGTAAAGGTCTTGCTGATACGGCCCTTAAAACTGCCGATGCTGGTTATTTAACAAGGCGTTTAGTTGATGTTGCTCAAGATGTTATTATTACAGAAGATGATTGTGAAACGCTTAGAGGTTTAGAAGTAACTGCATTAAAGAATAATGATGATATTGTAGAGTCATTAAGTGAACGAATTAATGGGCGAGTAAGTGTACATGATATTTATAATCCAAAAAATGAAGAATTAATAGTTTCTTCAGGAGATATGATTTCTGAAAAAGAGGCATTACTGATTGATCAGTTAGGAGTAGAGATGGTTGAAGTTCGCTCTCCTTTAACTTGTGCAACATTAAGAGGGATATGCGCGAAATGTTATGGAAAATCGTTATCTACTAATAGAATGGCTCAAGTTGGAGAGTCTGTAGGGGTTGTTGCTGCTCAATCTGTAGGTGAGCCAGGGACACAGCTAACATTAAGAACTTTCCATGTTGGGGGTACTGCTTCACGTTCAGAAGTAGATTCTAGTATTATTGTTAAAAAGGAAGGGCGTTTGGAAATAGAGGATTTGAGAACTGTGAAATTAAAAGATAAGAAAGGTTCTTCAGAAATTGTTGTAAGTAGGTCAGCTGAGGCTAAGGTGGTCGATGATACTACTGGCGTTGTGCTTTCTTCTTCTATCATACCTTATGGGGCATCGATATTTATTAAATCAGGTTCTGTTAAAGAGGGTGATAAGATTTGTGAGTGGGATCCATATAATGCGGTAATTATTTCTGAAGTTTCAGGAAAGGTTGAATTTAACGATATAGTTGAGGGGGTTTCTTATAGGGTAGAATCTGATGAGCAGACAGGATATCAAGAAAAAGTTATAATTGATAGTAGAAGTAAAAAAGTATCACCTTCTATTAATATAGGTGAGATTGTTTACAGCTTACCTGTAGGTGCTCATTTAGTTATAGACGAAGGAGTAAAAGTTACTTCAGGTATTATTCTAGCTAAAATACCAAGGTCAGCAGGTTCTTCTGGAGATATAACTGGAGGTCTTCCAAGAGTTACAGAAATGTTTGAGGCGAGAAATCCTTCAAACCCTGCGGTTGTTTCTGAGATAGATGGCTCGGTTTCATTTGGTAAAATTAAAAGAGGTAATAGGGAAGTTCTTGTAACTTCAAAGGCAGGTGATGTTAAGACATATTTAATTAAATTGTCTAAACATATTCTAGTTCAGGAGAATGATTATGTAAAGGCAGGAACTGCACTTTGTGATGGCGTTATTACTCCAGCAGATATATTAGCTATAAAAGGAGTTGTTACAGTACAACAATATATTGTGAATGAAATTCAGGATGTCTATCGTCTTCAAGGGGTTAAAATTAATGATAAGCATTTTGAAGTCTTAGTAAGACAAATGATGCGTAAAGTACAGATTTCTGATTCTGGAGATACATATTTCTTGCCAAACTCATTAGTTAGTAAAGAACAGTTTAAAGAGCAGAATGATAGGATATTTGGAATGAAGTATATAATAGATGCTGGTGATTCAGAGGATTTGAAGGTTGGTCAGATTATTTCGGCAAGACAGTTAAGAGAAGAGAATAGTAGATTGAAGATAAAAGATTTAAAGGAGGTTGTTTCAAGAGATGCCGTACCTGCAATTTCTATTCCTGTTCTTCAAGGTATTACTCGTGCATCTTTACAGGTTGATTCTTGGATTTCAGCTGCATCTTTTCAACAGACGACTAAAGTCTTAAATGAGGCTGCTATTAATGCTAAACGTGATACTTTAATTGGGCTTAAAGAGAATGTAATTATTGGAAAAAGGATACCTGCTGGAACAGGTCTAGTTCAGGCTAATGATGTTGTTATTGGGTCTCAAATAGAGTATGATCAGTTAATGCGTCAGAATGAAATTGATAATTTAGAGGATGAAATCATTAAAGAAGAGATATCTTCTACTAAGTAAATAATTCAGTCAATTATGTCAGAAGAAAACAAGAAAGAGGGCTTAAATATTGAATTAACTGAGGATACGGCACAAGGTATATACAGTAATTTAGCGATTATTAATCATTCTCCTTCAGAATTTGTTGTAGATTTTGTGCAGATGATGCCAGGTATTAAAAAGGCAAAGGTAAGGTCTAGGGTTATTTTAACACCGCAGCATGCTAAGCGCTTAAATAAGGCTCTTTCAGATAATATTTCTAAATTTGAGAGTCAAAATGGAGAGATTAAAGATGTTGACCCTAATCAAGGAGTGCCTTTAAGTTTTGGAGGGCCAACTCCATTAGCATAGTTTTTAATATTATCAGCTTTTAAGTAGGAGAAAATATTAATAATCTTACTCTTTTATATTGGTATCTGTTTATAAAGGAAAAAAAGCAGTATTTAAATTATATAAATTTAATCAGAAAATTAAATAATAAAAAGCTGCTTTTCTAGAATTACTTACTTCTTAAAAATGGGTATTTATAATCTTGAGGAGGAACAAATGTTTCTTTTATGGTTCTGGGAGAAACCCATCTCAATAAATTTAGTATTGATCCTGCTTTGTCATTTGTGCCTGAGCCTCTGGCTCCCCCAAATGGTTGTTGCCCAACTACAGCTCCTGTCGGTTTATCATTGATGTAAAAGTTGCCAGCAGCATTTTCTAATTTTTTTGTAGCTTTCTCAATAGCATTACGATCAATTGATAAGATCGCTCCAGTTAATGCATATTCTGATGTGTTATTGACTACATCTAGAGTTTTTTCCCATTCTTCGGAATTATATACGTATATAGTTATTACAGGTCCAAATATCTCTTCTACCATAGTTTTGAAGTGAGGGTTTGTAGTTACTATAATTGTTGGTTCTATAAAATAACCTATTGATTTATCATATCCTCCTCCAGCAATAATTTTGGCATCTTTTGATTTTTTAACATACTCAATATAGTCACTAATTTTATTGAATGCTTTTTCTGAGATTACAGCATTGATAAAATTTGATGTATCTTCAGGTGAACCTATCTTTAGCTCATTAGTGTCTTGAATGATTTTGTTTTTAACTTCCTCCCATAAGTTTGAAGGGATATATGCTCTAGAAGCTGCAGAGCATTTTTGTCCTTGATATTCAAAGGCACCTCTAGTAATTGCAGTGGCTACTTCTTTTGCTACTGCAGATTTATGTGCAATAATAAAATCTTTCCCCCCTGTTTCTCCTACAATTCTTGGATAAGATTTATATTTTTCAATGTTATTTCCAATACCTTTCCATAATGTTCTAAATACCTCTGTTGATCCAGTGAAATGTAAGCCTGCAAAATTTTCATTCTCGAATATTACTTTTGATATGGTTTTTCCACTAACTGTTACCATATTTATCACTCCATCAGGTAAACCTGCTTCTTGGAAAAGCTCCATAATTACTTGAGCTGAATAGATTTGTGTTTCTGCAGGCTTCCATACAATGACATTCCCTAGCATTGCTGGTGCAGCACAAAGGTTTGCACATATGGATGTAAAATTAAAAGGAGTTAAGGCGAATATAAATCCTTCTAGAGGCCTATGTTCTAGTCTGTTCCATGTCCCTGGAAGAGATTCAGGTTGTTCTTTATACAGTTGACTCATATACTGAACGTTAAATCTAAAGAAGTCAATTAGTTCACATGCTGCATCAATTTCAGCTTGAAAGACATTCTTACTTTGTGCTAGCATAGTGGCGGCATTCATTTTTGCTCTAAATGGTCCTGCTAATAAGTCGGCAGCCTTAAGAAATATTGCAGCTCTATTCTCCCATTTCATGTTTGCCCACCCTTCTCTAGCTTCCATTGCTGCATTTATAGCATCTTGCACGTGTTTTTCATTTCCATAATTTGACGTTCCAACAACATGACTATGTTCATGAGGAAGTATTAGGTTCCTCTTGTCTTCTGTAAATATTTCTTTATTCCCAATATACATTGGAATATCTATTTTAGTATTATACATTTTTTTGTATTGTTCTAAAACTTCTTGACGTTCTATACTATTTGGAGTGTAGGACTTAACAGGTTCATTTATTGCTTTAGGTGTGTTGTAGAATGCGTTTGACATGTTTTATTTTTTATATTAAAGCGCAAATATAAACATTGTTAGGTATGCTTATGTGCTTGTTTTTAATATATTTTAACATGTATTTCATATATCATATTCTGTCAAATATTAGGTGCTTCTTGAATTGGTGTAATTTATTTTTTGTTGCTTAAAAACACTATAAAGCAATTTAAATAATTGATTTACAGTGTTTTAACAGAATTTATAGATGATTCTTTTATAGTACTGTATAAATTTATGTTTTAGTTTATTTTTAGTAATTTTACCGCCGTTATTAACTAAATATTTTTTGTATGGAAATTTTTTATGATATTCTTAATCTAAGCGCATCTGATACTTGGGTAGCTATTGTTGTTGCCTGCTTGTTATCTTTTATGCCTTTTGCTACATTAGGTTTCTTATTTGCAAAACATAGAAATGAAGAGCCTTCTTATATAATAGGTTTAGATCGAGTTAAAAGTTTGAAGAATGCTTGGACATTATTACTTTTAATAATAGCTCCACTTATTTTCATTTACAATGTTTTTGTTTGGGCGGCGTATGCATTTGTTGTTATTGCACATTTCTTTGCTTACCTGATTAAGACAGTATATGACTTAATAGTAGAGTATATAGTTAGACCAATTATTGACTATATTATTAAGCCAATTTGGGAGTTTATTAAGACAATATTTCCAATATGGAAAATTATTAAATGGATTGTTAGTTCTATTATTTGGGTGTTCTGGAATATATTCTGGATGCCAATTAAGATGATTCTTAAGTCTCTATACCATTATTGTATATTGTGGGCTTGGGATTTATATAAATCATCTTTCCTTGCACTGAATGGCACTTATAATAAGAGTAAGTTAAGAGTTACTTTTATGGGAGCATTCTATGCACTTGCTCTTATAGGGTTTTCTATTTATTTGTCAATATTAACAGGATATGCTGTGTTTGGTATGTTAGGATTAGTTATTTCTAGTTTACCAATACTTAAAGCTTATGGAACAGTAACTTCTATGTTACATTTTACAGATGAGAGAGATCATAGTCTTCATGGATCTAAGGTTATGAAAACAGCTTTACATTATGTTCTTGCTTCAATAGTTTCCATTGTAGCGATTCAGATTTTATTATTATTAAGCTGGATTCCTGATTTAGGTTTAGTTTTCTTAGGGGTTGCAATTAATACAAATGTTTTCTTATCAGCTGCAGTAATACTATCATTAGTTGTTTTATCTTTTGCTCAATCAATTTTTCCTAATCATTTATTATATAATGATGAGTCAACTTTGATGCAAAATTCAGTAATGAATTATTTAAGAGCAATAAGAGATAAGGCGATTCAGTTAATGGTTTCATTAGTGCCAGGTTCTTTATGGTTAGGTTTAGCTTTAATAATTCCTACAGTATTAATTTATATTTCTATTTCAACTTCAGATTCGTTTAAAACACAGACTCTTACAGTAAGAGAGAATAATATAGCAGAATCTATTCAAGAAGCTAATAATGATGTTGATGCGTTAAGAGCTACTTTTACTATAGATGATATGGATGAGATGGAAAATTTATTTGAGGATGCAATTGAGCTTAATGTAAGAGCTAAGCAAAATTCTTTTGGTTTGTCTTTTCCCCAGAATGTTATAGATCAGCCTGAGATTATTTTTAGTAATAATTCAACTGATTATACTGCAGATTTACCAAGAATGCTTGATGGTGCTATTCAGGATAGTATTTCTATTTCTAGAGATATTGAAGATGCAGAGAATATGATTGAGAGAATTCAAAGTCATATTACTGAATATAAGAGTCAGATGTGGGAGTTTAGAATACAGAGAAAAGATAAGAAAGGAGGCGAGAAAGATTGGAAAAACATAAAAACAGGTACTGATATAACTAGTATGATTGATCAGAATGTTTCACAAGGAAAATCTTATGATTATCGTATTCAAGTTGTTAATAAGAGTGGTAAATCAGGATGGAGTAGTAAATTGTCTAATACGATAAGTAAAGATTATATAGTTGCTCCTTCAAATTTAAGAATTAGTGGTGAACACAATTTTAGACTTGTATTTTCTTGGAATGATAATTCTAGAAATGAAACAGGATTTAGTATTGAGAGAAGAGCTATAAAAGAGAAGAATGCAGAGTGGTATGAATTTGCAACAGTTGGTGCAGATATAACACAGCATGTTGAAGAAGGTGTAAAATCTCCAGGAAAGGAGTTTGAGTACCGTGTTAAAGCAAAAGGTGCTGGAATAGATGATTCAAAACCATCAAGTTCAAAAAGATGGACAGTTACTTTAAGAACACCACGAGACCCTGCAGTTAACTCAACACTTAAGGCTGCTTTAGTAGATTGGTGGTATAACTTTGGCTATGATACGAAGAAGTGGGATTGGGTGCCTTACGATAGAATTAAAGGTAAGGTGACAAAGAATAAGAGCAATGCAATGATTGCTTTGAAAGACAAATCTTTAGCTACTTTAATGCAAGAAAAGATTGATGAGCTAGAAGCAGAGTTAGAAGTTCTTAATGAAGAATTGGTTTTTGCAAACGCAAGAATAGATATGTTTGCTTCTCTTATTGATTATGATCAATCACAAAGAACTATGTTAAAGGTGTTTAAGAATTTTGCTTTCTTATTCGCTATCTTATTTGTTGCTTTATTTGGAGGAATGATTATTAGTATTGCAATGTCGTATATTGCTTCATTATTTTATAAAGTATATACTATTAGAGATAAAGACCCTTGGTACTTTATGTCATTAATTAATGAAGAAAAAGCAAAAAACAAAAATCAACCATTACTTGCATTTACTTTTTGGTTCCTTTCTGCTATGTTTTTTATGGGAGGATTTGGGATGATAGCAGGTTTAATAATGTAATGTGATCATGAGAAAGAATTTTATAATATTAGTTGTTTCAGTAGTATTGTTTAGTTTATTCAATACTACTGGAATAAACTTTAGATTATGGGATAATCCTTCTATAAATTCGGATTATATTAATACACCCTCTATACCAATTAGTACTCAGACTGATATTTCTATATTTGGTTTGTTAACTAACTTTTTTTCAGACCTTACATTAGAATACCCTTCTGATGATATTGTTTATAATGAAGGGTCTTCTTCTGATTATCAGAGATATACTCCAAAGCCTGAAGAGGTTATTGAAGAGGTTGTTGAGGAGATATATGAGCCTGAGGAGATATATGAGCCTGAGGAGATATATGAGCCTGAGGAGGTGTATGAGCCTGAGGAGGTATATGAACCTGAACCTGTTGTTAAGGAAAAAGCTCCTATTGTAGAAGAATTGATTGTTGTTGATTCTACAGCAATAAAAGATTCTATTGCAGCAGCAGAGGCAGCAGAGTTAGAGAGACAATTAAAAGAGGCGGAAGAAGCTTTAATAAGAGCAAAAAAGGAAGAAGAACTTGAAAAACAGAGAGCTGCAAAGAGAGAAGCGAGAAGGTTAGCACAAAAAAGACAGTCTATCATAGATAATCCTAGTATTAAAGATAATGCAAAAGAATTAATTTTAGAATCAATTGATGCTGGCATTATTACTTTTGAGGATGTTGATCAACTATTGTTAGAAACATCTCCTAAAGATGTGAAGAAGAAACAGGTTAAAAAACTGATTAAGAGTAAGAGTTAATAGTTTTTATATTAAGTTAAATAGCCACTACAATTGTAGTGGCTATTTTTTTAGAATAATTCTTTGCTTGATGTTTTTAAAAAACCAATAAGTCTATCATATTTATCTCCGACTCCTCTATAATATATATATAGGTAATAATCATTTCGTGTTTGGTAATGAGTACCTTCAATAAATTTTGTGTCTATCATGTTTGTTGTGGAGTCTTTTAATGCGTATAAATAATTATAATATCCTTGTTTTAGATATACTGAAGCTTCATATGTGTTTTTCTTATTATTATAAGATAATTTAAATTCATCTTTAATATCCCATTCAGAGAAAAAGCCAAAAAGATATATTTCTCCATATGGTACTTCTTCTATAGGTATTGAAAAATGTACCCATCCATAGTCTGCCTCAATTGCAGGTATTCTTCCTTCTTGTGAATCTATTAAAAAACCACCATTAATATCCGGTTGAATTGAGTATTTATTAAAAGATCTTTTATCATCATTAAATAAATAAATATGATTGGCGCTATCCTGATAAGTTATTGATTTTATTTTTTCAGATTGATAGCGAAGACTTTTAGTGTCAAAATATCGAAATTCATTATTCCCCCAAAAGTTATTCTCTTCATCATAATCATAAACAAGCATGTCATTTTTAACAAATAGAGGTAATAAATCTGTAATAGCATTATCTTCTCTATTATTTTGTTTTATATGTACTTTTATATCAGAAAAAGGATCAGCTATTACTATATTAGGATGAACAATACTAAAATCGACTTCATGTTTTGTTTTTCTGTTTTCTGCAAGGGTTCCTTTTCTTACTTCTGCTAAGATTGATACTTTTTTATCTAATATCATGAATTTCTTATAAGCCACAATTTCTCCATTTTTTTTATAGATTTTAAACACATAGTTTCCTGATATAATTGGCTGTGTCTCTGTATTTGGAAATGTAAAGCTATAATGTGTGAATTTTTGTATTGTATTGAAAGATAATTCATAATTAATAATTCTATTTTCTGTGAATCCATTTATGTATTCAGATTGCATTAAATCACTTTCTGTCCAATTTTCATTACAATGAATGATAGTAAAATAGTATTCCTGTATTTTTTCATTAAGATCATCAAACTGTATTAATAATTTTTCATCTGAACCTAAGTTAATAATAGGTAATGATTGGGGGTTTTCTTCTTTATAGCATAATAAGGTTTTTATGTTCTGATTAAGAATTCTATTTTTATACACCTTAAGTTCTTGATTATTAGTGTTTTCTTCTTGAATTATTGTGTCATTAGGATTAGATGGTATATTTATTATTTCTTTTTTTGTTTGGCATGACAATAGCATGCAAGAAATAATTATAAGGAATGTTAATATGTTTTTAAATTTCATTAAAAATTCTTTCTTAATCTATTCAAATACTTAACGCAAAATTATAAATTTGCTGGCGAAAAATCTAATTATATTATATGTCTAGATCTATAGCATTAAAAAAAGGGTTAGATATTACTCTTTTAGGTGAAGCTGATAAAGTATATGCTTCTTTAAAAAATGCTGAAGAATATGTGATAAAGCCTACAGATTTTCATGGCTTAACTCCAAAACTTAATGTAAAAATAGAGGATCATGTAAAAGCAGGATCTGTTATTTTTTATGATAAGTATAATGATAAAGTAAAATTTTGTAGTCCTGTAAGTGGAAAAATTTTAGATATTGTTAGGGGGGCAAAAAGAAGGATAGAGCAAATTATTATTCAAGCAGATCAAGAAAATAGCTATAAAAATTTACCTATCAAAGATTCTAAGGATTTATCTAGAGAAGAAATTATAGATGCTTTATTAGAATCAGGAGTTTGGCCATTTATTAGACAAAAGCCATATGATATTATTGCTAATCCTTTTGATACACCAAAGGCTATATTTATTTCTTCTTTTTCTTCTGCGCCATTAGCTATTGATAATGATTTTGCTCTTTATGGGTTGGAGGATTTATTTCAGAGGGGACTTGATTATGTTGTAAAGTTAACAAAAGGAATTACCCATTTAAATGTTGATGGACGGACTAACCCTTCTAATGTGTTTAGTCAAGCTAAGAATGTACAAATAAATAAAATATCAGGACCTCATCCTGCAGGAAATGTAGGTGTCCAAATACACCATATAGATCCTATTAATAAAGGTGATGTTGTTTGGTATTTAGAACCTCAAGATGTTATTACTATTGCTCGATTATTTACTGAAGGAAAATATGATGTATCTAGAATTATTGCTGTCACTGGACCACAAGTAATTAAACCAAGATATTATAGAGCTATTTTAGGTGCTAGAGTAAATAATTTACTTGATAATAATCTTAAAGAAGGAGAAAATAGGATTATTTCTGGTGATGTTTTAACAGGAACAAGGATTGAGAGTAATGGTGCTATGGGTTTTTATGACACGATGATTACTGTTATTGAAGAGGGGAAGAGTTCAGAATTCTTAGGTTGGATCCTTCCTGGTTTTAAGAAATTTTCCGCTTCCAGGGCATTTTCTTCTTGGCTTTTTCCTTCTAGAAAATATTCTTTAAATGCGAATATGCATGGTGAAGAAAGAGCATATGTTGTAACAGGTCAATATGAGAAAGTATTTCCTATGAATATTTATCCAAATCAATTAGTTAAAGCTATTATGATGGAAGATATTGATCTTATGGAGAATTTGGGTATATATGAGGTTTCTGCTGAAGATTTTGCGTTATGTGAATTTGTTTGTACATCTAAAACAGAAGTTCAATCAATTATTAAATATGGATTAGATTTAGTAAGAAAAGAGAATAGTTGATGAAAATATTTAAGAATATATTAAATACTATTAAACCTCATTTTGAAAAAGGAGGAAAACTAGAAAAGTTATATCCTGCTTATGATGCTTTTGAAACTTTTCTATTTGTGCCAGATCATACTACTAAGAAAGGATCTCATATTAGAGATTCTATTGATCTCAAAAGAACAATGGCATTTGTAATAATTGCTTTATTACCTTGTTTGCTTTTTGGAATTTGGAATATTGGAGATCAATATCACTTAGCTAAAGGTATAGAAGCTTCAGTTATAGATAATATAATTTTTGGTTTTTGGAAATTCTTGCCATTACTTATAGTTTCTTATGGTGTTGGTTTAACTATTGAATTTGCTTTTGCTGTATATAGAGGACACTCTGTCAATGAGGGTTATTTAGTTACTGGAATGCTAATACCTTTAATTATGCCAGTGGATTTGCCTTTATGGATGTTAGCAATTTCTGTAATATTTGCAGTAATTATAGGTAAAGAGGTTTTTGGAGGCACGGGTATGAATATATTAAATCCGGCGTTAACAGCTAGAGCTTTCGTTTTCTTTGCATATCCTTCTTACATGTCAGGTGATAAGGTATGGGTACATGGAGCGTTAGTAGATGGATATTCAGGAGAAACAATACTTGGAGCTTTAGCAGCAAATAAGTCTTCATGGGAAAGTTTAATGTGGAGCTCTTATGATGCTTTTATGGGATTTATTCCAGGTTCTATAGGAGAAACGTCAGTTATTGCTATTTTATTAGGAGCAGTATTTCTTTTATTGACAGGTATAGGAAGTTGGCGTATTATATTATCTACTTTTATAGGTGGTTATTTAACCGCTCTTTTATTTAATTATTTTGGTATGAACATGTTGATGAGTACTCCTGCTCATATACATTTATTAATTGGAGGTTTTGCATTTGGAGCTGTATTTATGGCAACAGACCCTGTGACAGCGTCTCAGACAAATACTGGTAAGATTATCTATGGTCTATTGGTTGGTTTTTTTGCGATTGTTATCAGAATATTTAATCCTGCTTATCCAGAAGGAATGATGTTAGCTATACTATTAATGAATGTTTTTGCACCACTTATAGATCACTATGTGATAGGTGCAAATATTAAAAAACGTATAAATAGATTGAAGAATTAATGGATGTAAATAAAAATACATATACTTTTACTTTTGCTATTATTATGGTAGTAGTTGTTGCAGCTATACTATCTAGCACATATATTAAGTTAAAGCCATTACAAGATAAGAATATTGAATTAGAGAAGCAACAAAACATACTAAGCTCAATAGGAGTTAATATTTTAAGAGATTCTGCGAGCTTAATTTATCCTATTTATATAAAGGAAGAACTTGTTATTAACTCTAAAGGAGAAATATTAGAAGGATCAGCTTTTGATATTGATTTGAAAAAAGAATTGAAAAAGGATAAAGACAGTCAACAACTTCCGTTATTTATTAGTGAGGTAAATCAAGAGAAGAAATATATTATACCTTTACGAGGTAAAGGGTTATGGGGTCCAATATGGGGATTTATTGCTCTAGAAGAAGATTTTAATACTGTTTATGGTGCTGTTTTTGATCATAAGGCAGAGACTCCTGGATTAGGAGCGGAGATTAATAGATCTTTTTTTGAAGATCAGTTTACAGGCAAGAGTATTTTTGAAGCAGATAAATTAGTTTCAATTATTGTTGTTAAGGGAGGTGCTGACCCTTCAGATATGCATGCTGTAGATGGAATTTCAGGAGGAACAATAACATCAGATGGAGTTACTGATATGCTTTCTGAGAGATTGAGTTTATATTCTCCTTATTTACAAAGAATGAAATTAGACAATGAGGTAAAATCAGTTATGTCGGAAATGGATACAGTTTCTAGTATAGTTGATTCAATAATTAATTAGTTATGAGTAAAGAATCATTATTTTCAAAGAAAAATAGAAAGCTACTAACAGACCCATTGGATGATAATAATCCTATTACGGTTCAGGTTTTAGGTATTTGTTCGGCTCTTGCAATTACAGTTCAATTAGAGCCTGCTGTAGTAATGGCTCTTTCAGTATTTTTTGTGCTTTCAGTGGCTAATGTTATAGTTTCTTTATTACGTAATCTTATTCCATCTAGGATAAGAATAATTGTACAACTGGTAGTTATAGCTACTTTAGTTATATTAGTTGATGAGGTTTTGAAAGCTTTTGTTTATGATGTTAGTAAAGAACTGTCAGTTTTTGTTGGATTAATTATTACAAATTGTATTATCATGGGAAGACTTGAAGCATTTGCATTAGGCAATACTCCAGGTAAAGCATTTTTGGATGGTTTAGGTAATGCATTTGGGTATGGATTTATTTTAATTGTTGTGGCATTCTTTAGAGAATTATTAGGATCAGGTACATTATTTGGAACGCAGGTTATTCCTTTAGAATGGTATATTGAGAATGGAGGTTTTTATGCGAATAATGGAATGATGATCTTACCTCCTATGGCACTTATTACAGTTGGTGTTCTTATATGGATACAAAGAATGAGAAATAGAAAACTAATAGAATCTAATTAAACATGGAAGAATTAGTAAATATATTTATTAAAGCAGTATTCATAGAAAATATGGTTTTTGCTTATTTTTTAGGTATGTGTTCTTACCTTGCTATATCAAAAACGGTAGAAACATCTGTCGGAATGGGAGGAGCAGTAGTTTTTGTTTTAGCAATAACCGTTCCTTTAAATTTTTTATTAGAGACTTTTGTTCTACAAGAAGGGGCATTATCATGGCTTGGTGAAAACTTTAAAGATGTTGATTTAAGCTTTCTTTCTTTTATTATGTTTATTGCAGTTATTGCCTCTATGGTTCAGCTTGTAGAGATGATTATAGAGAAGTTTTCTCCTGCTCTTTATGGTTCATTAGGTTTGTTTTTGCCATTAATTGCTGTGAATTGTGCAATCTTAGGTTCTTCATTATTTATGCAAGAACGTGCTTATGCAAACATTACAGAAGCAACTGTATTTGGTTTGGGTTCAGGTTCTGGATTCTTCTTAGCCATTGTTGGGCTTGCTGCAATTCGAGAGAAGATTAGATATTCAAATGTTCCTGGTCCTTTAAGAGGTTTAGGGATTACATATATAATTACTGGTTTGATGGGTATTGCATTTATGAGTTTTATGGGAATCAAGTTATAATTTTTATGATATTACTAAGTACAATAACAATAATAAGTAGTATAGTCGTTTTTCTAACTGTGATTATTACATTAGTTAGTGTTTTGCTTTTTACAAAATCAAAACTTAGTCCTGCAGGAAAGATTAAATTAATTATTAATGGTGAAAAAGAATTAGAAGTTGATGGAGGAAATACTGTGCTTACTACTCTCAGTGATGCTGGTATTTTCTTGCCTTCAGCTTGCGGTGGTGGTGGAACTTGCGTGCAATGTACATGCCAAGTACATAAAGGAGGTGGAGGAATTTTACCAACTGAAAAACCACATTTTACAAGAAAACAGATTGCAGATAATTTTAGACTTGGATGTCAAGTGAAAGTTAAGGAAGATATGGAGATAGAAATTCCAGAAGAAGTTTTTGGAGTAAAAGAGTGGAAAGCTACAGTTGTGTCGAATTATAATGTTGCTACATATATTAAAGAATTTATTGTTGAAATTCCAGAAGATATGGGTTATCTTGCTGGAGGATACATTCAAATTAAAATACCAGAAGGAGAAGTTAAGTATTCTGATATGGATGTTTCAGCTCATCCACAAGATCATCCAGGGGAACCTAATAAATTTGAGTCAGATTGGTCAAAGGGAACTATGAGAGACTTAGTGATGAAGAATGATGAAGAAGTAGTTAGAGCATATTCTATGGCTTCATATCCAGCTGAAGGCAGAAAGATTATGTTAAATGTTAGGGTTGCAACACCTCCTTGGGACAGAGATAAAAATAATTTCATGGATGTTAATCCAGGAATCGCTTCTTCATATATATTTGGATTGAAAGAGGGAGATAAGGTGACTATTTCTGGTCCTTATGGAGAATTCTTTATTAATGATAGTGATTCAGAGATGTTATATATAGGTGGAGGAGCAGGAATGGCTCCAATGCGTTCTCATTTATATGAGCTTTTTAAAACATTAAAGACAGGTAGAAAAGTCACTTATTTTTACGGAGGGAGATCTAGAGCAGAGCTTTTTTATATTCATTATTTTAGGGATTTAGAAAAAGATTTTCCAAATTTTAAATTTCATTTAGTTCTATCAGATGCTTTACCAGAAGATAATTGGATAGAAAAGAAAGATCTAGATGATCCAGACGGAGATGGATTTGTTGGTTTTGTACATCAAGTAGTTATAGATAAATTCTTGACTAATCATGAATCACCTGAAGATATAGAGTTGTATTTCTGTGGACCTCCTCTTATGAATCAGGCTGTACTTAAAATGGCTGATGATTGGGGTATACCAGATGAGAATGTGCGTTTTGATGATTTTGGAGGGTAATATATTTACTCATTTCACATCATTGTAATTATCACTTTAATTTATCGTATTTTTATATAATGAAGTATTTATTTCCTCTTCTATTAGTTTTATTTTCTTGTAATACATCTAAGGATAATATCTTGGTTAGAAATACAGGAGAAACTCAGGGTTCTTATTACCATATTAAATATATTTCAAAAGGAGGAGTTGACTATCAAATACAGATTGATAGTATTCTTTCTGTAATAGATAGTTCATTATCTATTTATCAAGATTATTCACTTATTTCTAAACTTAATAAAGGAGAGGAGGTAAAAACAGATATTTTTTTTAATTCTGTTTATAAGGCAGCAGAAAGAGTATACAATGAGACAAACGGCAGCTTTGATTGTTCTATTTATCCTTTAGTAGAATATTGGGGTTTTTATACTTATCCATTAAAAGATACAATTATAATAGATTCTTTAGAAATTAGAAAAATACTTTCAAATATAGGTTTCGGCAAGATTAGATTAGTTAATGATTCTTTATTTCTCCCAAAAGGCATGCGTTTAGATTTTAATTCCTTAGCTCAAGGCTATACAGTGGATGTTATTGCTAGTTTCTTAGAACAGAAAGGAGTTGGTAATTATTTGATTGAGATAGGAGGAGAATTACTTGCTAAAGGAACAAATGTTCAAGGAGATGTTTGGACTATAGGTGTAGATAAACCAACTAATAATATAGATGTAAGTCAACGTTTTCTATTTGTTTTAGAATTAGAAAATAAAGCTTTAGCAACTTCTGGCAATTATCGTAAATTTTATGAGAAAGATGGAGTTAAGTATTCGCATACTATTGATCCTATTTCTGGTTTTCCTGCGCAGAATAAATTACTTAGTGTAACTGTGATTCATGATAATTGTATGTTAGCAGATGCTTATGCAACTGCTTTTATGGTTATGGGTGTTAAAAGGACTAAAGAATTTATTTTAAATAATAATCAGTTAGAAGTATATTTGGTATATACAGGAAAGAATGGGGCTTGGAAAGAATTTATTAGTCCTTCTATGTATAGACGTATTATTAATTAATCACTTTCATTTTTACATTTTTCATTTGGCATAGCGCCACAAATACCACAAGATTCCCCTTCTTTGTTAAGAAAAGGGCTTTGACTAGCACATGTGCCTGCAAACTCTCCATTTTTTTTAAGTAAAATTTTGATTGCCATACCTGCAAATGCACATCCAACCATTATGAGTGTAATTATGAATATTGTTAATAATGACATATTTAGTTTGAGATTATTTAACTACGGTGAATTTCTTTCTTTCCACTTGATTACTGGTTTTTATTTCTACAAAATACGTGCCAGTTGGAAGGTCATAAGTGTTTATGGCTATTGCATGATTTCCTTGGCTATATTTTCTTTCTTCTTTTGAGATTATTTCTTCTGCTAATAAATTATATATAGTTAGCTTAACAACATCTGATTTTTTAAGTTGAAACTCCACATATCCTATTTGTGTTATAGGATTAGGAAATACATTTATTTTATTTTCTAGAGAATAATTTTCAATTGTAGCAACCATCCCTTCTACATATTGTTTATTTGAGTTTAGCACTAATCTTTTTGTTATATCTGGGTTATCATAAGAAAGGGTAGCTACTAAATACACTTGTCCTGGGTCAGTCCCATTTAATGAGATATTATTAAAAACTCTTTGATAAGTATCTCCAGGAGCTGGGTTTGAGTTTCCAATTGGATCTCCCCAAGTAGCTGTGCTAATTTTTTTACTTGTGTGCCTATGTTGATATTCATTTGCATTAGCAGCGGTGATGGTACTAGGTAAATTCCCATATGGGTGTGATTGATCGCCACTATAATAATTTGTTTGACTTATAGGATCAATACTGTCTTCTATAACCCAAAGAGTTAATGATATATCTCCTGGTTGAGCATAGTCTGTAAAACTTACATTTACTTCTGCACTTACGGTATTACTAACATTATTATAGGAAATACCATCAATAGAAATATTTACAGGAGTAGGGTAGTTATTCATATCTATTACAGCATCTAGCCATCCATTATTACTTCTGCTAATAGCTACTTTACTTCCATCTTTTGTAAAGTCAAATCTATCAATAGCTGCTTTAGGAGCTCCACTTGTCATATCATCTGCATAGTCTTCATGGAATGCTGTTGTTAAGAAATCACTACCAAATCCGGAATGATGCGCTACCGCAATAACATATGGATTTTGACTAGTTATTTCTTCTACAACAAATGTTCCATCAGGACAGAATTGACAAGATTCTGTTGTAAATTCTTCCAATAATACTTTCTTAGTTCCACTAACACCAAGATTTACCCAAACTAATTTTGTAAGCGTATCATTACAGTTTAATTCATCATTATTACCATTAATATTGTCACACCATATTTTAAATTCATAATATTGTCCAGCATTTGATGGGTTGAAAGGTATGCTATGTAGTAAATTACTTGTTCCTCCTGATGTTATTCCAGTAATTATATTATCTGTTTGTACAGCACCTCCATTAATAGAATAATTAAGATTGAATGAACTTATAGACTGAGACCCGTTATTTTGTACTTGTATATCTAAATTGTTTATTGTAGATACAGTCATCACTTCATTTAAATTTATTTCACTAACTGTTGTCATGTCATACGTGTAATTTGATGGAGAAAAACTGTAAACGATATCATCACTATTGCTTACAGCAGTACCTGGATAATCTTCATTGGGACTTGATAGTGTTTGAGATCCATCTGTCCCAGTTGAATTTTGGCATCCTATTGTTGCAGACATTCCTGTTGCATTTCCATATAGATTGACTACATCAAAATCTATTCCACAAGGATTTTCATATATTCTAATTGCTGCGTATAAATAGCCTGTGCCAGATAAAGGAGTTACAGAATGCCATTGTATGACATGTACTCTGTTTGGTGCAGTACCATAGGTAAAGTTAACTACTTTATCTGGCACAGAAGTTCCACTTGCCAGATTTAAATCATCCCAGAAAGCAAATATAGCATTCATTGGAGCATTTGTTGAGGGCAGTGAGGTGTTCATTTCATTACTTATAGTTGCGGAATTAAATGTAATATATCCATTATCACTTGCTATATAATTAGTAACAGTCTGTCCATAGAATGTAAAATCAAAAGGTATAGTTTGAAGGGGAGATAATACTTGGTTTCCTCCTGATATAATTGTATTACTTGATGATGTATAACTATAATCACTTCCTGTACCTATAGTTTGTTGTATGTTATATGTTTGAGCATTTACATTGATTATCGCAATAATCATAATAATTGCAATTAAATATATCTTTTTCATAGATTTTTATTTTTATTACTTCCTTCAAATATATTAATAATTTTCAATTTCTGTATGTTTGCTAAAAACTATTGTTATGCAGGATAAATTAGAATCATTTTCTAGATTAATTGATATAATGGATACTTTAAGAGAGCAGTGTCCTTGGGATAAAAAACAAACACTAGAGAGTTTACGTTATTTAACTATTGAAGAAATGTATGAGCTTTCGGATGCTATCTTAGAAAGAGATATGCAGGAAATTAAGAAAGAATTAGGAGATTTATTACTTCATATAGTTTTTTATGCTCGTATAGCTTCAGAAACAGATGATTTTGACATTTCAGATGTAATTAATTCGTTGTGTGATAAATTAATTCATAGGCATCCACATATTTACGGAGATGTGGAGGTCAAAGATGAAAAGGAGGTTAAAAAGAACTGGGAGAAATTAAAATTAAAAGAGGGAAAAAGATCTGTTCTTGAAGGAGTTCCAAATTCTTTACCTGCAGTAATAAAGTCTTTTCGTATTCAAGAGAAGGTAAGAGGTATTGGTTTTGATTGGGATAATAAAAGTCAGGTTTGGGATAAAGTAATGGAAGAGATTACAGAGTTGCAAGCTGAGGTTAAGAAAGGAGATAGGAAAAGAATTGAATCAGAATTTGGAGATGTATTATTTGCACTTACAAATTATGCTCGTTTTATAGATGTAAATCCAGAAGATGCTTTAGAAAGAACAAATAAACGTTTTATTAAACGTTTTCAGATTATGGAGAATATAATAGAAGAAGAAGGAGTGTCTTTAAACGATATGAGTTTAGACCAAATGGATGTGTACTGGGATAGAGCAAAAGCAATATATGTGTCAAAACAGAATATAGGCTAAGATTTGCTCATCTTTATAGAATATTTACTTTAAATTAGCGGTTTATTTTAATTTAAATAAAGCATGAAAAAAGCAATTATACTTTTATTTTGTTTATTATTAATACAATTTGTTTTTTCACAATCTTTTAATGGTTTTGCTCTTTATAATTCACAAGGATCAAATACTACGTATTTAATTGATGAGAATCAGAATATAGCTCACACTTGGAATATGAATTCTGAATGTAACTATGCAGTGCAGTTAAAGGAAAATGGTAATTTAGTAAGAGGGACAAAGAATAATGGTAATATTTTAGGTGGAGCTGCAGAAGGAGGAAAGGTGCAGGAGATTGCTCCAGATGGTTCAATAGTTTGGGAGTTTATTTATTCTGATGCTAATCATTTAAGTCATCATGATTTGACTTTGATTGGGAATAATGTTTTATTGACAGCATGGGAAGTTAAAACTGCAAATGAGGTTATTAATGCAGGATATACAGGTAATGTAGGTAATTCAGGAAAATGGCCAACACATTTTATAGAGCTAGAGCCTGATGGAAATGGAAGTGCAAATATTGTTTGGGAATGGCATATATGGGATCATCTTTGTCAAGATGTTGATCCTTCTAAACCTAATTATGTTGTGAATATTTCTGATCATCCAGAACTCATTGATATTAATATGATTCAGGGTGGAGGAGGTCCTGGAGGTGGAGGAGGTCCTGGGGGTAATAGTGGAGATTGGTTTCATGTAAATGGTGTAGATTATAATGAAGAGTTAGATCAAATTGTTTTTTCATCACGTTTTGCGTCAGAGATTTATATAATAGATCATAGTACTACTACTGCTGAAGCAGCATCTCATTCTGGAGGGAATTCTGGTATGGGTGGAGATATTTTGTATAGATGGGGTAATCCTTCAAATTATGGTATATCAGGCAGTCAGATTATTAATAACGCTGTGCATGATGCTCGTTGGATTACAAATGATGGAAGACCTAATGGAGGTTTTTTACAAATATTTAATAATAGTGGAGTTAGTAATAATCAATCCTCTGTAGATGGTATCGAAACTCCTCTTGACCCTTCTACAGGATATACTTATTTGAGGAATCCAGGGCAAGCTTTTCAGCCATTTTCATATACTACAAGATATGCCTGTGCTTATTCTGCTTCTGGTCAATCAGCTTCAGATAGAATGTCTAACGGTAATATTTATGTTAATGCTTCTGCTGGACAGAACGGGGCGGGAGTTATGTATGAAGTAGATTCCTTAGGGAATCTTGTTTGGGGTCCATTTAATTCTCAATCTCCAAAAGGATTTCGATATGAATGTGATTATCCAGGTATTATTGCCCTTAAGGATTATTTGAATAATATTTCTAGCACTTCTTGTTTTGATCAAACAAATATTGATGATCTTACAGTATCTCTTATTTCTATCTTTCCAAACCCTACAAAGGGCTCTTTTGTGATAGATTTGAATTCACTGAATGAAAAAATACAGGAAATCAAAGTGATAAATTCTATAGGTCAGGTTGTATATGAGGAAACGATGAATAAATTATCTTCTGATTTTGTTAAAGAAATTAGTTTATATGGAAAACCAGAAGGTGTTTATATTGTACATTTAATTAATAGTTCTGGTAGTATATATTCAAATCGTATAGCATATATTAAATAGATGTTATTTAGAAGGTTTTTTATATTTATATTTTCTATATCATTTTATTATTTATTTTCTCAGAACAACTTCTATAATATTGATACTGTAAGAGAGATTCGTATTAGTTTTTATGATTCTAATTGGGATTATTTATTAGATAGTCTTTATGTGTTAGGAGAAAATGAAAGAATTCTAGCAGATATAGAGATAGATGGGAATTATTATGATAGTGTTGGAGTTCGATATAAGGGTTTTAGCTCTGTAAGTGTGAATCGTTTAAAGAATCCTTTCAATATTAAATTAGATTATATTATTGAAGGGCAAGACCATCAAGGCATCGATAAGTTAAAATTATCTAACGTGATTCAGGATCCTTCTTTTATCAGAGAGGTTCTTAGTTATGAAATATATCGTAAATATATGCCTTCATCAAGAGCTAATTATGCTAATATATTTATTAATGACACTTTATGGGGGTTATATACAAATGTAGAGGCAGTTAATAAAGATTTCTTAATTGATCATTTTGATAGTAAGTATAATCCGTTTTTTAAATGTAATCCTGATAATATTAACATACAGATAGGAGGTGAGAATTCCAACTTAAGTAATACTCATGGGATAGATAGTATTGATTATTATCCATATTATAATATTAAATCTAATCATGGTTGGGCAGAATTATATCAATTCATAGACACCTTAAATAATGTCTCAGATAGTTTGCATCATGTTTTAAATGTTGATAGAACACTTTGGATGCATGCGCTTAATTATACGTTAATAAATTTTGACTCTTATATTGGTTATGCCCAGAATTACTACTTGTATGAAGATCAAGCTAGTCAATGGAACCCAATAATATGGGATCTTAATATGTCTTTTGGAGGTTTTAGACTTACTGATGCCTCTCAATTATATTTTAATGGATTTGATATATCTCAAGCTCAGGATATGGATCCATTAACACATCATGCTTTTATGTCTGTATCACCAAGACCATTAATGAAAAAGATATTTGCTAATGAAAGATATAGAAGAATGTATTTGGCACATATACGTACGATCATTAAAGAAAACTTTATTAATCAAGATTATTTTATCAGAGGTCAACATATGCAGAATGTGATTGATCAGTATGTGCAGAACGATACAAACAAGTTTTATACTTATGCAGATTTTATTGCTAACCTAACAAGTCAGGTTACATTAGTCGCTTCAGTTTGTCCTGGTATTACAGAGCTGATGAATGCTCGAACATCGTATTTGAGTGTTTTTCCAGGATATCTTGGTGAACCTACAATATCTAACATTAATTATTCTACTTTAATATTAGGTAATGATTTATGGATTATAGCTGACATTATAGATGCTAATTTTGTGAGTGTAAGATACAGATTTGGGAAGAATCAAATATTTAGAGAAAAAGAATTATTTGATGATGGTAATCATAATGATGGTCTTGCAGGAGATGGTGTATATGGAGTTAAGATAAGTAATGCTAGTAATTCAATAGATTATTATTTATATGCAGAGAATGATTCTGCAGGCGTATTTTCTCCAGAGAGAGCAGCTTACGATTATTATACTTTGCAAACTACGATTCAGCCAGGAGATTTAGTTATAAATGAAGTTATGTCTAATAACATAAGTGTAGTCACTGATAATAGCGGAAAATATGAGGATTGGATTGAATTATATAATACAACATCTTCTCCAATCTCAACAAATGGATTGTTTATTACAGACACGCTTGCTTATCTTCATAAATGGAATTTGCCCAATCATATAATCCAGCCTAATTCGTACTCTATTATTTGGGCTGATGAAGATGGAGGTCAGGGTGAAGAGCATGCAAATTTTCAATTATCGAATTTAGGAGAACTACTTGTATTGTCTAATTCTGATAGTTCGATTATTGATTCTATTACTTTTCTTGCTCAGGCAGATGATGTTTCTTTTGGTAGAAGCCCAAATGGCTCTGGATCATTTACAATGTTAACTCCCACTTTTAGAGCAAATAATGATTTTCCTAACTTAGTTTCTAATTTAGAACAAGATTTGGTTATTTATCCTAATCCATTTAATGACATTTTATATTTGCATACCGATGAACCCTTAATAGTACTAGATGTTTTAGGAAGAAAGGTTGGTCATTTTGATCATGTTAATCATATTCAGACATCTGAATGGCATTCCGGAGTTTATTTTGTAATTTTGCTTAACAGTAGCTTGACCATAAAAGTGATTAAGATTTAATATATGCAAAGAATCAGTTTTATTATATGTTTGTTTGTTTTGTTGAATGCGTGTAGCAAAAAAGAGGGGTGTACAGATCCTAGCGCAACTAATTTTGATCCATTAGCAATGTCTAATGATGGGTCTTGTATTTATGCAAACAATCCAGGGGTTGTTTCTGCTATTGTGAACTATACTACTTCAGATGGTCTTCTTGATAATTTTGTGGAATGTATAACTGTTGATATTAATAATAATATTTGGATTGGAACATCTAGTGGAGTGCAAAAGTTTGATGGTACTACTTGGACAACTTATAATACTAGTAATACTATTGGATTAGTTAATGATAACATTAAGGTTATTAGTGCAATGGATAACGGTGATATATGGGTAGGAACAGATTTTGGAGCTAGTAAGTTTGATGGAACTAATTGGAATATATATAACTCGTCTAATGGTCTTAATTCTAATCAAATTAAAGCTATAGACAAGTCTCTTATTGCTGATCATGTTTGGATAGGTACAGCAACAGGTGTTTCTTATTATGATGGAGAGTGGGGTTCTATTAGTTCTCCAGATTTACATTGGAGTGGAGTTACTTCGGTAGCACATACTTTTAATTCTCATTGGTTTGCTCATCCTTTAGGAGGAGTTACAAATCATGATGCTTCTAATAATATATTTGATGTGTATGACACTGCAAATGGTTTAATATCACAGAATGTTACAGATTTAATAATTGATAGTCAAGGTAATAAGTGGATAGGTACTGGTGGTGGAATTTCTGTATTAAACATTGATAATACAGCTTTCACGCATTATACAAGAATGTATTTAATGCCTCCTCCAGACACTTTAAATCCAGTTGTTGAGATAGCAATCGATAATTGGGATAGGATATGGGCAGCTATTTATGTCGGTTATTTAGCAGAAGGAGGTGTGGCTTGTTGGAATGGATTGGAATGGGTAGATTATGATGTTTCTGATGGTTTAGCTGGTCCAAATATAAAAGGTATAGCTGTTGATTTAGATGATAATATATGGGTTGCAACGACTACAGGAATTTCAAAAATGATAATAGGATTAGATTAAATATTATGAGAAGAATTATTTTAGTTATATATTTTTTGTTTTTAAGTGTAATGTCTTTTTCTCAAGATGTTTTTGATCTTGGAGTTCGTCAAATAGAAATATTTTTCAGTCAGTCTAATTGGGATGATTCATTAGACTTATATTATGCAAATAATTTAGGAGAGCGATTAATAGCAGACTCTATTTTAATTGACGGAATAGCAGATCAGAATGTTGGCATTAAGTATAAAGGGAATAGTTCTTATAATGTGAATAATGTTAAGAATCCAATGAATATAAAGTTAGATTATGTAAATAATGGACAATCTATAGATGGTTATAATGTCCTTAAATTATCGAATGGTTTTAGAGACCCTGCTTTTATTCGTGAGGTTTTAGCGTATGAGATGGCTAGAGAATATATGCCAGCACCAAAAGCAACTTATGCTAATGTATTTGTGAATGGCACTTTGCTTGGATTATATACTTGCGTACAATCTATTGATGATGATTTTACTAATGAGCAGTTTTATGAAAGAAAAGGACCTTTATTTAAGGTAGAGAATACTGGCGTAACAGTGCCAGGATGCTTTGGACAGTTAGGTGTATTACAATATTATGCAGATACAAATTGTTATAAGAGAGCATATGAGATGCAATCTTCTAATGATTGGACAAAATTAGGCAACTTTTTGGATACATTAAATAATTACTTTACTAACATTGAGGATGTAATGGATATTGATAGAGCTTTATGGATGATGGCTTTTGAAAACGTAACAGTATGTTTAGACGGACCCATTAATACTATTCCTCATAACTTTTATTTATTTCAAGATAATAATGGTAGATTTTCACCTGTCTTATGGGATATGAATATGGCATTTGGAGTATTTACTAATGGTTTGCCTACACCTATTTCTAATAGTGATTTGCAAGAATTAGATATATTTCATAATGCTGCTGATCCGCTAAATATACTAACTACTCAGATCTTTTCTAATGACAGATATAAGAAAATGTATGTGGCACATATGCGTACAATCTTAGATGAATTATTTTTAAATAATTATTATACTACTAGAGCATTAGATTTACAAGGAATAATTAATAATTATATAATGTCTGATCCAAATACATTTTTTTCTTATTCTGATTTTACATCTAACATAAATAATTCTGTTGGAAATATTATAGGTATCGAAGAATTGATGAGTACTCGAACATCTTTTTTGCAGAATTTGCCTGAGTTTTCTTCTACTCCTCCAACTATTACTAATATTTCTTCTAATCCTACTAGTGTGTTGCCACATACAACAGTGAATATTACTGCTGAGATTAGTAACACTAATTATGCATATATTGGTTATCGATTTAAGTTTGCTGATAAATTTGAGAAATTGCAAATGTTTGATGATGGTAATCATGGCGATGGGAATGCAGGAGATGGGGTGTTTGGTGCAACAATAGATGTTGATGCACGTGATATTCAATATTATTTTTATGCAGAAAATATTGATGCAGGAATTTTTTCCCCTCAAAGAGCAGAAAAAGAATTTCATCAATTAGCAGTTGTAAGTGGTTTGGTGATTAATGAGATTATGGCTTCCAACTTGTCTGCCATATCAGATCAGGATGGAGAATATGATGATTGGGTTGAGCTTTATAATGGTAATAATTTCGATCTTAATTTGAATGGTTATTATTTATCAGATAGTGAGAATGATTTAACAAAATGGAGTTTTCCTAATGTTACTATAGGAGCTAACGATTATTTAATTATTTGGTGTGATACTGCTGGTAGTTCTCAGGCAGGTTTACATACTACTTATCGTTTATCTGCTGATCAAGAAGAGGTGTATCTTAGTGATCCTACTGGTGTAACTATTGATGCTGTTCATTTTGTTAATATGCAGATAGATAAAGGTTATGCGAGAGTTCCTAATGGTACAGGGATAATGCGTTATCAAGGACATACTTATGATGGTAGTAATCAAACTGCTACAGTGATAAATAATTCTGATGTTAATTCAGATATTCGTATTTATCCTAACCCTTCAAATAATCGAATATATATCTTAGGCGCTCATGATATGATAACTGTATTTAATATGATGGGGCAGAAGATTTATGAAAAGAATAATGTGAATACCATTGATATAAGTGACTGGGAAGATGGTGTGTATTTTGTTAAAATAGATAATCAAACAGTTAAAATTATAAAACAGTAATTATGAAAAAGGGGTTATTAATCTTTATGATATTAATAGGATTCTTTTCTTGTGAGAAAGGTCCTGGTGAAGGAGGTACTTCAGTAATAGAAGGACAGGTTTATAAGATCTTCACTTTTCAGAATCCTAATACAGGACTTTTAGATACTTCATACTATCAGTTAGATTCAGGAAAAGATGTATTTATAATTTATTCTAATGATCCTCAAGATATTTATGATGACAAGTTTGAGACTGATTATAATGGTAGATATAGATTTGAGTATTTAAGAAAAGGTGATTATATTATTTACACCTATGCTGACAGTACAGATGTTGATATGATTAATTACGACTATCCTGTTTTTAAGCAAGTAACTATAGAGTCAAATAATACTATTAGAAGTGTTGATGATTTTGTTATAGAAAGAAATCAATAAATGAATAATTTTCCTGAAATAATATCTGATTTTTCACCTATTTCTTTATCTGAAATGGATGGCGTAAAATTGATGAGTAGAACTGATACTAAATTTGCCTTTTCAGCCAATAAACTTCCAATACTTCTAAAGAGAATTAATCCTTTCTATCGTATGTTACATATCGATGGTGAAACATTACATCAATATAAGTCTTTATATTATGATACGAATGATTTAAAATTTTATCTTGATCATCATAATCAGCGAGTTAACCGAAATAAGATTAGATTTAGAGAATATGTTGGTAGTGGAATATCTTTTTTAGAAATTAAATTAAAGAATAATAAAAAGAAAACAATTAAGAAAAGGATGAAGGTTGATTCCATCTCAGAAGAATTAACTACTGAACATAAGAATTATATTTATAAGATAATAGGTGAAGATATTGATGTGGAGGCAAAACAATGGATTAATTTTAGTCGTCTTACTTTAGTACATAGAGTTCATAAGGAGCGTTTAACCATTGATATTGATTTAACATTTAAAAATAAAAAGGAATCTGGAGATTTTAAGGAGATTGTAATTGCAGAAGTAAAACAAGAAAGAATGAGTAGGTCCTCAGATTTTATTAGAATTGCAAAAGAAATGAGTATCTTGCCAATTCGATTAAGCAAATACTGTATGTCTACTTTATATCTTAATAAAGGGATAAAGAAGAATAGATTTAAAGAGAAATTATTATTTATTAATAAATTAAAAAAAGCATAATGGACTTATTACTTATTTTACTTGATGGTATGGAATTCTTAGGAATTCCTGTTTTTGACTCAGAAGATTTTTGGGAGTTAATAGTTAAGACGTTTTTTAATTTACTGGTTATTACGATTATAATCAGATATATCTATTATCCGGCTACTAAGAATAAAGATTATTTATTTACTTATTTTCTTATTAGTCTAACTGTTTTTCTTCTTTGTGTACTACTTGATAGTGTTAAACTTCAATTAGGATTTGCTTTAGGACTTTTTGCAATCTTTGGTATTATACGATATCGTACAGATCCTATACCTATTAAGGAGATGACATATCTTTTCTTGGTTATTGGTATTTCTGTTGTAAATGCTCTTTCAAATAAGAAGATTAGTCATGCAGAACTTGTTTTTGCAAATTTCATGATTGTGTTTATTACTTATGGAATGGAAAGGCTATGGTTATTAAGACATGAAAGTAGAAAAAATATTACCTATGAGAAGATTGAATTAATAATGCCTGATAGAAGAGAAGAATTGCTTGCTGACCTTAAGAAAAGAACAGGTATTAATGTTATTCGTGTAGAGGTAAGGAGAATTGATTTTCTTCGAGACACTGCTAATTTGCGAATTTTCTATTATGAGGAAGATACGGAATAGTATATTAGTTTTATATCTTTTTTCTTTTTCTGTTTTCTCACAAGAGAGTGATTTGCAAGTTTGGTCTTCAGTTTCATTAAATTATAAAGCCTCAAAAAAAGTTAATTTATATTTAAAACAAGGAATTCGTTTTAGAGAGAACAGCTCATTGCTTTCAAAGATTTATACAGATTTAAAGATTAAATATAAATATAATAAGAGGATATCATTATTAATAGGTCTGCGAGATATTCATGAATGGAATCAGCAACTAGAAAGAGATCATGTATTTAGATATTATTCTGATTTAGTTGTAAAAAAAAAGATAAATAGATTCTGGTTTGCTTCGAGAAAGAGGTTTCAAAGACAGGGGAATTACAACGCATTTACAAATACATTTAGACAACAATTACTCTTAAATTATAATATAAGAAAGACAAAGCTAGAGCCTGAATTTGCTTTTGAATATTTTTTACGTGATTTACAAATGATAAATAAGATAAGATATACTCTTGGCGTATCATATCCTATTTTTAAAAATACAGACTTTAATTTTTCTTGCCGGATTCAGAAGGAGCTTCAAGTTGAAGATCCTTATACTTTATTTATTTTATTGGCAAAATTATCTTATGACATTTAATTATAAGAATATATGTTAAGTGTTTTTAGCTAAGGTTACTTTTTATAAATTTACCGCATGCATATTCTATCTACTCCTATTGAATATTTAAAGGGGGTTGGCCCATCTAGAGCTGATTTATTAAAGAAGGAATTAAAGATTTTTACATATGGTGATCTTCTTTCTCATTATCCGTTTAGATATATTGATAAGAGTAAAATATATAATATATCTGAATTGACTAAGGATTTACCTTATATTCAGGTTAAAGGTTTTATTGTGAGATTTGAAGAGAAAGGGCTGAAAAGAAAAAAAAGACTAATTGCTTATCTTAAGGATGACACAGGTATGACGGAGTTGGTTTGGTTTAAAGGAATAAGATGGATAAAATCAGCAATTAAATTAAATACAGAGTATCTTGTATTTGGGAAACCTTCTTTTTATAATGGAAAGCTAAATATTGCACATCCTGAGATGGATCTTATTGAAGATAATCATGAAGATATTAATAAACTTCAAGCTGTTTACCCTTCAACAGAAAAACTTAATTCTAAAGGTTTGTCAAGCAGAGTGATTTCTAAGCTTATCCACTGCCTATTACCTTTATTAAAACATCATCTTGAAGAAACACTATCTTTAGAAATAATTAAAAGGTTAAACCTTCCTAGTAGAGAAGAGTCTCTTTTTGATATTCATTGTCCAAGTAGTGCACGAAGATTAGTTAGAGCACAGAAACGTTTAAAGTTTGAAGAATTCTTTTTTTTACAATTACATTTATTAAAAACGCAGCTTACAAGAAACTCAAGAAATAAAGGCTATACTTTAGATAAAATAGGCGATTGTTTTAATAATTTTTATCATAAACATTTACCGTTTACATTAACTAATTCGCAAAAGAAAGTACTTAAAGAGATCCGTAATGATGTGAAGAAAAGATTTCAGATGAATCGTTTATTACAAGGAGATGTTGGAAGTGGAAAGACGTTGGTAGCCTTACTTACCATGCTAATGGCTATTGATAATAAGTATCAAGCTTGTCTGATGGCTCCTACAGAAATATTAGCACAACAGCATTTTGTTACTATTTCAGGATATTTAAAAAATCAAGAAATTAATATTAGAATCCTGACTGGATCTACAAAGACAAAAGATCGTAAAGTATTATTAAAAGATTTAGAGCAAGGTAAGATAGATATTCTTATAGGAACACATGCGTTATTGGAGAAACAGGTATTGTTTAAAAATCTTGCAGTTGCTATTATTGATGAGCAACATAGGTTTGGAGTAGCTCAACGAGCAAGGCTTTGGAAAAAGAATAAATATCCCCCTCATGTGCTTGTTATGACAGCTACGCCGATTCCACGAACGTTATCTATGACACTTTATGGAGATCTTGATGTTTCTATAATTGATGAACTTCCTCCAGGTAGAAAGCCAGTTAAGACTATGTGGAAGTCAAATAGTTCTCGTTTGAGTATTATTGATTTTATGAAGAAACAGATTAAATTAGAAAGGCAGATTTATATTGTTTTTCCTTTAATTGAAGAGAGTGAGAAATTAGATTATAAAAATCTGATAGAAGGTTATAATTCAATTGTAAGAGAATTTCCTCTGCCAGACTTTCAAGTTAGTGTGGTACATGGGAGGATGAAAGCTGAAGATAAAGAATATGAGATGGAACGTTTTTTATCAGGTATCACAAATATTATGGTTGCTACTACTGTAATTGAGGTTGGAGTAGATGTTCCAAATGCATCTGTTATGATTATAGAAAGTGCAGAGCGATTTGGTCTTTCACAGTTACATCAATTAAGAGGAAGAGTTGGTAGAGGGGCAGAACAGTCTTATTGTATTTTAGTTAGTGGAGATAAAGTAAGTAATGATGCAAGAATTCGATTAAAAACCATGGTAGAAACTAATGATGGATTTAGAATTTCAGAGCAAGATTTAAAATTAAGGGGGCCTGGTGATATGATGGGTACTAAGCAGAGTGGAATACTTAATTTTAAGATAGCAAATTTATTAGTTGACAATAAGATTCTTGAATTTGCTAGAGAACAAGCACGAGTTCTGTTAGAAAAAGATCCTGATTTAGAACATACTGATAATATTAATATAATTAGAGCTTATAGGCCATACGCTAGAGAAAGAATAGGGTGGAGTAGGATATCATAAAGGGTAAGCTACTTATATCGCACCGCTACAACCTAATACCCTTGCTACCTTCCGGTCCTGGGGGGGTTCATAGGGAGCTGGTCGTACAAGACTTACCCTTCGCAAGCAAAACTAATATAATATATCTTCTTTACAAAGTATTTTTATACTTCTATTTTTTATATTTGCTTTTTATAAAAACTTAACATAAAGTTGATGGACACAAGAAAGTTTGCAATGAATTATGGAGCAGTACTTGGTTCTTTTTTGGTGCTGATTAGTTTATTATTTTGGGCTCTTAGTATTAAGCAAAATACATCTGCATTTATATTAAATTCTTTAATAATAATTGTGTTTCTAATTTATGCAATTATTCAATTTCGTGATAATATAAATCAAGGTTGTATTTCTTATTCTCTTTCTCTAAAATTAGGAACAAGTATTAGTTTCTTTTCTTCGGTTATAATGGCTTTTTATACGTTAGTTTATGTTACTTATTTAGATTCTGAATATATAGCTGAAATCTTAAATATGACGGAACAATCAATCCTTCAACAAAGTCCAGAAATTTCTGATGAGAATCTTGATGGTATAATGGGAATGTATGGTAAATTGATGCAGCCACATTGGTTAATGATTATGGGAGTTCTTGAAGGTACTTTTCTTGGTTTTTTCTTTTCGCTGATACTCTCTTCTTTTTTAAAAAAAACAGATGCTAAATAGAATGTAATAATGAATATAAGTATTGTCATACCTTTACTAAATGAAGAAGAATCTTTAGTAGAATTATGTGATTTAATAGCAAATGTTATGAGTCAGCATCAATATTCTTATGAAGTATTGCTAATTGATGATGGAAGTAAAGATAATTCATGGAAGGTGATAGAAAATATATGTTCAGTAAATCAAAATATTAAAGGTGTTAAATTTAGAAGAAATTACGGAAAATCAGCAGCACTTAATGTAGGTTTTTCTAGATCTCAAGGAGATGTTGTTATTACTATGGATGCAGATTTACAAGATAGTCCTGATGAGATACCAGCATTATATAATAAAATTATAACTGAGAATTATGATCTAGTTTCAGGGTGGAAAAAAAAGAGATATGATCCGATTACTAAAACTTTACCTACCAAGCTTTTTAATTGGGCTGCTCGTCTTATGTCTGGCATTTATTTGCATGATTTTAATTGTGGTTTAAAAGCATATAAAAATACAGTAGTTAAATCAATTCAAGTACATGGAGAAATGCATCGTTATATTCCAGTGCTTGCAAAATGGGCAGGCTTTGATAAGATTACAGAAAAGGTTGTTGTTCATCAGGCTAGAAAATATGGTGTAACAAAATTTGGTTTAGAACGGTTTTTTAATGGTTTTTTAGATTTAATAACAATTACGTTTGTTACACGTTTTGGAAAGAAGCCAATGCACTTTTTTGGAGTATTAGGTACACTTATGACGATGTTAGGTTTTGGATTATTTGCTTATATAGGAGGTAATAAATTATATTTCTTATTTAATGATTTGCCTGCTCGTAACATTGCAGACATGTCAGGTTTTTATATTGCACTTACATCAATGATTATTGGTATACAACTATTTTTAGCAGGTTTTATTTCAGAAATGATTGCTCGAAATAACTTAGATAAAAGTAATTATCAAATAGAGAAAGAGTCTTAGATCTTGAAGCAGCGAAAAGTCATTATTATTGGTCCTGCATTTCCATTTAGAGGGGGGATATCAAATTTTAATAATGCTTTAGGAAAAGCTTTTTATAATAAAGGGATTAATGTTGTTTTATTTTCATTTACATTACAATATCCTTCTTTTCTTTTCCCAGGGAGAACTCAATATGAATCTGGTGAAGCTCCTAAAGATATAGAGATTAGGACACTTATTAATTCTATTAATCCTTTTAATTGGTTTAGAGTTGCTCATGCAATTAAAAAGGAATCTCCTGATTATGTTATAATTAGATACTGGATTCCTTTTATGGCTCCATGTCTTGGTACAATAGCTCGTCTAATAAGAAGTAAAACAAAAGTGCTTGCTATAACAGATAATATTATCCCTCATGAAAAAAGAATAGGAGATAATATTTTAACAAAATATTTTATTGGAGGATGTGATGCGTTTATGGCTCTTTCTTCTTCAGTTCTTGATGATTTGTCACAGTTTACAAGTAGTATTAAAAAAAGATTTATGCCACACCCTATATACAATATATTTGGAAATAAAATAAGTAAGAAGGAGGCGTTATTGAATCTAGGACTTGATGTTAATGAAAGATATTTGCTTTTTTTTGGTTTTGTTAGAAAATATAAAGGTCTAGATTTACTGTTAAAAGCTATGTCAGATGATAGAATAAAAGAATTAAAAATAAAATTAATAGTTGCAGGTGAATTTTATGATGATAAGAAAGAATATATAGAGTTGATAGAAGAGTTAGATATTACTCAAAATATTATTTTACATAGTGATTTTATTCCAGCTGAGAAAGTAAAATGGTATTTCTGTGCATCAGATATGATTACTCAAACTTATCGGACAGCAACACAGAGTGGAGTAACACAGATAGCATATCATTTTGAACGACCTATGTTAGTTACTAATGTAGGTGGGCTTGCAGAGATTGTTCCAGATAATCAAGTAGGATATGTAACAAGTCAGGATCCTGAAGATATTGCTAATGCAATATTTGATTTTTATTTTAATAATAAAGAAGAGCAGTTTTCTGCTAATACGATCAATGAAAAAGAAAGATTTTCTTGGAGTAGTTTTATTGATGGAATAGAAGATTTAATGATAGATAAAAATAAACAGTAATTTCTTTTCTTATTATATTTGTATAAATTTTTCTGTATGAGAATAATATTTTTCATATTGTTTCTTTTACCTTTTTTGTCTTATGGTCAGTTGAAAAATAAAATAGACTCTGATAATCATAAACAGGGGGAATGGACGCAAACATATACTAATGGTTCAATAAAGTATGAAGGGCAGTTTAAGGATGGTAAGCCTTATGGAATTTTTTATTATTATTATCCTACAGGTCAACTAAAGGCTAAGAGGAATTTTTTTAATGATGGTAAAGCTTCAACTGCTCATATTTTCTATAAGAATGGATATATTAAAGCTTCGGGTATCTATGTTGATGAAATGAAAGATAGTACTTGGAATTATTATTCTAAAGATAGCACCCTTCTTCTTAAAGAACAATATTCAAATGGTTTATTTCATGGATTTGTAAAAACATATTATCCTAATGGATTACTTTATCAGATTCAAATTTGGGTTAATGGGATTAAAGATGGTAAATTTGTCCAGTTTTTTGATAATGGTAATGTTAAAGTAGAACTTGTGTATAAAAAAGGAAAGCGTAATGGTCCTGTCGAAGCATTTTATATTGATGGATCTAAATCTTATGTGGGGTTTTATAATAAAGATTTAAGGAAAGGTGTTTGGAAATATTTTAGTAAAACAGGAGAAATGGATACAATAATTAAGTATAAATGAGTAAAGGAAGAGTCTTAATGGCGATGAGTGGAGGTATTGATAGTACCATGGCTTCGTTAATTTTACATGAATCTGGTTATGAAGTTATAGGACTTACTATGAAAACTTGGGACTATGAAAGTTCAGGAGGGAACAAGAAAGAAACAGGGTGCTGTAGTTTAGATTCTATTAATGATGCAAGGCAATTAGCAGTCGATTGTGGTTTTCCACATACTATATTAGATATTCGCGAAGAATTTGGAGATTCTATTATTGATAATTTTGTTGATGAGTATATTGCCGGTAGAACTCCTAATCCTTGTGTTCTCTGTAACACTTACATTAAGTGGGAAGCATTGTTGAAAAGAGCAGACATGTTGAATTGTAAGTATATAGCGACAGGTCACTATGCTCAAATAAGAGAAGAGAATGGCAGATATGTTGTTTTTAAAGGATTAGATGAAAGTAAAGATCAATCTTATGTTTTGTGGGGTGTTAGTCAAGAATGTCTTAAAAGAACCATCTTTCCTATGGGAAAGTATCATAAAAAAGACATAAAAAAAATGGCTTTGGATAGAGGTTATAAAGAGCTTGCTGAAAAGAATGAAAGTTATGAGATTTGTTTTATACCTGATAATGACTACAGAAGTTTTTTAAAAAGAAGAGTGAAAGGATTGCAAGAGAAGGTTCAAGGAGGAAAATTTATTAAATCTGATGGAACTGTTGTAGGAACACATGATGGTTATCCTTTTTATACAATCGGTCAAAGAAAATTAGGTGTTTCATTAGGTTCTGAAGCTACATATGTAATAGGTATCGATGCTGATCAGAATACGGTTACAGTAGGTAGTAAACAAGATTTGCAGAAGCAAGAGATGTATGTCCAGAACATTAATTATGTAAAATATTCTAAGATTATTGATGGAATGCAGTGTTTAGTAAAAGTACGCTATAAACATAAAGGAGAGATGGCAACTATAACTAATCATGGTGATGCTTTAAAAGTTTTATTTCATAAAAAAGTAGAAGGTATAGCTCCGGGACAATCAGCTGCTATTTATGAAGGTGAAGACCTAATAGCAGGGGGTTTTATAATGAAGAAATAGATTTTGAAGGCTTATAGAATTCCATATAAAAAAACAAATCTATCATCAAGGTTAATCATAGATTATATCAATCAAGAAGAAAAATTACAGCCCTTTATTAATCATTTCCCAGATTTAGATGTTTTTCAGAAACAAATTGAGCAACAATCTAAGAATAATATAAATAGAGAGTTATTGAGTTCAGTTTTAGAAAAGCAGAACTCTGTGGTTTCTGTTTCTGAGCAATCTGAAATTAATATACAGTTAATAAAAGAAAACAATACTTTTACTGTAACTACTGGTCATCAGCTTAGCTTGTTTACAGGCCCCTTATATTTCTTTTATAAAATAATATCAGCTATTAATTTAGCTGAAAAACTGAAGGAAAAATATCCTGTAAATAATTTTGTCCCTATTTTTTGGATGGCAACAGAAGATCATGATTTTCAAGAAATTAATCATATTAACCTTTTTGGCAAGAAAATTGAATGGAATTCTAGACAGGAAGGTCCTGTTGGCAGAATGAATTTAAACAATATAAAAGAAGTGATAGATGAACTTAAAAATATCATGGGAGAAAGTAAGCATGCAGAGCAATTAGTTGATATTTTTCATAATGCTTATTTAAAACATAAAAATCTTTCTGATGCTACAAGATATTTAATTAATTATCTTTTTGGTGATTATGGTATTGTTGTAATTGATGGAGATGATAAGGAATTAAAAAGAGAGTTTATTCCATATATTAAGAAAGATATATTAGAAAATGCTTTTTTTAAGAAGATAGAGCAATCTAGTATTAATCTGACTAAAATGATGTATACTCCTCAAGCTTTTTTTCGAGAAATTAATTTTTTTAAATTATTAGATGATCATAGAGTTTTAATCACTGAAGCAATATCAGAGGAAGAAATAGATGCTTATCCAGAAAGGTTTAGTCCTAACGTTTTATTAAGACCTCTTTATCAAGAAAGTATACTACCTAATCTTGCTTATGTAGGAGGAAGTGCAGAGATAGGATATTGGTTGCAACTTAAATCTATATTTGATTACAGTAATATTCCTTTTCCTATATTAATATTAAGAAATTCTATTCTAATTATCTCAGATAAACAGAAAAAGAAGTTGGATTCCTTTAATTTTAATCTATTAGATCTTTTTAAAGATGAGCATGTTTTGCAGAAGCAATACATTATGTCTAAAAGCATATCTGATATTTCTATTCTTAATGAAAAGCAAGCTATGATAAGAATTTATTCTTCTTTATTAGACAAGGCTATTGATCAAGGAGTAAAAAACCATATTAAATCAGAATTAAATAAACAATTAAAAATATTGGATAGATTAGGGTTAAAGTTTATACGATTGGCAAAACAAAAAGATAAGAGTGCTATAAATCAGATTAGTAAATTAAAAAAACAATTGTTCCCAAATAATAATTTGCAAGAACGTTACGACACTTTTATTCCTTTTTATTTGGAACATGGGGAAAACTTTATTAAAATATTAAAACAAAGTTTAAATCCACTCGATTCTAATTTTGTAGTTTTAACCAATTAAAGCTTATATATGAGTCACGAGAAAATATTAATCTTAGATTTTGGTTCTCAATATACCCAGTTAATAGCTAGACGTGTAAGAGAGTTAAATATTTATTCTGAAATACATCCTTATAATAAGTTGCCAGATATTAATGATGGGTGGAATGCAGTAATTTTGTCTGGCTCTCCTCATTCAGTACATGATTTAGATGGTCCTGATTTTGATTTATCTAAAATTAAAGGTAAGCTTCCTTTACTTGGAATTTGTTATGGGGCACAATATTTAGCTCACAGGTACGGAGGGACAGTTGTGCCTTCCAAAATAAGAGAATATGGTCGAGCAAATTTATCTTTTGTAGCCTCTTCTAATAAATTATTAGAAAGCATTTCTTTAAATTCACAAGTTTGGATGAGTCATGGGGATACTATTGAGACACTTCCAGATGATTATGAGGTTATTGCTTCAACTCATAATATTCAAATTGCGGCTTTTAAAGTTGATAATGAATTGACTTATGGATTACAGTTTCATCCAGAAGTCTATCATACTATAGAGGGCGCTACTATTTTAGAGAATTTTCTAGTTAATATTTGTGGTTTTTCTCAAGATTGGACTCCTAATGCATTTATTGAAGAAACGGTATTAGATATACAAGAAAGAATAGGAAGTGGTAAGGTTGTTTTGGGATTGTCTGGAGGAGTAGACTCTACTGTTGCAGCTATGCTTTTAAAGCAAGCAATAGGAGATAATCTATATTGTATATTTGTAGATAACGGACTTCTAAGGAAAAATGAGTTTCAGAGTGTATTAGATCAATATAAAGGAATGGGTTTGAATATTCAGGGTGTTGATGCTAAAGATTTATTCTATAATGCATTAAAAGATGTTTCAGAGCCAGAAAAAAAACGTAAAATAATAGGTTCTATTTTTATTGATGTTTTTGATGAAAAAGCGAAGGAGATTGATAATGTAGAATGGTTAGCTCAAGGGACTATTTATCCGGATGTAATAGAATCAATTTCTGCTACTGGAGGTCCTTCAGCTACGATAAAATCTCATCATAATGTTGGAGGTTTACCTGATTATATGAAATTGAAAGTTATAGAACCACTTAAGACTTTATTTAAAGATGAAGTGAGAAAAATCGGAAGATCTATGGGTATTGATAATGAAATTCTAGATAGACATCCTTTTCCAGGTCCAGGGCTTGGAATTCGTATATTAGGTAGTATTACTAAAGAAAAAGTGCAGGTATTACAAGAGGCTGATTATATATTTATAGAGTCTTTAAAATCAGAAGGTTTATATACTAAAGTTTGGCAAGCAGGTGTAGTCTTTTTACCTGTACAGTCCGTTGGTGTTATGGGAGATGAGAGGACATATGAAAATGCTGTCGTATTACGAGCTGTTGAATCCACAGATGGAATGACTGCTGACTGGGTTCATCTTCCTTATGATTTTTTAGCAAAAGTTTCTAATGATATTATTAATAAAGTGAAAGGAGTTAACCGTGTTGTATATGATATTAGCTCTAAACCTCCTGCAACTATTGAATGGGAATAATTAGGTATATATTATTATTAGTATTTTTTATTAGTATTTTAAATGTAAATGCTAAAATAGTACGAGATACAGTAGAGTTTGAAGGAGTATTATATGTTGAACATTTTGTAAAAGCTGGAGAATCATTAAATAAGATTTCTAAATTACATAATGTTAAAGTGTCTGAAATTATTAAGGCTAATGAGCTTAATAGTAGACTTACATATAATCAATTATTATATATTCCTGTTAATCTTAATAACACTTCTTCTTTAGAGCATAAGAAACATTATAATTCTAATGAGGAAGAACTTAATTTAGCATTATTAATGCCTTATTATTTAATTAAGAATGACACTATGTTTAATGATTTTGAGGATACTGATAATATTGAATCTATTTATTATAATTTATCAGAAGCTGCTCTTTCTTTTCATATTGGTGTTACTTTAGCTTTGGATTCTTTAAGAAATCAGGGTAAAGAGATTGTACTACATACTTTTGATACTAATAAGGATTCATTAAAAGTAAAAAATCTTGTTACTTCAGGATTATTAGATGACATGGATATAATTATAGGTCCTCTTCATGCAAGAAACTTTAATATATTATGTAGAAAATATGGTAAATCTAAAGATAAAATTCTTATAAACCCTTTGTCAAGATTAACTAATAGTGTGAGGAAGTTTAGCGCAGTATTTCAGATATCTCCTACTGTAGAAAGCCAACAATTAATTATTAGCAAGAAAGTTCTTAATCGTTATAAAAAGAAGAAGGTTATGGTTTTATATCAAAAAAGAGATAGTGAGATTGCTGAATATATAAATAAGATATATAAAAAAGATAATAGGAAAATTAATCTTTTTGAGATTGAGCATACACATGTTGATAGTTTACGTAATATATTTTCCGATTTTCAAGTTGTAATTATACCCTCATCAAATCAAGCATTTGTAAGTAAATTATTGGCTTCTATTGGTATTATGGATTCCGTTTCAATAGTTTTTGGATTAGATGCTTGGAAGAGGTATGACAATTTAGATATAGGAAATCTAATGGAATTAGATGTTCATTTACCTATATCTAATTCTTTTAATTATAATAATAAACATGATAAAGCATTCTTAGATCTTTTTGAACAGCGATATAATACTAATCAAGGGAAGTATACATATGTTGGATATAATATTATTATGCATTTCTTTTCTGATTTTAGAAAATTTCAATTTAGAAGATTAAGTAAAGGAGGTAGAATTAACATGAAAGCTCCTTTATATCATTATAAAAATTATGAGTTGGTCCCTGTAAATTAGTATTTAGTCTATATTTTGTAATTTTGCAAAACGAGTTTTGCAAAGATTAATTTACATATTATTATTAAGTGTTTTTGTTTATTCAGCAAGATCACAATGTGTGGGTCCACAGACTTATACTTTGAACCCTGGTGGACCTTATTCTCCTGGTCAGGTTGTAACTGTAAATTATACTTTAAGTAGTTTTACTCAGGTAAATGTCAACTGGATTATTGCTTTTGATATTAATTTAGGTGCAGGATGGACAAATCTCACACCGTTATCAAATCCAGGAAACCCAAATACAAATGATTGGCAGGGTACAGGTTATTGGCAATGGGATACGCAACACACTTTTCCTAGTAGTTTAAATTTTGGGCCAGGTTGGCGCTTTATTAATACAGCTGGTGTTAATTCTGATTGGGGTTCATCTTCTACAGGTCCTTTTTTAATGAGTTTTCAAGTTACTGTTGGATCATCCTGTACTCCACAAGATTTATCTATCGGAATGAGTGTTATTGGAGATTGTCAAACAGGAGGCTGGTCTAATGGTAATTGTTGCTCAATAGTGCCATATTCTATATATTCAGGAGCAATCAATAGTGGAATTACATTAAGTTCTAATATTAATAATGTAAGTTGTTATGGTTATTCTGATGGAAGTATTAGTTTAAATATTTCAGGAGGAGTCCCTCCATACACGTATGTATGGTCAAATAATTCGACAAACCCTTCTATCAATAATTTATCTCCTGGAATCTATCATGTAACAGTGACAGATGCTCTTAATTGTACAGAAACTATTAATAATTTAATAGTTGGAGAACCTTCCCCTATATCTGCCTCAACAATTACCAATAATGTTAGTTGTAATGGATTTAGCGATGGTACTGCTTCTATTAATTCTGCTTCTCAAATAAATTCTTATTTATGGTCTGATGGACAAACAACACAAACTGCAACAAATCTTAGTGCAGGTATTTATAGTTATACTATAACAGACAATAATAGTTGTATTTATTCAGATACTGTCATTATTTATGAGCCAGAGGAGTTATTAGTTACTGTAAATACCACTAATGAGAGTTGTCCTGGTGTTGGTAATGGAACGGCAAGTCTTTCTATTCAGGGTTCTACAACTCCTCCTGGAACAGTTTCCACTTTATCATATTGTCAATCAAGTTCAAATA
>CAJWCP010000006.1 GCA_913031595.1 uncultured Flavobacteriales bacterium | reverse complement strand
CCGCTTTTTGCACCGCTAATCAATCTACTAATACAAACTTAAAAAATTAATTGGAATTTTTGATTAGAAAAAACTTTTAAAAATAATTTTATTTATACAATTTGAGACAATCATTAAAATCAATCATCCACCACAATCAACATTATTTATAATTCTCAATTTTTTTATATATTTGTGAAAAAGAAATTTATGGCTAGAAAAAAAAGAAGAAAAAAGTCCGGAATAGTTTATTTTGCTGAAAATAGCAGAATTAAAAATATGGTAAAAATTGGACTAACTGTTGACTCTGCTGTTAAAAGATTAGAGAGTGCTAATAAGAGAAACGAATTTATGCCTGGAAGATGGAAAATTAATATCAAAGTCAAAACAAATAACGTAGAAAGAACTGAGGAGTTAGCTCATAAATTATTTGAAAAGTACCATGACAAAGAAAGTATTTCAAATGAAATGTTTTTTATACCAGAAGATCTAACAGTTAAGAAAATGGCAGATATTGTTAGAAGTAAAGATGCTCAATACAAGGATTTTAAAGAGAAAGAAAAAGAAAGAAAAAGAAAAATAGAGGAAGAAAAGCGAAAATTAAAAGAACTTGAAGAATCAAGTAAAGAGGATCTGTTTAATTTTGATTAATATTTTTTTACATAATTAGTCTAAAAAGTTCGAAATAAGAACTAGAAGACAACCTAATACTTTTTTATTACAAACTTAAATTATGAATGAAAACGGAAAATTAATAACAGAAAAGGATATCCCTGTCGGAAAAGAGCCTATTGATGTGATAGTTGATGGACATGAAGCAACTATAGAAATTTACGAATGTACTTGGAGTGACAGATTACGAATTAATTTCAAAAATCCACATCCTAGATGGGAGAATGAGTTTCAAACTAAATATTTCCAGTTTGAAAAAGATGGAGAATTGAGTTGGGGGCAGGATGGTGAAGTAATGAAAATTGTCGCTTGTTAAAAAATTATTTGGAATTTCTGATAAGAAAAAACTTTTAAAAATAAATCAATCCGCTGTATTACCAACTCCTGAATATATAAAGTGACCCTCGCAATATAGCAAGGAACGACCAATGTCATAAGATTCTTGCTCATATCCAGAATCAGTTAGCAACTCTTTTATATATATCTCACTTTCTTCTTTTTCTAAAATAGTTTCTTCTTCACCTATTATTTTTTTTAGACCTTCCCAATCACCATATTTAACATGACCAATTTCTTTCCAAGATTCACCAGTGTTGAATCCTCGATTATTTATAAGATCTTCTCTAGATATCTCAAATATAACTATTCCTCCTTTAAAGGCGTCCGAATTTCTTGATTGATAGATTCCTTGCGCTAGATCACCAGCTATATCCCCTAGGATATCTCCGTATATAGCATGTATGTTTTTATCTTCTATTATTTCTTCTATGGTCTGTTTTGTTACCATTTATTATCTTTTTGATATACAAACTTACAGAAAATTTATGAAAATTATAAGAAGAAAAAAGTCGGGGTAGCAGGATTACAACCTACACTCTATTTACATGATTACAGCAAGATTTCAAACTAAAAATTGCTCCGCTTTTTGCACCGCTAATCAATCTACTAATACAAACTTAAAAAATTAATTGGATTTTCTGATTAGAAAATACTTTTAAAAATAATTTAGTCAATAATTATTTTCTTTTCTACTGTTCCGTCATTGTAGATTTCTATAAAAGGCTTGTTCTTTTCAGGATTTATATCTCTACCCAATATATCAACTACTTTCTTTAATTCTCTGTTTGAATTTATAGGAATATTGAATGTTGATGTTGCATTTCCATTAGCATCTGTTTTTATTAGAAATACATTAGGATCCCCGTTTGCTAACGTTCTTGTTTCTCCACATATTATATAACCCCCATCAACCGTCTGTTGTACATCCCTGCCCCTATCGTCGTTTGTTCCTCCAAATGTTTTAGTCCATTGTTCTATCCCATTTCCATCAGTCTTTATTAAATATACATCTTTATCGCCACTTCCATAAGATTCAGTAGTTCCAGTAATAATATATCCTCCATCATAAGTTTGTTGAACTGATAGTCCGTAATCATGAGTTATACCTCCAAAAGTTTGACGCCATTGTTCTAAACCATTAGCATCTGTTTTAACTAAAAACACATCTCCATACATATACCCAGCGTACATATCAAGGTCAGCGCTGCTTCCACATATTATATAACCTCCATCAACTGTCTGTTGTACAGATTCACCATTAGAAATGAAAAAATAATCATTACCATAAAACATGGTATCAGCAAACAGATAATTCCATTGTTCTATTCCATTTCCATTTGTTTTTATAAGATAAGTAAACTCATTATTAATATTTGATAGTGAATCAAAGACTTGATGAGTACCCACAACAATAAAACCTCCGTCTATTGTTTGTTGAACGGATTCACCGTAGTCATGTCTTATACCTCCAAAAGTTTGACTCCATTGTTCTAAACCATTAGCATCAATTTTTATTAGATATACATCATTTCGATTAAATAGGGGGTTGCTTAAATCTGTTATTGTACCACATACTATGTATCCACTATCTGTAGTTTGTTGAACTGAATAGCCTCTTTCTCCATTTGTTCCAGGATAAACTTTAGTCCAAAGGGTATCACCGGAACCATCAGTTTTCATTAGATAAAGATTATAATCAGAGTTCTGATTAACATCATTCGTATATCCACATACTATATATCCACCATCTGTGGTTTCTTCAACTGAAAAAAATTTTTCATCATAAAAATCATATGATTTATTCCAGAGGATATCGCCATTAAAATCAGTTTTGATTAAACATGAGTAACTATCATGAGTACTACATACTATATATCCGCCATCAACTGTTTGTTGAACTGAATAGCCTTTTCCAGGAAATTCAGTAATAATTTTCTCCCATCCTTGTCCAATACCCATCAAAGGCACACAAATTAATATTATTAATAGTTTTTTCATAAAGCAAAGAAAAGAAAAAAAAGGAAGTATTATGCTAGGCATAAAAAAGAAAAAAAAGTCGGGGTAGCAGGATTACAACCTAACACCTTTTTACATGATTACAGCAAGCTTTCAAACTAAAAATTGCTCCGCCTTTTGCACCGCTAATCAATCTACTAAAACAAACTTAAAAAATTAATTGAATTTCTTGATTAGAAATTACTTTTAAAAATAATTTATTCAAAAATTATCTTCTTTTCTACTGTTCCGTCATTGTAGATATAAAAGAGTAGAATATTAGAAACTGGAGTTGTTTTTCTTCCAAGTTTATCAATAATATTAATTAATTTACGACTATTAGTTCTAGAGTTCAACAATTTTGATGATAAGACTTGATTAACTAAAACACATGTATTAATAGAATCTAATTGAGAATAAACTAAATCTCCTTTATTAAAATAACAACTCAATTTTCCAGGTCCATTTACATTAGGGGTGCCACCTGGAGCGTTTATTAAACTTAATGAGCCTATTCCTTCAATCCATACAGCTGATTCATTAATATTTACAGATAATGATGACAAATAAAACACTTCATAATTCAAACCATTTTGTAGCTCTAATACCTCTAATGAATCTACATGATAATATCCTGGATTAGTAACAAATGGACTAATAGGATTAGAAATATTAATTGAATCTCCTATTTCCAAATTAAAATCATATAACAGTACTTCTTTTCTAATATTATTGTATACAAACGACATATATACTTTTTGATTTTGAATGTCCTCTCTTAACCAAAAAGTTTTTGAAATAAAATGATATCCATTTAATATAGAATAATTATATCCATTATGTATAGTATCACCATCAATATAATAAACATCTGTTATACATCCATTATTACAAGATGTTATTTGCCACTCAACATCATGTTTAAGCATCTCATTATATGTTTGTTGCCCCAACCCAATAAAAGGAATACATAGTAATAGTAGTAATAGTTTTCTCATACGACAAACTTACAGAAAATTTATGGGACAATATAAAGAGAAAAAAGTCGGGGTAGCAGGATTCGAACCTGCGACCTCCTGCTCCCAAAGCAGGCGCGATAACCGGGCTACGCTATACCCCGAAAAATTGGATTGCAAAATTAACAAACTTTTACAATCCAAAATAAAAAGTAAACTTTTTATTTTTGCGGAGAGGAAGGGATTCGAACCCCCGGTACGCGTAAGCGCACAACTCCTTAGCAGGGAGCCCCGTTCGGCCACTCCGGCACCTCTCCAATAACTTCAAAGAAACTATTTTTGGATTGCAAATGTATATTAATCTAAATGTTTAACAAACTATAACAATAAATTATTTAATAATTTAGAATCAATTATTACAATATTATTTTAACCAAATGTTATATTTGCATTCCTATTTAAAAATTTATGAGTAAAAAATTACTTTTCTTAATATTGATCTCAATTATCTTAACTAGCTGTGTGAAGAAGAGAGATTTATCAAAAAATACTGTTATTGCTCATATTTTATCACAGCCTGATGGACTACATCCTTACAATGACAACTCTGTAATGAGAAGTTTTATTTTTGAATACACGCAAAAAACATTAACAAAACTTGATCTAGAATCTCTTGAATATACACCTATACTTACGAAGAACCTTGCAAAAATATCAGAAGACGGATTAAGATATACCTATGAAATAAGAGAAGGTATTACTTGGGATGATGGCACACCATTTACCGCAGAAGATGTAGTGTTCTCAACAAAAATTATGCTATGCCCATTAACTAACAATGCTCAGATAAGATCTAATTACTCAACAGTAATAAAATCTGTCGAAATAGATAAAAATAATCCGCTTAAATTTACAATGGTTGCACAAGGAATTAATTATACTAATAAAGATATTTTCTCTGGCATATGTATGCAACAAAAAACCTATTGGGATCCAAATGGCATACTAGATGAAATTTCTTTTGAGGATATATTATTAGAAGATTTTAAAGAAAAAATAGAGACAGAAGAATTAGCAGAATGGTTTAATAAATATAATCATGCTGATAATGGTTATGACCCAAAAAATCTAAAAGGTTTAGGTCCTTATCAGGTAGTAGAGTGGGTAACCAGTCAATACATAAGCATAGAAAAAAAGGAAAATTGGTGGGGAAGCAACTCTGAATCTCTTTACGACCAGGCATTACCAGATAAAATTATTTTTAGGGTTATAAAAGAAGATGCCTCTACATACCTAGCATTAAAAAACCAAGAAATAGATGCAACAACTCGTATTGGAACTATCAAATTAATGAAACTACAAGAGAAAGAGTATTTTAATGAAAATTATCACTCTGAATTTAAAGATAGATATGCGTACAACTATATTGGCCTTAACATGAAACCTGATGGCATAAAATATAAACCTTTCTTTGTTGATCAAAAAGTACGAAGAGCTATGGCTTACCTAACCCCTGTAGATGAAATTATTGAAGTCATGACTCATGGAAAAGCTAATAGATATGCGTCTCAAGTATCTCCTCTTAAATCTTGGTATAATGACACCCTTAAATTAATACCACTAGATATTGAAAAAGCAAAAGAACTATTAACTGAAGCAGGATGGGTAGACACTGATGGAGATAACATTAGAGATAAAATGATTAATGGTGTTAAAACACCATTTAAATTTAGATTAAGTTACATGTCATCCCCTCTCACCACAGAAATTGTTTTAATGATAAAAGAAAGTATGTACAAAGCTGGTATAGTAGCTGATCCTACTCCTATGGACTTTACGTTATTTTACAAAAATGCAATGGATCATAATTTTGAAGCAATGCTTGGTGGCTGGGGAGGTAGCGCATCATACTCTAATCCTATGCAATTATGGCATACCTCATCATGGGTATCCAAAGGGTCAAATTTTTGTGGCTTTGGAGATGCAGAAAGTGATGCATTAATAAAACTAGCAAATTCTTCATTAGATTCAACAGAACACACACAAGCATTATGGAAATTACAAGCAAGAATATATGAAGATCAACCATATGTATTTTTATATAGCACTAAAAATAAAATTGCATTACATAAAAGATTTGACAATTTAAATACATATTTTGAAAGACCTGGAATTGCTCTTAATAATCTTTTATTAAGAAACAGCTCTGGAAGTAATATGGCTCCAAACATAATAGAATAAAAGGATATGCTTAAATACACCATAGAAAGATTAATTACTTTTATACCAATGCTAATTGCTATCTCACTAATTGCTTTTATAATTAGCATTATGGCGCCAGCAGATCCAGTAGAAAGGTTATCAAAGGCAGCAGGAACTGAAGGCTCTGCAGATGAACAATCTTCAGCTTCAAAAAAAATTAAACAAGAACTAAGAAAAAAATTAGGGTTGGATTTGCCTATTTTTTATGTTAGTATTAGTAATCTTGCTAGTTCTGACACACTGCATAAGATTCAAGATAAATACCAAAAAACAAACCTTAAAGCGCTAACTCATCAATCTGGAAACTGGCAAGCTGTTTCAAATTATTATCACGCTTTACTAAAATTAGAAAAAAATCAAAAATCTTTACAAATTAATAGCTCTCAAGAAGATTTAATTAAAATAACTGAAGTAAATAATCAATTTGGATTTGAAATTGGTAGCTTATTAGAAACCTCTAAAAAAGAAATCATTGACATCAAATTAACAAAAATGGAAAATTTGTTAAATGACAATACTTTTCTTAATGAATTAGATCAAGATTTTGATTATGTTGTTGATTGTTACAAAAAATTAAGTACCCAAAGTACTAGATGGAAAACCTTCATACCAACAATTGCATGGTATGGACTTAATAATCAATATCATGTATGGCTTGTAGGTAATGGAAACGACAGAAGAGGAGTTATTAGAGGAGATTTTGGTGAATCTTATATTGATGGACAACCAATAGCACGGAAAATATGGAACAAAATTGGCATATCATTTGCTTTAGCAGTAATTTCTATATTAATAGCATACATTGTCAGTATTCCAATAGGCATATATTCAGCCTACAAAAAAGACACTTTCTTTGATAAAGGAATGTCTCTTATTTTATTTATCCTTTACTCAATGCCATCATTCTTTATAGGGTTATTACTTCTTTTAGGATTTGCCAATCCAGATAATTTAAGCTGGTTCCCTGTTTCAGGTATACAAGATCCTTCAAGCTTTGATCCAAATTGGTCATGGTGGCACTGGGATGCTCTAAAACATCGAGCACCTTACCTAATTCTACCCATAATAACTTATACATATGGATCTTTTGCTTTTCTTAGTAGGATAATGAGAATTGGAATGATTGATATTGTATCACAAGATTATATTAGAACAGCTAGAGCAAAAGGATTAGGAGAAAATAAAGTAATACTTAAACATGCATTAAGAAACTCTCTTTTACCAATTATCACAGTATTTGCAGCTATTTTTCCTTCCTCTATTGGAGGCTCAGTAATCATTGAGGTTATTTTCTCAATACCTGGAATGGGTCTAGAGATCTATAATTCAGTGTTAAATTATGACTACCCAATGATTGTAGCAGTATTCACTCTAGTAGGGTTCTTAACAATGGTTGGATATTTAGTTTCAGATTTACTATACGCAGTAGTTGATCCAAGAATCTCATACAAATAATATCATGAATATATTAATAATTATATCCTTTTTACTTTTTATATACTGCTTATATGAAGACGGATTATTATTTACAAAAAAATCTTCTCAAAAACAAAAGAAAGTTATTAAAGAAAATAATGAAAAACAAAAATTTTCATTCTCAAAATATGCATGGAATCAATTCAAAAAAAATAAAATTGCTTTAATAAGTCTTTATCTATTAATGGCATTAGTTCTAATTGCATCTTTCGCCCCATATATTGCTAATGACAAACCTCTTTATGCTAAATATGAAGGAAATAAACTTTATCCTGCTTTTGCTGGAACAAATATAGGTTGGATATTAAATTTAGGAGATGAGACTAGAACTGATTCTATTTTCGATAGTCAAGGAGATTTTGTGCAAATATTACAATACGATATTACCGATTGGCGTCAATTAAATTTAGAAGATGTAATTTGGGCCCCAATAGTATATTCTCCTAAATCTATGGATAGATACAATAGAGACTATGTATCTCCTACTGGCAAACAACGTTATAAAAATCCTTCTGGAGAGATAACAGAAATACCTAAAAGATTCAGACATAGACTAGGAACGGATGGTATTGGAAGAGACTTAGCTTCAGGCCTTATACATGGAACTAGAATTTCTCTACTTGTTGGCCTAGTATCTATGGGAATTGCTAGTATTATTGGAATCATACTTGGAGCATTAGCAGGTTTCTTTGGTGATAATAAGTTAAAGATGCCTAGAATTAAATATTATTTCTCTCTGCTAGGTATTTTTCTAGGATTATTTTATGGATTTGGTCAACGTAAATATGTTATTGCAGATGGTTTTAGCAACGGATTTGGTAGTGGCTCTATACAGATATTACTAAGTATTTTAGTTCTAATAAGCATACTCATAGTATGTAGATATATCAGTAAACTAATCATGATAGGTAAATTAAAAGAAGATGTTACAGTTCCTGTTGATACTTTTGTTTCAAGAGGAATAGAATTATTAAACTCTATACCACGATTAATACTAATCATTACTATAACATCTGTCGTAGAAAGAAGCCTATGGATTGTAATGGTAATTATAGGTCTAACCGGATGGACTAGAATCGCACGTTTTACAAGAGCAGAGTTTTTACGTATTCGTTCTTTAGAATTTGTTCAAGCTTCTGAAGCATTAGGTTATTCTTCCAGACGTACAATATTCAAACATGCTTTACCTAATTCGCTAGCTCCTGTATTTGTCTCTATAGCATTTGGTATTGCTTCAGCTATTTTAATTGAAGCAGGCCTATCTTTTCTAGGTATAGGAGTTCCTACAGATATTGTTACGTGGGGATCATTATTAAATTTAGGAAGACAGAATATAGAGGCGTGGTGGCTAATAATATTTCCTGGTATGGCAATATTTATTACAATCACTATTTATAACATGATAGCAGAAGCATCAAGAGATGCTCTTGACCCAAGACTTAAAAGTTAAAATTAATTTAATTATTATATGAAAGAAGTAGTTATAGTATCAGCTGTTAGAACTCCAATGGGAAGTTTTGGTGGTAGCTTAGCAAATGTCTCTGCTACAGAATTAGGAGCAGCAGCAATAAAAGGAGCACTTAGTAAAATTAATATCGATAATAATGATATTGATGAGGTTTTTATGGGTAATGTTTTACAAGCAAACTTAGGTCAAGCACCTGCAAGACAAGCTGCAGTTTTTGCAGGCATTCCAAATAATGTCCCTTGTACTACAATCAATAAAGTATGTTCTTCTGGCATGAAAGCAATCATGATCGCTGCGCAAACTATTATGTGTGGAGATAATAATGTGGTTATTGCTGGAGGTATGGAAAACATGTCAAGTGTGCCACATTACTTTGCAAAAGGAAGGAATGGACAAAAACTAGGAAATATGCAATTAATAGATGGTTTAGTTAATGATGGATTAACCGATGTATATAACAGAGTTCATATGGGAATCTGTGCAGAAAAATGTGCTAAAGAAATGCATTTTTCTAGAGAAGAACAGGATGTTTTTGCAATTGAATCGTATAGAAGAAGTAAAAGTGCATGGGAAAATAATGCTTTTAAAGATGAAGTGATTTCTGTTGAAGTCCCACAAAGAAAGGGAGATAATTTAATAATTTCAGAAGACGAAGAATACAGAAATATCAAAATAGAAAAAGTATCTAGTTTAAGGCCTGTATTTGAAAAAGAAGGAACAATCACTGCAGCAAATGCCTCAACTCTAAATGATGGTGCGTCTGCAGTTATTTTAATGAGTTTAGAGAAAGCTAAAGAATTAAACATAACTCCAATCGCAAAAATCATATCTTATGCTGATGGAGCTCAAGAACCAGAATGGTTTACTACAGCACCAGCAAAAGCACTACCTATTGCATTAAATAAAGCCAATATTTCAATTACAGATATTGATTGTTTTGAGCTAAACGAAGCTTTTTCTGTTGTTGGACTTGCTAATATAAAACTTCTTGATATAAATCCAGAGAAAGTAAATATACATGGAGGAGCAGTCTCATTAGGCCATCCTCTTGGAAGCTCTGGATCAAGAATAATTGTAACCTTGATTAATTGTTTAAAACAAAATGGTGGTAAGATTGGAGCAGCTGCAATTTGCAATGGAGGTGGTGGAGCATCTGCAATGGTAATTAAATTAATGTAAGATTTATGTTATATGGAATATCTGAACTTTCTGTTATTCCTATAAGAAAGGAAGCCAATGATAAATCAGAAATGATTAATCAAATCTTATTTGGAGAACATTTCAAAATATTTAAAAAAGATAAAAAATGGAGCAAAATATCTCTATCACATGATGGATATGAGGGATGGATATGTAATAAACAATGGACTGAAATAAAAAAAGAAACATATAATAAGATAGAAAAGGAGACTACCAAAATAACTACAGATATTATCCAATCAATCAAAAAAAAAGAACCTCAACCTATTGTTATTGGATCTATACTCCCATTTTATAAAAATGGATATATCATAATTGAAGACAAAAAATATAAATTTAACGGCTCCTTCTCTAGTGGATCTAATAAGAGGAAAAAAATTATAGAAAATTCTTTAATTTACTTAAACGCTCCTTATCTGTGGGGAGGCAGATCTCCCTTTGGTATTGATTGTTCTGGGCTAACACAAATGGTATATCGTTTACAAGGCATAAGAATACCAAGAGATGCCTATCAACAAGCAGAAATTGGTAAAACAGTAAATAAATTAGAAGAAAGTTGTTTAGGAGATTTAGCGTTTTTTGAAAACAATAATAATCAAGTTACACATGTAGGTATTATACTTAATAAAAACAAGATAATACATGCATCGGGGAAGGTTCGTATTGATAAGATTGATAAAAAAGGTATTTTTAATATAGATACTAATAAATACACACACAAATTAAAATTAATTAAACAAATCATCTAATTATATACCAAAACAAAAAAATATAAATTTACCATTAAACTAAATTTGTAACATGAATAAACTTCCTCACATATTATTATATATATTTTTATATATTCTATTCTCATCATGTGAGCATGAATTAGAGAATCCTAAATGGGAAGTAGATATGATTACACCTATAGCATATACAGAATTAAATATTAATAATATATTATCTGATTCTAATGTAATAATCAATGAAAATGAAGAAGGATTAATCTCTCTTATATTTGAAGAAGAATTCATTACTATGAATCTAGATACACTAATTAAAATTGATGCTATTGCAGATGAAAAAACACATACTTTAGATTCAGCAAGCTTTGCAGATGTTACTATTTCTGATACTGCAACAATTGGGGAAGCAATAATGGAAATTCCGGGGGGGACCTTACTGTTGCCTGATGGAAGTACTAGTACTATTCCTGCTATACAAAATATAGCAAACGGAGACACAATCAATATTAACACCACTGAATATTTCCAAACAATGACATTATATAAAGGAATGTTAATTCTAACCTTAAATAACGGATACCCTACTGATATATCAAACATAAATCTCTCACTAATAAATTCAATAAATCAAAACATCATTGCAACCTTTAATTTTCCATTAATAGCTAGTGGAAGCGTTGTTTCTGATAGTGTATCCATTGGAGGACAAACAATTGATGAAAACCTTTTAGCAATACTAAATAATATGGATATAAATGCAAGTAATGGCCCTGTATTAATAAACTATGATGATGCAATAATTACAAACGTGAATATATCTGATATTGGTATTACAGAAGCTACTGCAATATTCCCAGAACAACAATTAACAGAAAATCTGAAAGAACACTCTTTTGATATGGGAGGTGCTGAAATTAAAGAAATTGGCATTAAATCAGGAACTGTAACTGTAAATGTATTAAGCACATTACCAAACGGAAAAATGATTTATAATATTCCTTCTTTAAAAAAGAATGGCATACCTTTTACTAGTAATGAGATGATTGTTCCAGAAGCTATAAATACAGACCTTACTTCTTTCACATTTAATTTTGAAGGGTATAAATTAGACCTAACCGGAAAAGAAGGAAGGATAAATGGTGATACAGTCAATACAATATATACTGAAGCATACACCTTTATTGATTCTACAGGAACACTAGAGACTATCAACAATACAGATAGTTTTTATTCATTTATTGAATTTGACATAACACCAGAATATGCCATTGGTTATCTTGGGCAAGACACATTTGAATTAGGTCCTGAAAATGCCAATATAACAATATTCAATAATATAACTAATGGAAATATCGACCTAAAAGATAGTGAGCTGCTATTAAGATTTGAAAATTATATAGGGGTAGATGCAGATCTTCAGATTAATGATCTAAGCGTTTCAAATAATAACACTAGCATAAATGTCAACCTTGATCAAGATGGTAATTCTGTAATAGGTCATACCTATCAAATAAATAGAGCATCTTTAAACACAAACACATTACCCCCTATTAATCCAACAATAACAGAAATCACTATTACAGCTGATGAAATGCTAGAAATATTACCTAATAATATTAACACACATGCGTATATCTATATTAATCCAAATGGCCAAACTACTATTGATGACTTTCTATATCCAGAGTATCCAGTAAATGCATCATTACAAATGGAAATACCATTAAACTTTATTGCTAATGAATTAACATTAATAGATACAACTTATGTAAATATAAACACTCCAGAAGACGTAGAAATTGATCAGTTATTTATTACAATTCAAAATGGATTACCATTAGATGCAAATATACATCTCATACTAATAGATGATAATGAAATGATTCTTGACACAATTCTAGGTAACACAATAATAACAGCAGCTACCCTTAATAATGAAAATATAGTTACACAAAATAGTATTACTAATTCAGAAATAGAATACAATAACTTCTCTGAAGTTAACAAAATAGTTACTATTGCTTCATTTAATACTGTTCCAAATGAAGAATTTATAGAAATATATAATGATTATAGTGTTCAAATGACAATAAGCGGTAATTTTCGTAGAATTATAGGAGAATAATGAGAAATCTGATAATTATATTGTTTTTTCCTATTTGTGCTTTATCACAAACTGTAGATTATAATCATGGTATCTCTTGGAACACAAATTTTATAATAGAAAGCAATAATCTAGATAAAAGTTTTTTAGAAACAATGTTATATGGAGGATATATAACTGCGGAAATGAAAGAAAAATGGATCAATAAAAATAATAACAATAACCTTATAAATTTTGAGTTTAGTAATAGTATTAATAGAACATATAAATTTAAAAAAGGGCATATTGGATTTAGTGTAGCAGATCGAAATTTATTAAATGCTAAGATCACAAATGATTTTTTACGTCTTACATTAGAAGGAAACAATAATTATCAGGATAAAAAATTAGACTTTTCAAATACAAATATTAGAGCTGAGCGTTTCCAACAATATAAAATAACATATGCTAAAGAAATAAAGAATATGCAAATCAAATCAGGTATCTCATTTCTTAATGGAAATCATCATCTCTCATATATTATAAGAAGGGGAGATCTATATACTGCTCCCTTCGGAAGTTCAGTAAATCTAGATTACAATATTAACGCCTTTATGACTGACACATCGAATTTTTCTTTGTTTACAAATAATGGTAATGGAATAGCATTTGATATTGGATTAAATTTTAATTTCCAGAATAAAAATATAGATTTATCAATAACAGACCTAGGATTTATTATGTGGAATACATCTTCTAATACTTTCTTCACTGATAGCTCTTTTAATTTCCAAGGAATAGAAATAGATAATATTTTTGATTTTAATGATTCTATTCTAGAAGCAAATAATCTCATAGATGATATTCCTCAATCTAAGAACAACTCATTTAAATCATATATACCAGCAATATTACATTTATCCGTATCTGGCCAAACACAAAATAATTATCTAAAAACATATACCATAGGTGTATTTGCAAGATGGCAACCATACAGTGATGTTAATTTATTAGAAATAGAAAATGGAATTATAGAATCAAATTATACTCCACTATATTATATACAATCTGTATTTAAAACAAAGTATCTAAATATCTTTCCCAAGATATCATATGGCGGATATACACAAGATATTAATTTCCATCTTGCAGCATCTTATGGAAAAACACACCAAATAACACTGGGAAGCAATCATATAGAGCAATTCCTTAAAAAAGAAAACCACAATGCATTAAGTCTTTACTTAATACTTAGCACAAAAATTTAATATGTTAGCCAAGATCAATAAAATTCAACATCAAAAAAGTAAGAATTTCTTTTTAATAGCAGGACCCTGCATTATTGAAGAAGAAGATATAACAATAGATATTGTACAAAGAATTACAACAATCACAAATAAACTAAAAATTCCTTTTATTTTCAAAGGAAGCTACAGAAAAGCTAATAGAAGCCGTTTAGACTCATTTACAGGTATTGGAGATATAAAAGCATTAACAATACTCAAAAACATAGGAGATCGCTTTAATATACCTACATTAACTGATATACATACAGCTGAAGAAGCTAATATTGCAGCTGAATATGTTGATGTACTACAAATACCTGCTTTTTTATGTCGCCAGACTGAATTATTAGTAGCAGCTGCAAAAACTGGGAAATGTATCAATATTAAGAAAGGTCAATTCATGTCTCCTGAAAGTATAAAACATGCATTAGATAAAGTGAAAAAATATAATAATTCTATTATTATAACTGAAAGAGGAAGCATGTTTGGATACCAAGATTTAATAATAGATTATAGAGCTATCCCTACAATGCAAAAATTTGGAAAACCTATTGTATTAGACATAACACATTCACTACAAAAACCTAATCAAAATACAGGTATAACAGGTGGAGAGCCTGAATTCATTGAAACAATAGCAAAGGCAGGAATTGCAGCTGGAGTTGATGGTATATTCTTAGAGACACATCCTAATCCTAAAAAAGCAAAATCAGATGGAGAAAATATGCTTGACTTAGGTCAATTAGAAAATATGCTTATGAAACTAATCAAAATACAAGAGGCCTGCAGATAAAAAAAGAAAAAAACATTTACTTGAAAAAGTAGAAGAAAAAAGGATGTTTATTCAATAAGAGAAGCACACCAACCTTCTTCTATTGGTTTTAACCAATTAGACAGCTTACTCTTTTTTTGTATTGTAATATCATAAAATAAGGTTTCTTTGTTAGCATTATCTCCTAATTTATTAATAGGAATACATTTTATAACCCCCTCTATTTTACAGAATATATTCAATCTGTTAAGTAAAGAAATAGAAAGCTCTTTTTCTATTTCTTGTATTTTATTTTGAAGTGTGTCAATAGAGCAGCCACTTGCTCCATTTTTACTATCATCTAAAGCAACAATAATAAAATGATTTTCTAAAATTGTAACCCCAGCAATTAAGGGAACTTTATGAGCTTCCCAGTTACGAAGATGATTAGAAAGCTTCTCTAAAATATAATCATATTGGTTATTTGTTAATTCTGTTTCACAGGCATAAATCCATATTCGTGAATTATCTGATATTTTATCAAATTCAACTAACATTAAATATTATCTGCTATAAGCTCAGCTATGTCTAACACCTCAGCAGCCCCCTCTTTTACTGATTTTACTCCATCAGTCATCATTGTATTACAAAATGGACAACCAGTAGCTATAATATCTGGCTGTAATCCAAGAGCTTCCTCTGTTCTATTAATATTAATATCCTGCGTCCCATTCTCTGGCTCTTTAAACATTTGAGCTCCACCAGCACCACAGCAAAAAGACTTTCTTTTACTTCTTTTCATTTCGACTATATCAACCCCTAAAGATTTAATAACCTCTCTTGGTTGATTATATATATTATTAGCTCTACCTAAATAACAAGGATCATGATATGTTATTTTTTTACCTCTCAAATCACCTTTAATTATCAATCTACCATCTGAAATAAGTTTGAGTATAAATTCTGTATGATGAACTACAGTATAATTACCTCCTAAACCCTTATATTCATTCTTAAGAGTATTATATGCATGAGGACAAGTAGTTACAATATTTTTTATGTTATATCCATTCATAATCTCAATATTCGTAAAAGCCTGCATCTGAAAAAGAAACTCATTTCCAGCCCTCTTTGCAGCATCACCACTTGAGCTTTCTTCAGTGCCTAACACTCCAAAATCAACCCCTGCTTTATTCATTATTCGGACAAATGCTTTAGTAATTCTTTTTGCTCTATCATCAAAGCTTCCTGCGCTACCTACCCAAAAAAGGAAATCAGGTTCTTTTCCTTCTGCTCTTAATTGAGCCATTGTCTTTACTGTTAACTCATCCATTGACTAAGATTTAAAAACTTGAATAGTGACTTCTTTATCTATAAGGTCTGTAAACTTACCATCAAAACGAGTCGCTCTGACAATATGATTATCTACCCAATGATAATTCCCCCCTCTTGGTTTTCCCATTAATAATCCATGATACTTAAATCCATTTTCTTTAAGCCAAATCTCAGTAACTTCTCGATGTTCTTCCACTCTAGAAGTAAAAAAAGTAATATAATGGCCTTCTTCATACCATCTATTCAAAGTTTCTAATGCATCAGGGTATAATTTAGCTGTAGCCATTCTTTCAGGCTCCTCATTTGGAATATCATCACATATTGTTCCATCAATATCAATTAAATAATTCTTAATATTATCAGGTAAAACAGGAGATATAAAATCACCATTTACTTTCTTTTCTAATAACTTCATAATATTATCATGTTTATAATCATTTACTCATCTTTCCAATTTAATCTGTCAGCAGGTGAGAATTGCCAAGGAGCTCCATTATTCTCAATGTTTGTAAACATCATGTTAAGCTCAGTAGGTGCAGCTGACTCTTCCATTACTAAATATCTTCTTAAATCTATAATAATAGACAATGGGTCTAATTCAATAGGACAAGAGTCTGTACAAGCATTACATGAAGTACAAGCCCATATTTCTTCAGAAGTAATATAATCTCCTAAAAGTGTTTTATTATCTTCTAATTTATTTCTCTTTTTATAAGAAAATTCTGTAATTCTATCTCTAGTATCCATCAATATCTTTCTTGGAGAAAGAAGCTTACCGGTTTGATTTGCAGGACAATTTGAAGTGCATCTACCACATTCTGTACAACTATATGCATTCAAAAGCTGTACCCAATTCAAATCAGCAACATCTTTTGCCCCAAAAGATTGAGGAGAAATATTAGTAGAGTCACTAGCTTGAGCATAAGGATCTGCGTTAGGATCCATCATAAGTTTCACCTCCTTTGTAACACTATCTAAATTAGACAAACCTCCTAAAGGATTAAGATTAGCAAAGTACGTACTTGGAAAGGCAAAGAAAATATGCAAATGCTTTGATATCAATATGTAATTCAAAAAAACTAGAATACCAATAATATGAAACCACCAACAAAAACGCTCAAGAAAGACTAAATTATTATAAGAAAGAGTATCAATAATTGGAAGTATGAACTGACTAACAGGAAAAGAACCCACATGAGTATAATGGGTGCTTAAACCTTGCAATATACTATCTGCTGCATTCATAGTAAGAAAAGCAGACATCAATAAAATTTCAAAGATTAAAATAAGATTAGCATCTGTTTTTGGCCAATTAGTCATCTCTTTACCAAAGAAACGTTTTATTCTAATTACATTTCTTCTTACAAGAAATAATATACAAGCTACTAAAACTAAAAATGCAAGTATCTCAAAAGAAGCGATTAAAAAGTTATATAACTTTATTGGCAAGATAGAAGAAAGAAATCTATGAGAACCAAATACTCCATCTACTATTATCTCAATCATTTCAATATTCACAATAATAAAACCTACATATATGATAATATGTAAAATACCAGCAATAGGTCTTCTAACCATCTTAGACTGCCCTAACGCAACTCTAATCATATTCTTCCATCTATCAGGTTTTCTGTCTGATCTGTCAAGATCCCGCCCTATTCTTATGTTTGCTATAATTCTATATAAATTATAAGCAAAAGTACCCAATGCAATGATTAAAATAAGAGTAAATACTATACTTGATGTTAGCACTATTTATTTTTCTTTTTATAAGAACTACTCCTTCCAACAAGAGAAAAGTTAATATAACGACTAGGATTATTCTTAATATCCTCTACTAATTCTGCTAATTCTTTTGTAGACCTCTCTAAATTATTATACATTCTATCATCTTTTATTAATAATCCTAAACTACCTTGACCATTATTAATTTGTTGAGTAATAGCATTAAAATTATCTACAATAGAAGATATGTCTGTATTAACTAATGAATCAGATATACTAGATAAATTAGATAATGTATTCTCTATTGCTCCATTACTATTCTTTATATTCTCTGATATAGACTCTAAATTAATAATCACATTATTAATTCTTTCATCATTTTCTCCTACGATATCACTGACTCTTTGCATAGTCTCAGACATTAAAACAAAAGTCCTGTCTAAACTATTAAGACTATTTGAAAGGTTTGCTCTTGCATCTTTATTCAATATAGCAGTAACAATAATCATAAGAGAGTCCATAGAACCTATAAGTTCTTCAGCTTTTCTCTTAAGAGGTAAAATTTGAGCATTAACTTCTTCCTGAAGACTACCTTCAATACTACTATTAAGTGTATCGCCGACCTTTACATACACATCTGTATCTCCCAATATCAAAGAGACACCCTTTGTCCCCATTAAATCTTGATTAACAATTCTAGCTGTTGAATTATTAGGTATAGAAAATTCTTTATCAAGAATAAGGGTGACTAGCAAACTCGGTCTATCTTGTATCAACAAATCAATATCACTTACCATTCCAACTTGATAACCGTTTACTCTAACAGAAGAACCAACTTGCAACCCACCAATATCTTCATACTGAGCATAATATTTCTTATTATTACTACTTAATATATTTAATCCTTTTAAATAATTGACTCCTACTATTAGCATTACTAATACAATTAATACAACAAAACCAATTTTAAATTCTTTATTCATAACTAATTAATTTCTTTTGCAAATCTAATGCTTCTTTTGTTGATATTTGATTTCCTTGATAAAAAGCTATCACAAAAGCACCTTTAAATCCTTTTTCTTTCATTTGCTCTTTAAGTTTATCTATCTCTTGTTTTTTCTCATGATAACCAACGAAATACTTATATGTATCATGAATAATCTGTTCTTCAGCCTTAATATCTTGAAATAATTTATCGCCTAACATAGACTGTAAATAAGTACCTATTTGCACTTTATATACTACTCTATTATCTTTTGAAATATTATTATCATCCATAATAGTTTTTTTATTCTTTTGCTCCGAAGTTAAACTATTCTTATCAACTGTTTGGTCAGGCAAGCCTTCTACGGTTTCTTTATAATTCTTAAAAGCTTCAAATATTGCGGAAGCTAAATGATCTTGCCCTTTCTCAGAATGCAAAAAATCTTCTTCCTTAGGATTAGTTAAGAAACCACATTCTATTAATATTGAAGGCATATTAGTTCTACTTATCACATAAAATGGAGCTTGTTTAACGCCTCTACTTTTCCTGTTTGCTCTATTTGAAAACTCTTGCTCTACTGCTTCCGCTAATTGTAGACTCTGATCTAAATATGTATTTTGCATTAAACTAAATACAATATAGCTTTCGGGAGAGTTAGGATCAAATCCTTCATACTTTTCTTGATAATTATCTTCTAAATAAATAACTGAATTCTCTCTCATAGCAATATCCATATTCTCTTTAAGTTTACTTGTTCCCATAACAAAAACACTCGCTCCAGATGCTTTTGAATTAGTAAAACCATCACAATGAATTGAAATAAACAAATCAGCTTCTGCATTATTTGCTAACTCTGTACGCTCATTTAATGCAAGAAATATATCGCTTTTTCTAGTGTAAATCACCTCAGTCTCTGGAAAAGAAGTAGAGATATAATCTCCTAATTTCAGTGATACAGCTAAGGCAACATGCTTTTCATATTTATTATATCTTTTAGTTCCCATAGTTCCAGGATCCTTCCCTCCATGACCCGCATCAATAACAATCTTCTTTATTATATTATCTGCTTTACTATCTTGAGAATACAAGGAGAAAGGAAATGTCATTAGACTCAATAAAAAAATTGAAATTACGTTCTTGGGAAATAAATAATATAAATTGTCTAATTTTGACACGACATTTCTACTATTACAGTTTAGACAAATATAATATTAAGTCTTGAACATAAAAGCCAAAAAATTATTTCTCTTCTTTTTCTTATTAACAAGATTTATTAATAATTCAGATGCAAACAGTATTACTTATTTAGCTGATACAATAAAACACAACAATAATAAAGAAGAATCTTTTAAAAATAAGATAGAGAAATTTGCCAAGGACTCTATTAAAATTAATATTGTTAATCAAAAAGCATATTTATTTGGAGAAGCAAAAATAATATACGAAGATATAACTATAACAGCTGCTTATATTGAAATTAACTGGAAAGAAAACACTGTTTATGCTAGTACTTCCACCGATACATTAGGTAATAAGATTGGACACCCTATATTTACGGAAAAAAATGAAAGCTTTAAAGCACATAGTATAACATACAATTTTAAAACAAAAAAAGCTTATGTCAAACAAATATCTAAAAAAGAAGGAGAAGGATTCATTTTAGGAAAAACTATAAAAAAAGAAGAAAACGAGATATTTTACTTAGAAAAAGGTGATTACACCACATGTGACAAAGAACATCCTCATTATTCAATAAGAGCAAATAAAATTAAGATAATAGGTAATGAGAAAATTATTACCGGACCTGCATATCTAACATTCTTCAATATTCCAACACCCATCCTATTTCCATTTGGATATTTCCCAAATAATCAAAAAAAGAGCTCAGGTATTATAATACCGTCTTACGGAGAATCAGCAGGATTAGGTTTTTTCCTAAAACAAGGAGGATACTATTTCACTATAAATGATAAAATGGATCTTAGTATTAAAAGTGATATATACAGTAAAGGAAGTTGGTCTCTATTTTCTAACCTACGATACAAAAGAAAATATAAATATAATGGTAATCTAGATTTAAGTTATGGGAACATTATAAACAGTATGAAAGGATTTCCTGATTACAGCATAAAAAGAGACTTCTTTATACGCTGGAGACACCAACAAGACCCAAAAGCTAATCCATCACTACAGTTTTCCACTAACATAAATGCAGGAAGCAGTACATTTCATAAAAATAATTCATTTAATGCTAATGATTATCTGACAAACACATTTCAGTCTAGTGTCAATATAAATAAAAGATGGATAGGGACACCTTTTAATTTATCTGCTAACTTAAGGCATAATCAAAATACTCAAACTAAAATCATTAATCTATCTATACCTGAAATCACATTTAATATGAATAGAGTCTTTCCATTTCAAAATATAGGAAAATCTATAAAGAAAAATTGGTATCATAAGATTGGCGTAAGTTATAATATGAATACAAAAAACAGTATATCAATTGCTGATTCTATACTTTTTACAAAAGAAGCTTTTAATAATTTCCGATATGGAATGAAACATAATATTCCTATTAGCACTTCAGTTAAAATATTAAAACATTTTACACTTACCCCTAGAATAAATATTACTGAACGATGGTATCTTTCACAAATCGAAAAGAATTGGAATGGCAATTCAATTATTACTGATACAATAAATAAATTTACAAGAGCGCATGACTATTCTTTTTCAGCATCTATCAATACAAAAATATACGGACTGATACAGATGTCTAAGGGTCAAATACAAGCTATACGTCATGTGATAACACCAAATATCTCTTTCAATTACCGGCCTGATTTTGGAAATGAAAAATACGGATATTATAAATCTGTTCAATCTGACACATTAGGAAATATACAAGAATACTCTATAATGACTAATGGCATATTTGGATCTCCTGCAAAAGGAAGAAACGGAATAATTGGGTTTAACCTAGGCAACATTCTTGAGATGAAAATAAAGAGCAAAAAAGATACTACTGAAGAAATAAAAAAAGTAAAGATATTAGAAAGCCTAAATATTTCCAGTTCATATAATATATTTAAAGACTCATTAAATATTAGCACAATAAATATTAATGCAAGAACAAGATTACTTAACATATTTGATATTACTTTCTCAAGTCAATATGATCCTTATACTACAAACAAAGAGCAGACACAAAATATTAATCAATTAGAAATTAATACAAATAATAGAATAGCTAGACTAAAATCTATAAACTCTACTATAGGAATAAATCTAAATAATAAAACAATAAACCAGAAAAAATCTAAGAAAGAAGATGATGAAGATTTTTATGAAATCCCATGGGACTTAAGAGCAAACTATTCCATAACATATGATAAAGGATATAGGTCAGCAGAATTTGCTGACACCACACAGAATCTTAATTTCTCAGGTAATATAAAACTTACCCCTAAATGGAAAATAGGTTTTCGTTCAGGATATGACTTTGACACAAAAGAATTAACCTACACTTCAGTAGATATATATAGAGATTTACACTGTTGGGAAATGTTATTTAACTGGATTCCTATGGGTCTTCATAGAAGTTACATGCTAACAATTCGTGTCAAATCTTCAATATTAAAAGACTTAAAATTTGAAAAAAGAAAAGATTGGTTAAGTCCAGATTACAATTAATGTTCTATCCAATTCTTCATCATCAATTTACCATAATCAGTTAATATTGATTCCGGATGAAATTGTATTCCTTTTAAATCAAATTTTTTATGAGTAAATGAAGTTATTATCCCTTCACTATTTGTTGATGTAATATGCAGAGAATCGGGCATTTTTTCTTTAGAAACAATCCAAGAATGATAATGACCTACATTAAAATTTTCTGGTAAATTATTAAATACATAACAATTTTTTCGATTATAAATCAAAGAAGAGACTCCATGCTTAACTATAGAAAGATTCTCTAATTTAGCCTTAAAATATTGCGCTATTGCTTGATGACCTAAGCATATACCTAAAATAGGTTTCTTAGAATGATATTTATCTATAACCTCCATCAAAAATGGATGTTCAACAGGCAAACCTGGTCCAGGAGAAAGAATAATTTTATCATAATAAGAAATAGCTTTAATATCGAGTAAATTAGATCGTAAAACATCTAATCTATCTACAAAAATACTTGCATAATGAGCAAGATTATAGGTGAAAGAATCATAATTATCTATTATAAGAACTTTCAAGAGTATTTAAGGTTTTATAAAAAATTGCCGAACCTTTTGCAAGGGCTTTCTTAATCGTAGAAAAAATGGTTTTCTAAGACCATTATTCTTCCATGCTAAACTATCTTCTTTATTTGCCTTTAATCTTTGTAATAAATTCATATTACTAACCCCCCCTATCCGCATATTAACAAGAATCATGGGCATATATACAACATCAATATTATACTTATATAACAATCTTAATATCATATCATAATCAGCCGCTTGCTTTAGATTAATGTTATACAAGTCAAATCGTTTATATATCAATGACTTAACAAAGAAAGTAGGATGAGGTAACATCCAACCATTCTTAATTTTAGTTGTATTATATTTTCCTGCTTTCCAATATCTAACAATCTCTGTAGTATTCTTTTCATCAACATACACCAAATCGCCATAGACAGCATCACAATCTTCCCTTTTAAAAGATTTAATAACATTACTTATTATAAATTGATTAGGATAAAAATCATCAGAATTCAATATACCTATTATATCTCCTTTTGCTGCTAAAATACCCTTATTCATTGCATCATAAATACCCTGATCAGGTTCTGATATATAATAATCTATTATATCTAAATTTTCCTTTATAATATCAATTGTCCCATCTGAAGAACCTCCATCAATGACTATATATTCTATATTGTCATAATCTTGAGTTCTAATACTATCAATAGTATCTTGAATTGTTTTAATACTATTAAAACAAACTGTAATAATAGTTATTTTAAGCTCTTTACTCATTCTTCTGAATTATAAAAACATGGCAATTACCCTTTGTTCGATCATAATCAACTATAGTACTATTATTATTTCTTGACCAAGAAGCAACATCTTTCTTAGATTGAAACGTGGCAATTGGAGTTAAAAAATAATCAAAGAAAATATTCCTTGATTCACTAATAGAGAATTTTTGCACTTTAAATAATCTATACATTAGGTAATGAATTTTAATAAACAACTTTTCTATGATAAAATTACCTAATTTTATTTTATTAATTAATCTAAGAAAACCACCTACAACATAATATAAAAGTGGATAATAACGATATTTCTTATAAACAGCTAAATATAATGTCCCCCCTGGCTTCAAAATACGAATGCATTCACAGAAAGCTTTAACAGTATCTCCTGTATGATGACATACTCCATCACTAATCACTAAATCAACAGTATTATCTAATAATGGGATAGCCAAATTATTACCAACTATTAACTCTAAGTTTTTATTCTTTATAAAATCTTTAGCAAAATTTAGTGATTGAATACTTAAATCAATACCTGTTAACTGACTAGCAAAAGAAGAAGCATATAATAAATTACGTCCACAACCACAACCAACATCAACCATACACTTATTCTTATTTTGACGAATCAATTGTTTAAGTAAAGGATGCATATTCTGAATAATACTTTCTTTACAAGAATATCCATAACTAAAAGGAGTTATATCATAAAATGTAGTGTCAGTCATTAGAGCGTTCTATAATGATATTACCGATAACCAATAAGTCCATCTTAGTTCTTAAAAAACACTCAATAGCTTCTTCAGGAGAATTAACAATTGGTTCATTCTCATTAAAAGATGTATTTAAAAGGATAGGGACATCTGTTCTATTATAAAAAGTACGAATGAGCTGATAATACCTAGGAGATATAGATGAATCTACTGAATGTAACCTCCCTGTGCCATCCACATGAGTCACTGCAGGAATCTTGTCACGTTTTTCCTCTTTAATTTCAAAAACTTTCTCCATAAAATAAGCATTATCTTCTTGTAAAAAATATTCTGAGATATATTCTTTAAGAATGGAAGGTGCAAAAGGTCTAAATGTTTCTCTTCTCTTAATTTTCTTATTAAGTAAATCCTTTGCGTCAGCTCTTCTAGGGTCTACAAGAATAGAACGATTGCCTAATGCTCTAGAGCCAAATTCTGCTCTACCTTGAAACCATCCAACAACTCCAGCATCCAAAAGTTTATCTACAACTATATTAAATAATTCTTTATCAGATAACATCTTATATAGAATGCCTTTTTCGTCTAATAAAGATCTAACATACTCTTCTGAATACTCTTTACCAAAAGAAGCAGACTTAATTGCTTCACACCTTGGTTTACGCAAAATATGATTATATAAATATAAAGCTGAGCCAATAGAAGTACCCGAATCATTAGCAGCTGAAGGTATATATATATTCTTAAATGGTGTTCTGGCTAATATCTTTCCATTCACTACAGAGTTTTGAGCCACACCACCAGTCATACAAAGATTATCTAAACCTGTCTTTTTATGTAAAGAATTTAAAATATAAAATATCACATCCTCTGTAATCTTTTGGACAGAACAAGCTAAATCAATATGCCACTGTTCTATAGAATCATCTTTCTTTCTAGGCTTGCCTATCAAATCAACCAAAGAATCTGAAAAATTAATACCGACAACAGGTTTTCCCTCTTTCCAATTCATATTTATACCTTCTTTAAAGTGTCTAAAATAAGATCTATTAAGTTTAAAAAATCCATTTTTTGTTAATAATAATTTCTCTAAATCTTTAATAAAAACTGGCTTTCCATAAGGAGCTAAACCCATCACTTTATACTCATCACCATAATTAGAAAAACCTAAAAACTGTGTTAAAGTAGTATAAAAAACTCCTAATGAGTGAGGATAATTTATTTCACCTAGCACATCAAATTGATTACCATTTCCTACTGCCGTCATTGTAGAAGTAAAATCACCAAAACCATCAATAGATAAAATAGCTGCATGCTTAAATGGAGAAGCAAAAAAAGAAGAAGCAATATGACTCCTATGATGTTCAATATTAAATATCTTTGATTTTAATAAAGAAGAAGATATATTAAATAAACTTGATAATTCATCTTGAATAGAATTAATCCTATTAGTATTTATTAATCGATCTAGAACAAAAGAAAACTGACTAGGATTACTAAAAACATAAGCTAATTTCTTGTAAAAATTAGCTTTAGGATTTCTTGATATAGTAATGTAATCAACTTGATCAATAGAGATTCCTTGATCCTGCAAACAAAATTTTATAGCCTCTTTAGGAAAACCTGCCCAATGCTTAATTCTCCTAAAACGTTCTTCCTCAGTAGCACAAACTACAACTCCATCCTTCAATAAGCATGCTGCAGAATCTCCATGATAAGCATTAATACCTAAAATATACACTTACTGACTCTTAATTAAATTAATAAACTTTTTTACTATTACATGCCAATCATAATTTACTCTGACATAATTCCTAATCATATTACTATCAAATTCCATATCTAAAAATCTTTTAAAAGATAAATAAAGACCATCATACTCAGATTCAGTAAAAATACCACATTTATTTTTTTCTATATCTTTCCAAGGAGTATTATTAGAAACAACAACAGGAGTTCCACAAGCAAGTGATTCAGCAATAACTATTCCAAAACTTTCAAAATAAGAAGCTAAAATAAATAAATCTACATTTCCCATAACTAAACATTTACTCCTAAAATCTAGCGAACCTATTAAGAAAACAGAATTAGACAAATGTAAATCTTGGATCTGCTTAAGCAGATTATTCCTGCAACCATCATCTGGACCTGCAATTAGTAATTTAGCATCTGGATAATCATTTAAAAATAAAACAAATGCATCAATAACGGCATCAAACCTTTTTATTTTATGCAATCTGCCCATCGAGAAAAAAATATGTGAAATCTTTTCAAAGTTATGATTAGTAAATTTATATAGCAATTCCTTTTTATCTAATTTATCTATATCCTGAAATGTATTATAATCAATCCCATCGTTGATAACTTTAATATCTGCTTTTGGAAAAAGCTTTAAAATATCCTGCTCTTCCAAATAAGAAGAAACATGCCAACATACATCTTTACATAAGGGTTTAATTAAGACAGATAACCATAAAGACTTTAATAAAGACCACTTATAATGTAAGGTGAAATGAGAGAAACTACCTCTAGGACAAATGATTATCTTTTTATTTTGTAAAAAACTATAAATTAATGCAAAAAATACCGTATAATGAAAAAGATATTGTATATAAACAAGATCCGATTTAGCAATATCTTTCCACAATCCTAATATATATTTAAAAGAAAATCGATTAATAATCTGTTCATGATAATATTTAACAAATAAATTCTTTCCCTTATTTATAAACTCATTAGTCTTAACCCTAAGACGTTCTTTACCATTTGCATTTGTAGTAGAAACATAAACTTCTATACCTTGATCACCCAATTTTCTAGATAAATCCCAAGTAGCAGAAACAGGGCCTCCATAAAAGGTAGCAGGATAAAAAGAAGAAGATATTAAAGCAACTCTCATGACTGTATATAATGCTTATATTTATACCACCAATACAATATATGGTCTCCTCCTCTTAAAATCGCTTTAAATTCATTAGCACTAGCAAACTGCACTAGACTTCTTTTTATAACTCCAGGTAGAAAAAAATCAGAATAAAAACCAGGAATAGAAATATATAAACAAGAAAAACCTACCTTTCTTGCAATATTTATAATTTTTAGATTAAATATACCCTCTGGAAAACAAATAGAAGCAATCTTCTCATTAATTAAGCCTTCAATAACCTTCTTTGACATTTCTAAATCATAAAGCACCTCATTTTCTTGTAAAGAATCTAATCTATAATGATTATGAGTATGAGATGAAATAGTTACTTGTGACAATAAACTTAATTCTAATAATTGATCTTTATTAATATGGTTTTTTCGGCCTAAATAAGAAGACACAACAAATAATTGAATAGGGATATTTAAATCCCTAATAACATTGATATTATCATAAACACCTAAGAAACCATCATCAAAAGATATTTCAATTTGACCTTTTTCCTTATTAATCTTATTTACAATCTCATAACCACTATTGCGTATAATATTAACATGTTCTACAAATAAATTTAGAGGTGTTGACATGTCAGTATATTTTATATCTGAATGTAAATCATGATAGAAAATAACCTTACTTTTTCTGTTAGAAAGAAAAAAAGAATAAAACCTAACTAAAAAAACTCTTATATTCGAAAATACATTCATCTTTTAATAATCTCTATAAAATCATCTAAACAATTAGAATACAAATCGTAATTCCAATTGTCTAACATCATAAAATTAGCATTCTTAGAAAACTCTCTCAGCAACATAGGATCATTATAGAGTGTTAACATTTTATTACCAAAATCATTCATATCACAACTAATAAAACCTGTATTCTTACCTAAAATTAAATCAGAACTTGCTCCTACATGTTTTGTGCAAATAACAGGTAAAGCAGCTGATAATGCTTCATTTACAACTAAACCCCAAGGCTCAAACAAAGAGGGGCAAACAAAACAAGAGGCAGAGTGTAATTCATGTATTAACTCATGATTAGATTTCTTACCTGCAAATATAATCTGGTCAGAAGCATATCTTTTATTTAAATAATCTGCTTCTTTTCCTCCACCTACTATTCTTAGAACAGCCTTCTTTCCTATAAAATGAGAATTAAATATATTTATTAATTCTTCAACTCCTTTATGCTTAACTAATCTTCCTATATATAAAAAAGTAAAAATATCTGAAAACTCTTTATTATGACAATAAAATCGCTGATTATCAACCATTAATGGCATTAAAAAAATCCTTTCTTCTTTCATACCATAACTACGAAACAAATCTTTATGTGAAAAATTTCCTGCTGCAAAACCAAAAATATAATTATGATTAAAAATAATAGACAAATAAACCCATTTACAAAATCGCTTTAAAATATTAGCTGGAACACTTAACTGAGTATCAGACTCTATAGCAATATACTTCTTTTTAAAAGAGAATAAATTAAATATAAAAGATAATAAGAAAGGGTAATTATTATAGCCATTTATAATAATAAAATCATACTTTCTAAAAATATTATATACATACACTAACCTTGAAATAAACCCCAAATTATCTAAAAAGTCTTTCTGAGTATTAATCTTAGAAGGCACAAGAGTAGTAGAATTAATAAAACAATAATCTATATTCTTTTTTTCATATATATTATTTGCTAAATCTATTGTATATGATGCAGGCTCCACAAAGTAGCAAAAAATCTTCATTATCTTATCTTCTTATATATTAACCTTAGTATTTGTCTAAATTGCTCAAATATAATAAAGCTCATCTTGCTAAAGCTGTTGGGAAACAAATAAACGGAATATAACTGTTTAAAGCAAGGAGCAAAATTTGAAACCTTGTAAAAATATCTACCTCTACCAAAATTAATTCTTGCATTATCTTCAATAGAAGTTTTTTGCAATAAATTAATATAGTTAGCAATATTTATCATCTGCTCCTGATTAAATAGATCAATCCAAAAAAGAAGTTCCCCGTCTAATCTCTTAAGAACTAGATTAATAGCTTGTATCTGACCTTCATGCTTTAAACACCCTAACATCATAAGATTAGAATTATATAATTTTCTAATAAATAATAAAAAATTATTATCTAAAAAATTATCGTCCCTTATCCCTCCTAGGATCATAATATCTCGCAATCTAATCAAGTCACTCTCTGGGAAGGCATCATTTGGAAAAGTCAATAAGACATGTTCTTTTAGGCAATGTTTTTTTGCTGCTTTATTAATTCGATGCTTTTGATGGGATCGATAGCTAGGTACATTATAAGGAAATTCTCCCTTTTCTATATAAAGAGTCGAATATTCAGTACTACTAAGAAACAACTTGTTTTTAAAATTAAATCTAGTCAAGCTCGTATAAATATTTGAATCTTCTACTATATTGATTAGCCTGATAGATTTAAACCCTATTCTCTTTTCTAAAAAAAAATAAACATCCTGAAAATCAATTAATGTGTTATTAGTAAGACAATCACAAAAATCAACATGTATGTCAGCAATAAACCTTAAACATTTTTTGGAATCCAAATAAAAAGGGAATATAGCAACTAACTGATTATCATTAAAAATAACTACAATCTTCAACTGATTCTTTTTTGATTCAGAAAGCTGAAATTGCCACGCTGCATAATTAAATGAAAATGATTGAAAAACTGGATATAGAGCACAATTATATAATAGATCCCATTCCTCTTTAAGATCTTTAAATCTTTCGATATCTTCAATAAGTTTAATATTATTGTTTTGCATAAAATATTGAAAGTGAAATTATAGACAGAGAAAGCCAAAAGAGAACCGTGTGAAATTCATTGATCCCTACCATTAAAGACTCATAAATAGATGCTATGAGAGTATATAATATAATAAATATAAAAATTTTACTATACCCTCCATTATTTATAAAAAAAGTATATGATAAATAAGACTGTCTAAGGATCATTAAAAGAATCATAGACCCAAATATAATACCATATTGTGTGAGAATAGCCAGATAACCATTATGAGCTCCTATAAGAGCTCCTTTTAAATGAAGAGGCACTAAACTTTTATCAATATAAGCATATTTATCTAATCCATAACCAAATAAATATTTATTCTTAATTGATTCTATTGCATATTTAAATTGTAATATTCTATCATTAAGTATTGTTTGGCTACTAATACGATTAAAACTAGTGTCAAGTTGGAAATCTTTTACTAGAAAAAAAACTGCTATAAAAACAAAACCAAAAAAGAAATTTTTATAAGAAAACCCATATTTTAACAAAAAAATAAGAAATAAAGCCACTAAGGTCCCTCTTGAACCGCTAGCAAGAGCAAAGGTTAAGAACAAAGAAAGTTTAAAAACATCTAAATTACTTTTATTTTTTTCACTTAGAAAAAGTAAAGCAAAAACAATAACTGATAGGGAGGAAAGCATATTAGGATTCCAAATTAATCCACTATATCTTCCAGAAAAAATATCTGGATACAAAAACAAACTAATGAGAAATAAAATAAATGTAATATTCACTAAAAGCTCTGGAAATTTATATTTATAAAAATCTAAATGAAAAAATACCGAAATAGATATAATAGAAAACTGCACTCCTCTTGCAAGTAAATACTTTATTGCCTCAATATCACTAAAATTATGAAAGAGTATAAAATAAATGATGTTAATAATATTAATGAAAAGAAAAAAAGAGAATGCTTTATGAAAGATAACCTCCTTAATTGACTTAGGATTTAAAATTAACAGAATAGCAAACAAACCCATTAAGCTTAAAAATATCTGATTTCCAAGAACATATGTCTGAGGAATAGATAAAATAATAGTATTAAGTATTAAAAGACATGCTGAATATTTAAAAATCCATCTAATCATTATTAAAAACTTTTTTCACATTCAAGGGTAATTCTTCATCATAATCAATCTCTCCTTCAAAAATATTAGAATTTAAGATTAATGCTTGTCGCATTTGACCAGGAAACCAAATTGTTGGTGTTTGACCTAAAAAAGAAGCCCACATACTAAAAGTACTACCAGAAGCAATCAATAACCTAGATCTACTTAAGGCAATCATATCAGATATTGCAGAACCAAAGTAAGCCCGTTTACAATTATCTAATTTTAAAATATCTGCAAGATCTTCATCAGATCCATCTGAAAAAATATACACAGGAAGATCTGTTATTAATCTAATTCTCTTAATAAGAGAAATATACCATCTTAATGGAATCCTATAATTCCATGCTCCGTTTCTAAGCAAAGTTTCATCTTTAGAAATTAAGAAGTCTCCCATTCGTATATGCAAAGCAATAGAGTTGCTATCAAATGACTCTACTTTCTTCATATGATAGGGATTCACAATCTGCAATAATTCATCTCTTACAAACGTATGCTGATCCTTAAAGGATTCAAATAAATTAGCAATAGAAGAAAATATTTTTACTTGATTAGAAAAATTGAGCAAAAAGAATTTACGAATACCTGATACTCCTTCTTCTCTAGTAAACAAGTCTAAATACATTCTTTTATCTCTTTCTTTTCTAATAAAAGTCCCTAACTTAATAGTCCTCCAAGTTGTTTGTATACGCAATAGTTTATGTTTCTTAGCATAAACTAACGCTGTAGCCCAAGGAATTAATATATTACCTAATCCAGCTCCACCTACCCGTAATCCAACACTTTCTAATTTACCTAAAGAAGCAAATGTATATTTGATCATAATAAATCTTTAATAATTCTCTTAAGAGGAATAAACATTAATAAAAAATAACCTGCATATACACAAAATGGTAAAAAAATATAATGATATAGATTAAACTCATAATCCTGTGAAATAGCAACATACATAACCAAAAAGGTGATAATTAATAAAAATATTAATTCATTCGAAAACGGAGATATCTTTATATTTTTATATATAAAAATAAGCTGACTCAAATTCACAAAAAACATAAAAGAGACATATAAAATTACCGCACTATATAAACCAAAAATAGGAATAAAGATTAAAGAAAGTATAATTAATAGAATAGAACGAATAAATTGTATATACAAATTTTGTTTCTCCAACCCAGCCATAATCATAAGTGTACCTGAACTTCCTGCTGCTAAAGACAATAATCCTCCTGCTAGCATAAAAAATAAATACTTTTTATAATTTAACATTTCTGAAGTATAAAGAGATAAAATCTCATCAGAAAATATTGTAAGAATAACAATCAATGGTATAGTGAAAATATTAATAAAGAATGTAGTTTTCTTGTATAATTCATTTAATTCAATAAGATTATTACCAGCATATAATTTAGATATTGCAGGAGCAAATACTTTATTTAAGTTAATTAACAGGAAAGTTGTTAAGCCAGTAAGTGTAAGTAAAATATTATACGCTCCAATGTCTGCAGAAGGCAATTTAATACTAATTATAAAACTTAATACATTACCTGAAATGAATGCGATAATAGAAGTGAGAAACATTTTTTTTCCATAATTTATAATCTCTTTATCATCTGTTAATTCTCTACAATCTGACTTAATAAATAATGTGAACTCATTCTTATTAAACAGGTATAATAAAATAAAAAGAATTAATACTTGTGTTAGCACCTCAATCAAGATAAAATGAATAATATTGGATGTATATTGAAAAACAATAAATGTAAGAATAGCTCTTAATGAAACTGCTACTACTGTACCATATAATACAATCTCCTTAATTTTTAATACAGATCGATATAATGAAATTACAATTCCAAATAAAAGACTAATTGGAATATGTATGCACATAAAAAATAATATCCAACTAAAACCATCAATTTCACCATATAGAATATCATTAATATAATCAGCTGAAAAATAAATTACCCCTAAAAAGAGACTGCCGATAATCAGGGCGTATCTTATAAAAAGATTAGCAATCCTACTAGCCTTATCCTTATTATTCTCAATAAAAGAAGGGAAAAATCGAATAATAATATATGGGATACCTATAGAAAGAATTGTTTCTGAAATAGAGCTGAAAGTTTGAGCAGCTGCATATTTCCCCCATTCTTCAAGAGTCACAATGCCAATCAAATATATTTTTATAAAAAATCCTATCGCAAAACCAAATATTGCACCCATGATTCCCCAATTCGATTGCCTTATAATTAATCTAAGCATCCTTCCCTGTTAAGAAAATTAAATAACTCTACTGGACTAGATTTATATGGCACAAAGACTAACTTAATATCTACTTTCTTGAAAGCATTAGAAAATATTTCTTTAGAATCAGTATAAATCTTATTTGTTGACACAAAATAAGACCCAGGTAAAGAAGATAACTTATCTAAGTTATTATTTGCAAGAAAGAATTCATTTGTTAAAATAGGAATAGTATATTTAATAAGTTCACTAGCATTAATATCCTTGATCATAAATTCTTGCTTAGTAGAATTACATAGATGTATAACCCTATTAATCTTACAACCATTAGATATATCAGAAAATATCTTCTTAGGTGGTATTCTAAAAGTTAATCTATTATCACGAACAATTCTCCATTGCAACTTTTGCATACAACTCATATTAATTTTATCTAATAAAAAGTCATAAAACTTAAGATGATAAGGTTTAATACTAATTGAACGACCCTGAAAAAAAGCTTCTCCATCCTGAGATAATATTGTTAAGTCATCAGCTATAAACTTATAACCTTTATTTAAGGAAAGTTGTAATAATAAAGAACTCTTACCAACTCCAGAATCTGCTGAGAATAAAATAGCTCGATTATTTTTCTCAACAGAAGCAGCATGAATATAGCTACACTTATTTTCTAAATTCCATAACTGAGAGAATAATAAGAAAATACGATAATAAAAAGTTGTAATTTGTAAATCTATATTTGTTTTAAAAGCTTTATTAAAAACTCTAACAGAAGAAAGAAAAGTATCATTATCTTCAACATTAACTATTATCTTATACGGATTTGTATGATTCACTAAGAAATTCAATTCATTATCATGAAAATAAGTCTGTGTTGATCCAATTCTTATATCTTTTATCCTTACGAAATCTTGATCAACAACAAATAAATCTATATTATCAGTAAAAAGAAATTCGAGAGCATCCTTTCCATTAGACATTTTCTCAAACCCTTGAAAAAATTCTAACAAAGAATTAGATATCTTTCTTCTTAAATTAAGATTAGCTATTTCAAGAACTGAAAGTCGAAAACAAGTGTCTTTATGTTTATAACTAACTACCATCTAAATATTCTTGATTTGATCATTCTCACAAAATTACCATTTATAAATAACATCCTAAACTTACATCTTTTAATAAATAATAAGGATAAAGCAAAATCATTATCTAAAATCTTATATATTAAATACTTAGCTAATGTATCTCCTATTATACATGACAGTGCTTCTCTTATACTCTCCTGATTTTCTTCTCGCTCAAAATATGCTCTTAAACGATGCTTATGCCGCTCCTCATACTTAGAGAATTTAATTAACGGATCTATTAATTGATAAATAACATATTCTTGCTCTGAGATTCTTTTATGCTTATAAGCCAAGGGTCTAACTCTTAGAAAATGATAATAACCAACATTAATATTCTGGAAATATAAATCAACCCTTAAATTATCTAAGATTGAAAAAAAGGAATTATTCTCTAAGTAATTAAAGTCATTACTGGACATTAAATTATTGATTATTCTTGACGGCTTACAGTCAAGAATGATATCAATATCTTGTTTAAAATCAACATATTCTTCTTTAATTCCATTATAATCATTATCCCCTTCAATAATGGCATATGAAATATTCTTATCTTCAAGAAATCTAAATATATTATACATCTGACTGGAAAAATGAAGATTTAATAAAATCTGTTATAGTATTCTGAATATTATATTTATTGTTAAAAGGAAAGTTTCTTCTTCTATTATATTCTCCCATAATCTTTTCTTTTAAAGATCTTGGAGATTTTTCATCAGCTAATAAATTTTGATGCTCTTCTTTAGGTATTAATTCTTCAATACCTTGATTCTTAATTGACAATATTGGTGTATCTGTAGCCCAAGCTTCCATTAAAACACATCCCAAGGCTTCATAATAAGAAGGTAATACAAATAAATCTATCTCATTATAAAAATTATTAATCATTTTATGAGAACGTTCATTTTCAAATTGAACATATGAAGTGAGATTATTATCCTGCACATATTTTTTACATTTATACAATTCTCTACCTGAACCTATTAATCTAAGATTAATATCATAAAAACCTTCTAGAACTATCAACTCCAGAGCCTTTATTAAACTTATATGATTTTTTATCTTCCAGAAATTAGCAATACAACCAATAACATACATATTATTATGTTTTAATTTCTTCTTATTATAAAACTTTGTAGTATCTACCCCATTATATAAAATATACTCAGTATTAGGATAATAATGCTTAAAACTTCTTAATTCTCTTCTAACTCTTTCAGACACACTGACATTTAAACCTGCCTTATTAATTTCTAATAAAGAACGTTTTTTAAGAAACCTTCTTTGAATATTCCTAAAAAAATTAAATCTACAATTTAATAATTGTAACGCATCAATACCATGATGCTGCGCTATCACCTTAATATTTACAATACTAGATATTACATTTGCTAAATAAACAGAAGGGTAGCATACATGCGCATGAATAATCTCTAAATTACAATCTAATTTATGTGTCTTAAAGAATCTCTTTATTCTAAAAGAATTAATCCAATGAAATATTCCAGGAAAAATAAAAAATGGAAAATCTAATACTTTAAATATTTTAACATTAATTCCTTTAAACTTATAATCACTCTGAAAATTAAAAAAAGATACTACTTTAATAATAGAAATATCATAATTTGTTACATCTACCAAAGCTTTAGCTTGATCATACACATAACTCCCTACATGACTCTTATCACTAGGAAATAAAGGAGAAATAATAATATATTTTTTATCTTTCATTATATAGCTTATCAATTACATACTCCCAATCCTTAATAACATTTCTCCAATCGTATCTTTCAGCCAACTTTAATGCATTATTTGACACATAATTAAGTAATACAGGATCAGTAATTAGTTGACGTACAACCTCTCTAACCTGTTCAAAATCATTAATAATAAATCCATCAAATGCATGATCTATCCACTCAGAAGCACCATAAGTGTTATATAAAATTGAAGGAATTCCTGCTGAGGCAACTTCCAATATAACTTTAGGAAAACCCTCAGACTTAGAAGGCAGAAACATTAAATCAATGTCTTTCAATATTAATCTCATCTGGATATGCTCTAAAAAACCATGAAAAATAACATTTTTAGTTGCCTTTCTTTTCAAATTATTTCTTTCAGGCCCATCTCCAATTATATGAAATGAAATATCTGGATAACATGCAGCCAATCTTAAAAACTCTTCAACTCGTTTTCTTTGTATTAAACTTCCAATAAAAATAACTGAACTAAGATTTTTTGGCAACCGTTTAACAAAACCAGATAAATTGACCCCTAAGGACAATACCTTTTCTTCAATATTAATCACTTTCTTTGTCTGATTAATAAGATGTTGAGTAATACCAAATATCTTATGAATTCCTTTGAAATAACTCTGCATCTTATAAGTATCACCAAACAATGATATTAAATTCGGAAGATCTTGATCTATCACATTCCCTTCAATTGTAGTAAAGACAGGTTTCTTTAAGAATTTAGCACACCTTAATACCCAAAATGGGGTATCAATATGTTTTGGAAGATAAATAATATCACTATTAATAATACCCCATAAAAAACCAATATGCCTTGATATACTAAATGGCCAAAAACAATTAAAAGTGCTTAAATTAAAATCTTCTCTCTTTCCAGAATATACAGTTAAAGCATATACCTCAAATTTACCTGAATCTAAATAATTAGCAATAGATCTACAATTTAAATTTTGAGCATTTGTATAATTAATAAACCCTCCTAGAAACACTCTTACCCTTTTCATTTCATTAATTTTATAAAGTCTGACTGATTAAAGGGCATATAATATTTAGAAGCCCATTCTTGTACTAATCTTGAAGATTCTTGATAAACAATTAAATCTCTAAAATCAGAAACAGAATTAGAGAAAGGATATCCAAAATCATCACTAAACATATTAAAATTAATAATAGAATTAATAAATACAGTGGGAATACCTGAAATAGCAGCATCAAAAACACATGAAGAATAAAAAGTGGCATGTAAACTACATACCTCAAAACATTCGTTCAAATAAATAGGAGCAGAGCACACATTTGGTAAAGAAAAAATATTTGACAAATCTACTTCATTATTAAATCTAGGATGATGTTTTAAATAAAACATCACTCCTTCTAATGATAATATAAATGTTTCTAATTCTTCTAGTAAAACATTATTCTCTTGCTCTGAATGATCACGTGTAAATTGAAGAGTAATTAATATCTTATTATTAAAATTGACATGAGAAATCTTTGAAGAGAATATATGACTACCTAGAATAAATGTATGTGTTTTAAAATAATCGGATCTATCATTAGAAATCAATAAATCTTTATAACCCTTACCATTAACTAATAAACGTGTATCATTTAAAACTAAATTATCATCTGCTATACCGTTCACTAAATAATTCTTTTTATTATTATAAATAATTCCATGTTGAAGATCATATAACTCCACATCCTCTCTGATCCCTCTAAAAACACTTAACATACTCTGAGAAATTGTAATATATTTTTTAAAATGGATTCTTCTAAAGAATAATTTATTAATTATCCGACCTATCTTCTGATCTTTTAATACAGGAGATAAACTTACTCCATATATTTTACGTAAAAAAACTATCAATAGATACAAGAAATCAAATGGAATAGCCACACTACTTCTCTTACTACTAGTTGTAAAATCAGGTTCTTCAAAAATTACATAAGAAATTCTATTATTAACACAAGTTAATAATAAATCTTTAAAAAATACATTTTCCCCATCTAAACTCCGATTAAAATGCTGAGGATAATAAAAAATAACATCGTACTGTTTTTTTCTAATTAATGTAGATAAAAAAAAGAGAAATGATCTAATAATATTAAACATTTTCCTTAACATCTATATAAGTATTTTTTTGCTTTGCTGAGAATGATAATAATTATCTCCTATATGAATTATAATATCATGAAAATAATTATTCACTTTAGATTTATACTTTGATCTTATATCTTTTTTCAACTCCTCAACTACCATCGAAATAATCTTACCATTATCCTTGTATCTGAACCTAGGGTTAGGTATCTCTATCTTAATAATACGAATACGTTTAGGAAAAATATCCATTGCTTCTATTTTAAGATTAACCTTCCAATCACGAATATCATCTATTTGATATAGATCTCGAATATATTTATGAAAATCTATAATATTATTATAGTCTAATGAAGAAAAAATATGAAACTTTTTTGCTATAAATTTCTCAATATCATCAAAATAATCTATAACAGGTGGCCATAATACAACTTCAAAATACAAATAATTCTTCAAAAAAACCTTTCTTTTACACTCTTCAATAACATCTAATTCAGCATTATTAAACGAATTATTAGAAAACCAATCTATACCAAAAAAAGAAGGAGAAAGCTTTTTATTAATACTAATAGGAATAAATGGTTGTTGAAAGTATAATGCTGTAGCTAACCTATGTGCACCATCAATAAGATGTAAGTCATTATTAACTAAAATAGGCTTACTCATATCATAACCATTATCTTTTATATTCATAATTAAGTCACAAAAAACACGCCAAGGGTTTTGATATCGAGATGCTGCTCTTTTATCTTGCATCTTCTTATATAAAACAATTCCAAAATCATCTTTATTTAAAAATGATGAAATAGCCATATAACGCACAATTAAATCATAACGATTAAATGATTCATTTAAGAACTGTCTTGCTAATAAATGTGATGTTGGAACTAATTGTTCATATTTATATAAATCACCTCTCCTAAGCAATACCTTAATCTTCTTCTTCCAAACATTTAATTTATTACAAAAATTCTTTAGAAAATCTTGCAAAAAAGAAGATGCTGGTAAAGAGCCTTGTAATAACTCCCAATTCCAACTTTTATGCATATTTGCATATTCTTGTAATTCAGCAATATCAAACTGATCTTTTAATCTATTATGCCAAACTTTTTTATGAAAAACTAACTCAGGAATAACAAATTTAATTCCATTATACAAAATATGTAAATCAGCATTCTCTATTAACTGATCATCTGAAAATAAAGTAGACCAAGGAGACTTTACTCTCTCAATAAACATATGATCTGACAGTTTACAATACTGACAACTAGAATGTAATACAAAATCAATATCGTTATGTTTTCGAACTCCTATTAAAGACAAAGTTGTACTACCCACTAAACAAACCTTATCTTTTGGAATATTATGTAGCTTAAGATAATCCTCTAATTCTAACAAATCATGAGAATTAAAATACATTAAGATAATATTTTCTCAATAAACTCTCGAACAACTCCTTCCCCTCCTCTAGCGTTTAAATTAATAATATTAGGAATATCTTTAATCTTTTGTATTGCATTACTTGGACAAGCAGGAAATCCAACATTAGATAAAAGTTCAAAACAATTTATATCATCACCAATATAAGCAATCTCATTTAAAGAAATTTTCTCTTTCTCACATAAATCCTTTATCGTAAATAGTTTATCCTTCACACCATGAAAATCAAAATCTAAACCAAGTTTAGCAGCTCTTCTTCTATTTAATTTCATGTCTTCTGATGTTATAATACCTACCTTAACACCCGTCTTTTGTAGAATTTGAAAAGCCATACCATCATAAGTACAAAATTTCTTAAACTCATCTCCACTCTCAGTATAATACATTCCAGCATCAGTTAATACTCCATCAACATCTGATAAAAACAACTTAATCTTAGAAAAATTATAAGTCTTATTTTTTAGGACATATTTCTTCATTAAAAATTCTGCGACTAGCCAATCTAAAGGTTCATCAAGCTCTACACTACTATAGTCTGGCATATGATAAATACCTATTTTACCTGATATTCTGTTACTATTAACTTTTATATTTAATACAGAACTAATATAAAATGCTCCATTTTCAATTAAATGACCTTGATAATCCTGTCTTCTTGGTCTATTATTTATATCATAATTTAACGCGACTCCCTCTTCTTTCCAAAGAAATTGCTTGCCGACAGTACAACTTAATACAGAATCATACTTTTTAGAAAGCTCTAATGCTTCATTAAAATGAACCTTCTCTGTAAATGGAGAGGTTACTTGAACCAGCATAAAAGTATCATTATCATTTATCTTAGAGGCATTAATATATTCTAACATTACAGATTCAGTAGAAGAATTATCTTGTGCATTATCAGAGTTTCTATCATATATTTCTACTTTAGAGAAATTAAAAGAACTTACTATCTCTTTTATCTTAGAAGAATCAGTAGCAACAACGATTCTATCTACATTAGAATCTTGTAATTCTTTTAAATTCCAAAAAATAAGAGGTCTACCACAAAATAATTTAATATTTTTTTCAGGTATAGATTTACTACCAATTCTAGCAGGAACAAAAGCAAATACACTCATTATTTTCTATATTTTAGTTTATCTCTTTGCTCTTTCTCAATATTTAATATTTCTGATTCTTTAAATCTTAATGACTTATATGTTGCCTTCAGATCACGTGCCAACTTTCTGAGACCAGCAGGTTCCAATGAAGCAGAATGATCAGTGCCTTTCCAAGTCCTATCTAATGTAAAATGTCTTTCTATCCAATTTGCTCCTAAAGTATAGGCTGCAATATCAATAGCTATACCTAAATGATGACCCGAAAATCCAATTGCAGCAACTCTATCTAAGAAACTCTTCCTTAGCCTAGATATCTCAAGCATGCATACATCATTAAAAGGAACAGGATAACCTGAAGTACAAGCATAAAGCACTAATCTGTTAGACTGATTATTTTTTTCAAAAAAACAAACTATTTCCTCTTCTTCCTCTCTTTTTGTCATGCCAAATGATATATGAACTTGTCCATTATATTCATCTCTTAATACTTGTAACATCTTAAAATGATTATTACATGCTGAAGGAACTTTAATAAAGTCTGGTTTTAACGAAATAATCTCCTTAGCTGCAGTAACGTCCCAAACAGAACTAGAATAAATCATTCCAAGATCTTCTGCATATAATTTTAATTCTTTATGTTGATCTAAATCAAACTCTAAAAACTCCCTATGCTCTCCATAAGTTATACCATATGCATGAATAGGATTAGGATGAGGAGCATTATATTGTTCTTTTGTTAAAAGCTCTCTATTCGTTCTTTTCTGAAACTTAACAATCTGAACGCCAGATTCTGCAGCAACATCAAGTAATTGCTTTGCTATAACCATATCACCTTTATGATTACACCCTATTTCTGCTATAACATTTGGCTGAACATACTCTTCTAACATGATTGCTAATCTATTTCATTAAAATATTGTACATCGGTATCAGTACTATAGCCATAACCATAGCCATAACCATAGCCATAACCATAGCCATAACCATAGCCATATGCTCCAGAACCTTCTTGCACATCATTTAATACAATATGTAAATCATTTACTCTTTTATTCTTATTCATTTCTTCAATGTAAGATAAAAGACCTTTCTTTGTATAATGTTGTCTTACAACATAAAGATTAATATCCGAATAATCCATTAAAGTAAGGGAATCTGCAACAAGGCCTAAAGGTGGAGTATCTATAATAACAATATCATACTCTTTCTTTAATATTTCTATAAGGTTTTTAAATTGATCTGTCAATAATATATCTGCTGGATTATCAGGAAGTGGCCCTGAAACCAATATATCTAAATTGGGAATGCTAGAATCTAATATCACTTGATCTAAATCTAAGTTATGAAGAACATAATTAGAAATCCCTTTTTTATTATTTAAATTAAAGTCAGAATAAATCTTTGGTCTTCTTAAATCAGCACCAACAATAATAGTCTTCTTTCCTGTTTTAGCAAATACTATACCTAAATTCTCTGCTATATATGTTTTTCCTTCACCACTAACTGATGATGTAACAAGATATACTTTGTTTTCAGAAGTAGATTCTTTTAAAAAAGACAGATTAGACCTTAAAGCTCTAAAGCCCTCAAAAATTATTGATTTTGGATTCTGATCTGACAATAACATATTACCACTATAATTTCTAGCAATAACCCCTAATACAGGAATACTAGTAATGCGTTCAAGATCAACTTTTGTAACAATAGTGTCATTAAGCAACTCTTTAATAAATAAAAACAAAATAGGTGCTAATAAACCGATTAGAAATGCAAGAAAGTAATTCTTTCTTTTATCTGGTAACACTGGATTTTTCACATTATAAATAGCAGGCTCTAATACTTTACTATCTGCAACATTAGAAGAAGATGTGATTTTCGCTTCTGCCCTCTTTTTTAATAAAAATATATAGATATTCTCACTAATAGACTGTAATCGTTCTATACTCAATAATTCTCTTTCAACTTGTGGAATATCATTCAAAGATAATTCCATATTACGAATTCTTCTTCTAAGGTCATTAATTATCAAATTATTAGCTTCTTTACTAGTCTTAATCACTTCCTTTAAGTTTAATAGTAACTGTTTACTTTGTCTATCATACTTTGCAATGGCAGGATTATTAACTTGTCCACCATCTTCTAATATATTCTTTTTAATATGTATATCTAATAATTGTTTAATAATAGTATTTAAAGATTCATCATTTACACCAAATGCAGTTGGAACAGAAATCCCCTCAATATCATTACCTTTATCTATATATTTATCTAAGTAATTATAATAATTGTGCATACCCTTATTTTTTGCTAATTCTGTTTCAAGGGTTACAATATTCGTATAGATACTTTGTGCTTTTAAACTTAAATCAGTAATTTGATTATTATTTTTATATTGCTCTATCTGTGCTTCAAGTAACGCAAGAGAATCACTCATTTTAATAAGCTGATCATTTATAAAACTAACAGTATTATTTGCAGCAATATTTTTTTCTTCAATCTCATAATTAATATAATTTTCTGTTAATTTATTTAGAAAAACAACACCTTTTAATTGATCTTCTTCTAAAATAGAAATATTAATTACCGTAGATTCTCTATCTTTTTGTTGAATTCTTAATTTATTCTGATAAGAAAGAGCAAGTGATTTTAAACTCTTAAACCTAATAATTGTCTCAGGAATCTTGTCAAATGCAATCTTACCATCTGATATTATAAAGGGGTACTTAGCATTAATAGAGATTTTTATTTCACTGTCTTTTAAAGAATAAACCTCCCCAAATTTATACTCCCTACTATTCTCTTCTCCCTCAAACATTAATGAATAAGAAGAAGCATTAATTATATTGATTAATATAGATTTACCTGTTAAATATTCAGTGTCATTAGACTCTAATATAACAGGTGATATATAAGTCTCTGTCACCATAATATTCCCAACTATATAATAACCTATGTTAAAATTTAAATCCTTAACTGTTTTATATAATAGAGGGTAGGAACGCAATATGAGTGCCTTATTTTCTAAACTCTTCTTTTTAGAATTTACTGAGTTTTCATATAAAAGGTCAGATGGTGTAAGTGTGCTATTATTCTCTTTAATTAAAATGGAAGTTTCAGAATAATATTTCTCATGAGAATATCTATTAATAGCAAATGCAACAATCAAAGCAAGTAATAAACTTACAATAACTAAAAACCAATTTCTCGCTATCTTTAAAAGAAATTGTTGAAAATCTATAATATCTTCAAACTGATTCTTCATACTCATAAATTATTGATTAAGTAAAAGAAATATTGTCACTGTAGACAATAATAATGACACTGCATTAGAAATATTATTAATCGTATAAAACTTCTTCTCTAAAGGAGAAACATAAATAATATCATTTGGCTGAAGCATAAAATCAGGATTATTGAGTATATTCTGATTTGTTAAATCTACGAAAAACACCTTATTTATTTCATTCTCTTGTCGTATTATCTTAATTCTTTTTCTATCTCCAAATTGTGTTATATCACTTGCTAAACTTAATGCATATAGTATATTAACATCAGGATTTACTATTTTATATGTACCCGGATTATTTACTTCTCCAAGAACACTAATCTCAAAATTAATAATATTTAATTTTACTACAGGCTGTTCAAAATAAGAAAGAGCAATCTGTTTTATTATGTTCTCAAGCTCTCTTAAAGTAAAACCCTCAGCTTGTACTCTCCCAAATGAAGGTAAATCTAAGAAACCATCATCTTTTATCAAATAACCATATAAATATGGATTCTGTATCATTAATTGTGAATTAGAAGTTTGTTCCTTATTAAAGAAGTCATGCTGTTGCTCTGTAACAGTACTAATCTGTACTGAAAGTAAATCTCCTTTTTGAAGATAATAATCATCTTTAATAAGATCAAAGTTATCTCTGTCTTTATTTAAACGAATATATTCTAAATCTTCATTTGTAATACAAGAAGAAAATAAAAATATTAATCCTAAACAAAATAATTTATAGATATTTAAGGTTCCCTTGCTTTTCATATAATAATTTACGTTGCTATCTTCATAAGGATGCAAATATCGTAAAATTATTTCAGATAGTATCCCTAGATAAGAGTAAGAGAAACAATATAATATCTAGCTAATATCTTAATAAATCTAATAATTGATCTTTAAAACGATCCTTCGCTAAAAACTGATTCTCTAATTCATAAGAAAAAGGAATTGGCGTATCCATTGATGCTGATCTTTTTACTGGTGCATCTAGGTATTCAAAACATTCATCTGCGATTATTGCTGCTAAATCAGCTCCAAATCCTCCAGTAATACAGTCTTCATGTAAAATAATCACTTTTCCAGTTTTAATAACAGAATCAAATATCATTTCCTTATCTAGAGGTATTAATGTTCTTAAATCAATAAGATCAGCCGAAATCTCTAAATTATCATTCAACACTTCTAAAGCCCAATGAACTCCCATACCATAAGTAATAATACTTACATCTTCCCCTTCTTTAAGAAGATTTGCTTTCCCTATCTCTAAAGTAAAATAATTATCAGAAACTTCACCGCTTAAGCTTCTATATAAAGCCTTATGCTCAAAAAACATAACTGGATTAGGATCATTAATTGACGATATCAATAACCCTTTTGCATCATTAGGAAAAGTAGGATAAACAACTTTTAATCCTGGAGTATGTGTAAACCAAGCTTCATTAGATTGAGAATGGAAAGGTCCAGCGCCAACACCAGCACCAGTAGGCATTCGAATAACAACATCAGCATTTTCTCCCCATCTATAATGTGTTTTTGCTAAATTATTAATAATTGGATTAAAACCTGAACTCACAAAATCAGCAAATTGCATTTCAATAACTGATTTATATCCATTTATTGATAAGCCTAAACCAGCACTTACAATGATAGATTCACATATAGGTGTGTTTCTTACTCTTTCTGGACCAAATTCTTTGAGAAAACCATCTGTAACCTTAAAAACACCTCCATATTCAGCAATATCTTGTCCCATTAATATCAAATTGTCATGCTTTTTCATACTTTGCCTTAAGGCATCAGTAATAGCATCAACAAAACGTTTTTCTTTTACAGAATCTGAAGGCTTAATAATTTCTAATGAATCTTGCCTAAATATATCTTTAACCTCTCTTTCATAATTAGGGGTAATTCTCGGTTGATTATCTGCTTTGCTCCAAGCAGAATTAATCTCCTCTTTAATTTCTTTTCTTATTAATTCTATATCTTCTTGGATAATAATCTTCTGATCTAATAAAAATGCCTCATAATTATCTATTGGATCTTTTTTTGCCCAATCTTCCATTAATTCGCTAGGTATATACTTGGTTCCTGAAGCCTCCTCATGACCTCTCATTCTAAAAGTTACACATTCCAATATTACTGGCTTCGATTTTCTAGAAATCTCTTTCTTAAGCTCACTTATCGCCTTATAGACCTCTAAAATATTATTTCCATCTATAGTATAAGCATCCATACCATAACCTACTCCCTTATCTGAAAACTTTTCACACCTAAATTGCTGAGAACTAGGAGTAGATAAACCATAACCGTTATTCTCAATAATAAAGATAACCGGCAAATCCCATACTGAAGCAACATTCAAAGCTTCATGAAAATCTCCTTCGGAAGTCCCCCCGTCTCCTGAAAAAACGACTGTCAAGTTATTATTATTTTTTAATTTATTACCCAATGATATACCATCAGCAACACCTAACTGAGGACCTAAATGAGAAATCATACCTACAATATGTTGCTCTTTAGTTCCAAAATGAAAAGAACGATCACGTCCATTTGTAAACCCCCCTTCTTTACCTTGAAATTGTAAAAAAAGACGATATAATGATACTCCTCTAGTAGTAAAAACACCTAGATTCCTATGCATAGGAAGTATATATTCATCTTTTTCTAAAGCAGATGCAACCCCAACAGATATTGCTTCCTGTCCAATTCCAGAAAACCATTTTGAAATCTTACCCTGCCTTAATAAGATAAGCATTTTCTCTTCTACTAATCTTGGTGTTAATAACTGCTTATATAGCTCTAATAGCTTACTATCAGTAATATCTTTTCGATTAAATTTCATCAATAATAAAATTTGATTCAAAAGTACCATAATAATTACTTAATTTGTAAAAAAAACAACAATTATGACATGGGAAGAAACAGCTCTAGCATTAATGTGCCTCTTAGCAGCCTTTTATTTATTTAAGAAACTCCAAAAATCAAACGAAAATTACGAAAACAATAATTGTGGTTGTATTAAATGAAAGAACTAGCTTATTTCTTGACATATCTAAAAAGAATTGTTATCCTCATAGCTTTATATACTTTTAGTAGAATATTCTTCTATTATAATAATCTAGACAGTTTAACTGAAACTAACATCTTTGAAATAATAGAAGGTATGCGAATTGACCTTTCTGTAATAGCATATATAAACATTCCCTTACTAATATTACTACTTCTACCTATTAATATAAGAACTCATCAATTATATCAAAAAATTACTAATTGGATATTTTATACCACTAATATTCCATTCTTAATACTAAATAATATTGATATTGAATATTTTAGATTTACACAAAAAAGATCAACAATCGACTTCTTAGAACTAATACAATTAGGAGAAGATGTAATAAATATAACTCCTATATATATAAAGGAATATTGGATAATTACTTTATTCTCAATAGCACAAATATGGATAATATTAAGAATTAAAAAAATACCTAAAAATAATATAGTATCTATTCCTAAATCTATTATGTATCTGATAATAGGAATAATTCTAGTTATAATAAGCGCTAGAGGAGGATTACAATTAAAACCAATAAAACCAATAAATGCAGGAGAATTAACTCAATCAGAAAATAATTCACTAATACTAAATACTCCTTTTTGTATTATACATTCATTGGATTCAGAAAAATTACCACAACATGAATATTATACTCAAAAAGAAATAGAAAAAATTTATTCTCCTATTCATAAAAATAAACTCATAAATGAAGATCAGAATAAAACAAATGTAATAATTATAATAATGGAAAGTTATTCAAAAGAATTTATCGGCTATTATAATTCAGAAAAAGGACACACTCCTTTCCTAGATAGTTTAATCCAAAAAAGCTTAGTTTTCACAAATGCATTTTCGAATGGTTTAAAATCTATAGAAGCCTTGCCAGCAATAACTGCTTCCATACCGACATTAATGAATGAACCTTTTATCACATCTGAATATGCGCAAAATAAATTTCAAAGCCTTGCCAGTATATTAAATAAAGAAGGTTACCACACCTCTTTTTATCATGGAGGACACAGAGGAACAATGGGTTTCTATGCTTATTGTAAAAAAGCAGGATTTCAGAATTATTATGGTTTAGAAGAATATAATAATAAGACTGATTTTGATGGTTCTTGGGGAATATTTGACGTGCCATTTATGAAATATTTTGCAAATCAACTAAAAGATAAGAAACAACCTTTCTTTAGTACATTCTTCTCATTAAGCTCTCATCCTCCATATGTACTACCAGAAGATCATAATCCTGAATCTAATAAAATAGGAATATTAGAAACTATAACATATAGTGACTATGCCATGAAATTATTTTTTAATCAAATAAAACGTGAAAAATGGTTCTCTAACACTCTATTTATTATAACTGCTGACCATACAGCAGGAAGAAAATATAATAATAAATATAAAAATAAAATAGGTAGATATGCCATTCCTATGATACTATTTAAAGGAGATAGTAGTTTACAAGGTGTAAACAATAATATAGTACAACAAATTGATATTATGCCCACAGTATTAGATCTCATTAACTATCCAAAACCTTTCTTTTCTTTTGGGAAATCTATGTTTAGCGAAGAACAATGGGCAATAAGTAAATTACAAGAGAACTATTACTTCATTACCCCACAAGGAATTATCAAAAATAAAGAAGAAAATTATCAAAAATATAGCAACTGGGAATTAAATAAAAAAACTATAATAAAAGAGAAATATATAAATAAACTAAAAGCCATAAAACAAGATTATAACCATAGAATAAGGCAAAATAAAATGCATTATGAAAACTAGATTTATAATAAATCCTATAGCAGGCACTGGAAAACAAAAAGGTATTAGTAAACATATTGCTAAACATTTTAAAAATTATGATATTGTAGAAACAAAAAAACCTGGTGATGCTAAAAAATTAAGCCTTGAGGCTGTAAATAAACAATATCAGACAATTATAGCGGTTGGAGGAGACGGCACTGTAAATGAATGCCTAGAGTCTGTTATAAACACTAAAACAGCGTTAGGCGTAATTCCTTGCGGATCAGGTAATGGATTTGCTCTGCATATTGGAATGCTCTCATCTCCTAAAGAGGCAGTAAAACAACTAAAAAAAAAGAATGTTAAAATTATTGATACTTGTACTATTAATAAAATACCGTTTGTAAATGTTTCTGGCATTGGATTTGATGCACATATTGCAAATCTATTCTCAAGACTTAATAAAAGAGGTTTTATAAATTACATGAAATTAATAATTAAAGAACTTTCTTACCAACCAAAAGAATATGTATTAGAATATAATAATCAAACCCAAAAAATATCAGCATATATGATCGCATTTGCAAACGCAAGCCAATATGGAAATAATGCATGTATATCTCCTTTATCTAAAATAACAGATGGATTAGTAGATATTATTATTGTAAAAAAATTTGCTAAATGGAGAATCCCATTATTTCTTATGAAATTATTTAAAGGTAATCTACACATGTCTAAATACGTTCAAACTATAAAATGTGAAAAAATAAAAATAATAACTAAAGAAAAACTAATACACATAGATGGCGAACCTCTACAAGTAGATCAACCCATAGTTATTAATGCATCTCCTAAAACATTAAAAATATTAACTCCAAATGAATAAAAAAAGAAAAGGGATAATTTATTCCACTAATCCAGATTTTGAATATGAATATGATAACCCATCAAGTAACACAGCAAATAAAGAACAAACATTAGCAGTTTGTCTTGAAAAACATCATGGAAAAACTATAATTATAGTAAGGAACATTACTGGATCTAAAGAGTATTTAAAAAAAATAGCTAAAAAAATTAAAGTACAATGTGGTGTTGGAGGAAGTGTAAAGAAAGAAGAAATACTGATACAAGGAAATGTTAGAAGTGAAGTAATTAAAATATTAGAAGAAGAGGGATATAAATGTAAAAAAGTTGGGGGATAAAGATTAATTAAGTGCCCAGAGCGGGAGTCGAACCCGCACGTTCATCTGAACACATGACCCTCAATCATGCCTGTCTACCAATTTCAGCATCTGGGCTAATAAAACATATACAAATAATCCCGCCTAATGCGGGATATAATGTGACCTGGCTGGGGCTCGAACCCAGGACCCTCTCCTTAAAAGGGAGATGCTCTACCTACTGAGCTACCAGGTCTTTAAATTGGCAGCAAATATAATACTTTCTTTATTCCAATATGTTGGTTTATAAAATTAATTTAATGTATTAAACACTCAAATAATATTAATATGATTTATAGTCTAAATTATGTTTATTTGCAATGACACTAAATTAAAGTATTATGATTTATTTTATTGGTTTCATGGGAGTAGGAAAATCTACAATAGCAAAAGAGATAGCTACTAAATTTAATCGTAAATTTATAGATACAGATAAAATCATTGAGGGAATTGAAAAAAAAACCATTAATAATATCTTTAAAGAAAAAGGAGAGGAATATTTTAGAGAATTAGAAAAAAAAACTCTACGAAAGATTAAACAAAATGAAATTGTAGCATGTGGAGGAGGAACTCCTATATTTAATAATAATATGGAATATATTAATAAGACAGGTATAAGTATTTACCTAAAAGATTCTATTAATTCTCTCTTAACTAAACTTGAAAACACACAAAAAAAAAGACCTCTCATCAAGAAATTAAATAGACCTGAACTAAAAAAATATATAGAATTAGAACTTATAGAAAGAGAAAAAATATATAAAACAGCAACATACACAATAAATATTCAGAATAAAAGTATTCAAGAGACCCTAAGAGAGATAAACCCCTTGATCAGCACCTTCTAAGGTAACATTGACATATTCTTGTAAAGTAGTTGCTAATGATAAGCCTACAAAATCTGATTTAACCGGATATCTATTATGATTTCTATCTACTAAAACAACCGTAGACAACTTTAAAAGTGGTATTTTAAGAAAGTATCTTGCAGCATAGATTAATGTTTTACCAGAATTTAATACATCATCACATATAACAACTACTTTATTGATATAAGCCTCAGAAGACAAATTAAGATCAATAGGATTGTTATAAGGGGATTTTTTATCAATTTTCAAATGTCCAATTGTAATATCTAAATGAGATATTTTCTTTATAATTTTTGCTAATTCCTTCGCAATAATTAAACCTCTAGTATCAACTCCAACTATTACAATTTCTTTTTGTTGATTATTATGCTCATACACTTGCCAAGCTAATCGATTTATTTTTTGATTAACCTGTTCTATATCTAATATTTTTACTTTACCACTCATAAAATAAACTCACAAAATAATACCAAATAAAAATGCAATTATACTAATTTAATTAAGTAACACCTTACCTTTTATAGAATGAAATACACCTAAATCATCAATAATATTAATAATATATGAGTATTCTCCTGTAACAATCTTTTCACTTTTTATCTTACCATCCCATCCTAAATTAATATCATCCGTATAATACACTTCTTCTCCCCACCTATTATATATATTCATCTCAAACTTAGATATTGACTGTCCTTTTGGTAAGAATATATCATTTAACCCATCATTATTAGGGGTAAAAACATCAGGAACATACAAAGTATATACTGGATCAATTGTTAATTGGTGTTGTACTGTATCACTACATATACCATTTGTAACTACCAAAGTCACTTGATAACTACCAGGTTCAAAGTAAGAATGAAGAGGACTGTAATCTTCAATATTTGAAAAACCATCTCCAAAATCCCAATACCAAGTATCAGCAAAAATAGAATTATTGAAAAAAGAAATTTCAGAGTTCAAAACATCTGCAGGTTGAGGAGATAAATCAAAATTCGCAACAGGTGTATTTACAACATCTAATATTAACGATCCTATTCCTGGACTACTACACCCATTAGCATCTGTAATACTTGGAATTGTATACTCTCCCGCAATATCTGACAATATTATTGTAGGGTTTGAAATAGAAGTAATGGAAGGCTGAAAAACCCCATTCACTGCATAAGAAACAATCCAAGGAGGATTACCACTAACATCAACAACCACAATAGCAGAATCTCCAGTACATATAGTAGTTCCATTATTATTCTGTATTTGAGCGGAAGGAAGTGAATTCACACTTATTGTTGTAGTTACACTATCACTACAACCAATATCATCCATACCAACTAAAGTATAAGTAGTAGTAACATCTGGACTAGCGTTAACCATAATACCACTTACTGCACTTAAATTAATATCTGGACTCCAAGTATATTGACTTGCTCCACTAGCACTTAAACTAATATTCTCTCCTTCACAGATTATTGGATTCACAGGAGTAATTGATATATTAGGGTTGATTCCAACATTTAGCTGAAAATTAGCTGAATTAGTACATCCATTGAGATCTGTTCCTGTAATTGTATAATTTGTAGAAGAAGTAGGATTCGCAATAACACTTTGTGTATTAGTATTATCTAAACCAAAATTAGGAGTCCAACTATATGTATTTGCGCCAAAAGCAGATATATTAATACTTGATCCTATACAAATATCAGCATTAGGAGGAGTTAAAATAATATTTGGTTTAGGATCTACATTAACTTCTGTAGAAATTACATCTGAACAACCATTTATATCCGTACCTGTAATAGAATAAATCGTAGTAATAGTAGGACTAGCAATAACAGATGACCCAACAGTAGTATTTAATCCTAAAGCAGGAGACCAAATAAAATCAGATACACCTGTTGCATTAAGCGTCACATTAGAACCTTCACAAATTGTAGAAGTAGTTGGAGTAACACTTAAAATAGGAAGAGGATTCACATTAAGTGTAATCGAAGCCGTGGAAGCACAGTTATTTAAATCAGTACCTATAACTGAATAAGTAGTTGATGAGCTAGGCATTGCTGAAACATTACTACCCGTAGTAAGACTTAAAGAAGATGAAGGCTGCCAACTATATACATTTGCTCCACTTGCATTTAAAATTGATATCTCTCCTAAACATACAGGATTTAATGAAGCATTTATATTAACACTAGGATTTGTATGTACTGTAACCGGTACTTGCAAAATAGAGGTACATCCAAATGAATTAGCTCCCATAATGGAATATGTAAGACTATTAACTGGATATAAAAGAACAGTATCATTATTAATTGAATTAATTGCATTATTAGGAGTCCAAGTATAATTATCAGCCCCCGCAAGGAATACAAAAATAGAATCTCCTTGACAAATCTCTACTGAAGTAGGAAATGCAGATAATGTTGGAGCAGGAATTACACTAACATCCGCCTGAATAGTATCTTCACACCCATTAACACCCTGAGCTATAATAGAATAAGTAGTAGATATTTGAGGACTTGCTTGAACAATACTTCCTAAATTAGTATTTAAAGAAGTAGAGGGAGACCAGGTATATGTTGAGGCACCAGAAACAGTAAGATTAATACTAGATCCTTCACAAATAGTTGGGTTAATAGGTGTAACCTCCAGGGAAAGAGAAGCTAATGAATCTAAAAAGATTGTATCTAATAAAATACAATTTCTATCATCAATAATTTCTATAATATAAATACCCGTGTCTAATGCAAAAAGTGAATCTGAAATGTTTGTAGTTAAGATAGTTGAATCAATAAGATTCATATTAATATCATACCAATTATAAGTATATGGAGCTTCCCCCCCATTACCTAATAAATTAACATTTATTTGCCCATCATTACCATTTGCGCAGCTTACATCTTGTGTGGTAATCTGAGAATTAAAACTAAAGCTAGCATCCTCAGTTAAAGAAAGAGTAAAAGTCCCTAGTTCAGAGCTAGTTACAGCATCTACTACTATATAATAAGTTCCTGGATCACATAATGACGTAAAAATTTCAGATTGAGTACCACAATTATTATCATTACTTGCGATAGCTGTTAGTGTAGTATCATAAACTAAATATAAGTAACTATCAAATTGCGCACCATTACTCCCACAAACAGAAATATTAACTCCAGTAGGATTAGTAACGGTAAAAGAATAAATAACATCATTACCACTACTGTAAGGATAATTGTCTGTATAACATTCATTACTATTAAAATGATTAATAACACCTGGTGTTAGTACGCCTAAATCTATTGCATTACCAAAAGATGTACCTTTTGTATAACGCCAAAAGGTTTCTATATGAGGCTGATAATACCCATCTGTATTAGGTTGTCCTGACTGTGAACTTGGATTAATACAGCCACTCCCATTAATATAACCATGGCTATACCATTGACAAGGAGGTCCACTTCTATATGTTAGTCCCTGATAAAAAGGATTCGCATCACACCTATAATCATCTCCTGTCTCAATACCAATACAAAGTCCAAAAAGATAAACACCACAACATTCCATATCATTCCAAGTACAAGAAGTTCCTGTATTACAAAAACCTATTAATTGATCAGAAGGTAAATCATCTTCCCATGCATCTATTCTAAAATCTAAATATTGTGGTACAATAGAAGTAGGAAAACTAAAAGATGCAAAAATATTGTTAAAATCAATAGAATTTGAACCTCCTGGTGTAGGATTAAAGTTCAAATCTTGTAAACAACTACCCCCAGTCCAGCTAAAAGTGTTTAAATTGTCTTTCGCCCAAATCTTAAATGTTAATTCATCAGGCGCAAAACCGATACCTAATAAAGATTCATCTGTTGCTGTAAAGTTACCTTGTACTTCTCTTAATTTTACCTGTAAATCAATTGGCCCATCATTATATGATTGAGCAATTATATTAGAACATAATAAAACTGAAATAAAGAAAAATAAATGCCTCATTAAATCTTAATACTATTACTGTAATACTAATTTCTTATTAATTATTCCTTTATCTGTAATGATCTCTAATAGATATATTCCTTTTGAGTGTTTATTTAGATCAATCGATCTAACATACTCTCCTACAAACTGTTGCATATCATCTAATAGTATCTCCTCTCCCACCATATTCAACACTCTAAGCTGTAGATCTTGCTTATCCTCTGAAGTAAAGGATATATTAAATATATCTCTAGATGGATTAGGGTAAATATCTAAATTCGTAATAGACTGACCTCCTCCTTCTCTAACCACAGTAGGCTGTGTCCAGAAAATAAGTGGTGTCCAACCATCTGCACGATAAAGACCTCCGGATGGATCACACCATGTTCTTGACTGTCCTCTATAAGTTTCTCCTGGTGTTAAACCATTCTTATTCCTAGTAAAGGTTGGATAGAATACTCCAAAACCTCCTGCTGACTGCCAATCCGAACCTGTTGGATTCTGTA